>JAKFDY010000111.1:0-36328 GCA_036675885.1 Lacibacter sp. | reverse complement strand
GCTGGTTTTTTGTGCTGCCTGCATTGGCGCAAAAAAAGTATCAATTGCTGTATCGTTTTGCTGATACAGTTGATATTTCTCCATCACTTGGTTTGGTAAAAGAATTTGATGATAAAGGTACATGCAGCCAATACATTTTTGAATTACCGAAACTGTTACAGAAGAAAGGATATATCACTGCTTCGGTTGATTCTGTACAAATGGATTCAACAAAAGCAGAAGTATTGTTATTCCTCGGTCAAACTTATCGTTGGGCATTGCTCAATACATCAGCAGTGCCGCAGGATCTGTTAAATGCAGCCGGTTACCGTGATAAAAATTTCAAACAGCAACCACTCGATTTTGCAGCTGTGCAATTATTGCAGACACGTTTGCTTGATAAATTAGAGAACAGTGGCTATCCTTTTGCCAATGTTTATCTTGATAGTTTCAATCTGCAACAGGAAGGTATCACCGCAATTTTAAAAATTGACAAAGGTCCGCTGTACAAAGTTGATAGCATTCGTGTGTATGGCGATGTGAAGATCAGTAACCGTTTTCTGCAACGTTATCTTGAAATACAGGATGGCTCTGTTTACCAGAAGCAAAAACTGCTCAACATCAGTCCAAGGTTATTGCAGTTGCCTTATCTCCTCGAAGAACAAAAATGGAACATGAGTTTTTTAGGAACTGGCTCCATCGTTAATCTTTATCTCAAAGAAAGAAAGAGCAGCCAGATCAATGGTATTATTGGTTTTCTTCCATCAAATGATCAGTTGGGCGGCAACAAATTATTGGTTACAGGTGATTTTAATCTTAACCTGAAGAATGGATTTGGTTTAGGTGAAGCATTGACGATCGTGTTTCAGCAGATACAGGTGCAATCGCCACGTTTGCAAATGGGATACCTGCAACCCTTTTTATTCGGATCGCCTTTTGGTGTAGACGTTTCGTTTGATGGATTGAAAAAAGACAGCAGCTTTCTCAACATCAATTTACAATTGGGCGTGCAATATGCATTTGGTGGTAACAGAAGCGGTAAAATATTTTACCAGCAATCTATCTCCAACCTGCTCACGGTTGATACAAATGCAATCCGCATCAGCAAACGATTGCCCGATCAGATCGATCAGACAACTTCAAACATTGGATTGGAATACGAATGGTTTACTACCGATTACCGTTTCAATCCACATAAAGGATTTGATATGAAGTTTACCGGTTCGGCAGGTATTCGAAAGATTAGACCCAATAACAATATCTCGTCGTTAAAAGATCCAAACAACCAGGGATTCAATTATCAATCGCTCTATGATTCGGTTGGAACAAGAGCTTATACGTTTCGTTTAAGGGCAAGTGCAGCAAATTATTTAAAAGCAGGTAAGAACGCAACATTTAAAACAGCTGTAAATGCAGGGTTGATACAAAGTCCACGCATTTTCCGGAATGAGTTGTATCAATTGGGTGGTTTCCGTTTGTTACGTGGGTTTGATGAAGAAAGCATTTTTGCATCGGCTTATGCTGTGGTAACTGCTGAATATCGTATCCTTATCGGGCTCAACAGTTATATCTATGCATTTGCCGATGGGGGATGGGTGCGTAACAACAGCCAGTTTGCCAATACCAGCAATACTTTCATAGGTTCGGGTTTGGGTATGGCTTTCGAAACAAAAGCAGGCATTTTCAATATTGCTTTTGCGGCAGGTAAAAGAGACGATTCACCTTTAAACCTGCGGCAAAGTAAAATTCACTTTGGTTATATGAATTTTTTCTGATGGTTGAGTTTCGCTTGATTATTTTTGCAACCAACGCATGCGCTTATTTTTATTCTTACTTCTTTTATTGGTTCAATTTACTGTTGTGGCACAGGATACTTCTGTTGTGCAACAGAAGCCCGATAGTGTTTCTGTTACGGCACCGGTAGCCGTCGCAAAAGATACCCTTCAGCAAGTGCCGACAGTTCCATTGGTTTCCTTTGATTCGTCTTACAATGCCATCCTCGCAAAAAGCAGGTTGAATCTTTTTGTAAAGCCACAGTTCCAGATCGAAAAAGAAAAACAGGTTGAAAGAAGAGACTGGCTGTTCTATTATATTTTGGGTATTGCATTGCTGTTTGGGTTGCTGCGTATCACCTACCTGCGCTATTTCAGCGATATGTTCCGGGTGTTTTTCCGCACTTCTTTACGGGTGAACCAGATCAGGGAACAATTAGTACAATCGGGTTTGCAGTCTTTATTGTTCAATTTATTTTTTGCCGTGGTTGCAGGAACTTATGTGTACCTGCTCATCAGCTATTTTGATGTATCGGTTAAACTGCCCGATCTGTTTATTCCACTTGTTACAACGGCAACAATTGCCCTGATGTACCTGGGCAAGTATGTTTTTCTGCAGGTAAGCGGCTGGCTGTTTGGAATGAAGAATGCCGCTGAAACCTATTCTTTTATTGTTTTCCTGATTAACAAAATCGTGGGGGTTATATTACTTCCTTTTCTTTTTGTGATTGCTTTTGCCGAAAAAGAACTGGCGGGTATAGCTATTACCATTTCGCTGGTAGTCATTATCGGGCTGTTCCTTTACCGTTTTCTGCGGGCTTACCGCCCGGTGCAGGCAGAAATTAAGGTAGGCAGGTTCCATTTTTTTATTTTTTTCCTGGCTTTTGAGATTGCCCCCCTGCTGGTTATCTATAAGCTGATCCTTGGTTTTTTATAAATAATTGTACTTACCTTTGCAGAAATTTTCCTTTTCCACGTATGGAAAAACACGGTATGAAGCCCCAAAAAGAGAGAGCGATCAAAAACATCCTGATAACGCAGCCAAGGCCAGAATCCGATAAGTCGCCATACTATGAGCTTGCCAGGAAATACAACCTACAGTTGTCTTTTCAGCCTTTTATTCGTATTGAAGGGATACCTTCTAAAGATTTCAGAAAACAAAAGATTGATATCACCGCATACTCGGCTGTAATTTTCACCAGCCGCAATGCCATTGATCATTTCTTCCGTGTCTGCGAGGAAATGAGAATATCTATATCACAGGAAACAAAGTATTTCTGTATTACTGAAGCCGTGGCTTTGTACCTCCAGAAGTTTATCCTCTACAGAAAACGCAAAGTGTTTTATGGTGCCGATGGTACCAATAAAAGTTTGTTTGATGTGGTGAACAAACACAAAAGCAACGAAAAGTTTTTATACCCCTGCAGCGAAAATATAGATAACGAAATCACCAGCTGGCTTCGTAATCATAACTGTGAATTTGCAACACCTATTCTCTACAAAACAGTTAGCAATGATGTAAAAGACCTGATCACAACAGGCGACTTTGACATCATTTGTTTTTTTACCCCTAGCGGTGTAAAAAGTCTGCTTGAAAATTTACCTAAGTACAAACAAAACGGAACATTTATCGGTGCATTTGGTGCCAATACGTTTAAAGCGGTTGAAGAGGCCGGTTTGCAATTGCAGATAAAAGCTCCCGAACCGCAGGCGCCAAGCATGGTTTCGGCTTTGGATAAGTTTCTTGCACAGGCATCCAGGTAATTTTCATTACACTTTTTGTGTTGTAAACAAAGTAGGTTTGCGGTTGAATCAACAGCAGTGATCTTTTATGACACATACCAATCGTCTTGCTAAAGAAAGCAGCCCTTATTTATTACAGCATGCACATAATCCCGTTGATTGGTTTCCATGGGGTGAAGAAGCATTGAAAAAAGCGGTAGCAGAAGACAAGCCCGTATTGGTAAGTATTGGTTATTCATCCTGCCATTGGTGTCATGTAATGGAACGGGAGAGTTTTGAAGATGAAGCAACGGCCGATATCATGAACAGGCTTTTCATCAACATAAAAATTGACCGGGAAGAACGTCCCGATCTTGATCATATTTATATGGATGCCGTGCAGGCAATGAGCGGAAGCGGTGGTTGGCCACTCAATGTTTTTTTAACTCCTGATCTCAAACCTTTTTATGGGGGCACTTACTACCCACCTGTAAAAGCATTTAACCGCAGCTCATGGAAAGAAGTGCTTTATGGAGTTGCCAATGCATTTAAAGAGAAGAGGGAAGAGGTGGAACAACAGGCAGCTGAGCTGGTGCATCATTTGCAAAACGCCAATTCATTCGGTACACAAAAAGTATTGAAGTTTGATCTGCCTGCAGAAGAATTGTTTCCGCAGAAACAAGCTGAGTTAATGTTCGATGCTGTTATGAAAACAGCTGATCGTAGCTGGGGTGGTTTTGGCAATGCACCAAAATTTCCACAAACATTTACAATTGGCTATTTGCTGCAATATTATCATTTCACTGGTAATAAAGAAGCATTGGCACAAGCCTGTCTCAGTCTTGATAAAATGATCGAAGGGGGCATTTATGATCATGTGGGTGGTGGCTTTGCCCGTTATAGTACAGACGCAGAATGGCTGGCACCTCATTTTGAAAAAATGCTTTATGATAATGCATTACTCGTGATTGTTATGAGCGAGGCATGGCAACTTACCAAGCAACGGCAATACAAACGTGCAATTGAAGAAACACTGGTATTTATCGAAAGGGAAATGACATCACCCGAACATGGATTTTATTCAGCATTGGATGCCGATAGCGAAGGAGTAGAAGGTAAGTATTACACCTGGCAAAAAAAGGAAATAGAAGATGTATTGAAAGAAGATGCAGAACTCTTCTGCCAATTTTATGATATAACAGAACATGGTAATTGGGAAGAAGTAAATATTCCCCGCATCAAACAAAAAGCAGTTGAATTCTGTAAAAAAGAGAATGGTTTGGATTTAGAAACATTTGAAACAAAAATGAAAGCCTGTCTTGATCTACTTCTCAAAACAAGAGAAAAGCGGATCAGGCCATTACTTGATGATAAGATCCTTCTTAGTTGGAATGCGTTAATGAATTGTGCTTACAGCAGCGCATTTGCTGCGACAGGAAAAGAGGAGTACAGGCAAAAAGCCATCAGGAATATGCAATTCTTGTTGAAGGCATTTGAACATACTGGTGGCTTATGGCATGTTTATAAAAACGGGACTGCTAAGTATCCGGCGTTTTTGGATGATTATGCTTATCTCATCAAAGCACTTCTGCAATTACAGGAAATAACCTCCGATACAAACTACTTGCTCAAAGCAAAAGAGTTGATGGCTGCAGCTATTGATCAGTTTGGAGAGGAAGAAACAGGTTATTTCTTTTTTACAGCCGCCAATCAAACTGATGTGGTGGTACGAAAAAAGGAGATATATGATGGTGCCGTGCCCTCTGGGAATGCAGTAATGGCCGTTAATCTTCAGCACCTGGGCATCATTTTCAATAAACCGGAATGGGTGGAACAAAGTACCAAAATGCTGCTTGGTTTGCAGGATGTAATAGTGCGTTACCCCGGTTCTTTTGGAGTTTGGGCGGGTCTTTTACAGAACCGGATCAACGGATTCAGGGAGCTGGCAATCGTAGGGGAGGGCTATGAAACAAAACGGGACGAGGTTTTGAGCTGGTACAGACCCAATTTAATTATGCAGTCTTCCACAAAAAGTAATAGTAGTTTCCCGCTATTATTAAATAGGGACTCTCCCAAGGGTGGCACATTTTTATACTTATGTAAGGAATATACCTGCCTCCGGCCAACCGCTGAAACACAGGAAATACGGGCAGTTTTAGCATCTGTTACAGGGTAAAACAATAAAAATATTAATTCCCCGTTATCGATGACGAGCTGTAAAAACATTTTGAATAATTAAAAATTAATTACTAGCATTGCGATAAGTTTTAAGGTCAATCCTGAAAAGGACATCTTAAATTTGTCCAATACCTTAATCAAGAAAATTAAATTCTTAACAAATGAAGAACCAACTGTTAAGTTGCCTAACAATCGCCGCCTTATCCGTACTAGCTGTCAGCTGCGGTAAATCGAAGTCATCTTCGAAATCAGCAAACAACGGTCAACTTGTTGGTGCAGCGTATGGCGCAAAGCAAAACAACAACACACATCTTGGAATGGTGATGATTCCTCAAGGTACCTTTCATATGGGGCCCAGTGATGAGGACATCAACTATGCGTACACTGCCCGTAACCGCCAGGTATCAATCAGCGGTTTCTGGATGGATGCAACTGAAGTTACTAACAGCGAATACAAGCAGTTTGTGTTCTACGTCAGGGATTCCATTGCGGCAACTGTGTTAAACTACATCGATCCCAAAACAAATGCTATTGACTGGAAAAAAGCTGCCGGCATCTGGAAAGAGAAAAATGTATATGAGAAACTTGGCCAGATGATGATGGCTCCGGATGATCGTATTTTCGGTAAAATGGAAATCGATCCGGATAAGCTTATCTACGGCGAAGAGTATGTTGATTACAAAGCAGCTGCTTACCGCAAACCAAACGAACCCCGCTCAAAATTCATTGTCAGAAATCCGATTAAAGTATATCCCGATACATTAGTATGGGTGCGTGATTTCTCTTATAGTTATAACGAGCCAATGAGCCAGCGTTACTTTGCTCACCCGGCTTTTGCCAATTATCCTGTAGTTGGAACAACCTGGAAACAAGCAAACGCTTTCTGTAACTGGCGCACACGTCACCTCAACGATTTTAATGACAAAAAAGGATATGCAACAGAATCGAGCTACCGCTTGCCTTCTGAAGCAGAATGGGAATATGCAGCCCGTGGCGGACGTTCACAATCAATGTTTCCTTGGGGTAACTATTATCTCCGCAACCGTAAAGGATGTTTAATGGCCAACTTTAAACCAGGCCGTGGTAACTATCCTGAAGACGGTGGTTTCTACACTGTGCGTGCTGATGCTTATTGGCCAAACGACTTCGGTCTTTATAACATGGCTGGTAATGTGGCAGAGTGGACTGGTTCTCTTTATTATGAAGGGGCTTACAACTTTGCACATGACATGAACCCCGATATCCGTTACAATGCGAAGGACAGTGATCCTCCCCGCATGAAACGTAAAGTGGTTCGTGGTGGTAGCTGGCAAAGTGTAGGTTACTTTCTGCAAACAAGTACCCGTAACTATGAGTATCAGGATACAGCAAAATCATACATTGGCTTCCGTTGTGTGATTAACCTGCCACCTATGATGCGTAAGCGTTAATCATCACCATTGAAATTTATAATCCTAATATTTACCTTTTAGTCCAAAAACCTAAGTTTTTTGAGCTGATCACAAACCATCATTGATTTACCTTTTTAAAACCAACTTTTATGGCAGTCTCTAAATCAACCGAAAAAATCACGAACATTATCGTTTCCGCAGGTGCAGCCGTTGTAATCTTCGGGGCGTGGGCCAAGATCCTTCACCTTTCATTTGCAGATATGATGCTTACTGTAGGTCTGTTGACCGAAGCAGGTATCTTCTTAGTATATGCTTACTTAGCCTCACAAGGTTATGGTATGCACGACGATCATAAAGCAGCCGTTCCGGCAGGAACGCCGGCACTCGCTTCATTAGATAAAATGATGAGTGATGCAGATATTACACCGGCAAATCTCCGCAGCCTTGGTGAGAATTTCCAAAAACTCAACAGCACTGTTGGTGGCATTAAAGATGTAAGTGATGTGGTTTCTTCAACCGGCCAGTTAAGTGCATCTTCAAAAGAAGCTGCGAAAGTATTGGATGGTATGAAAGATGCTTATCAGCAAGCTGCTTCAACCGTTTCTTCTTTCAACCTTGCTGCAGAAGGTACAAAAGCATACCATGAGCAAGTACAGGTTATGACGAAGAATCTCGGTTCTTTAAATACAATCTATGAATTGGAATTACAGGATACCAATAATCACCTGAAAGCAATGAACAAATTTTATGGCAACCTTACACAGGCTTCTGAAACAATGTTAGGTAGTGTAGATGATGCCAAGAAAGCGCAGGAACAAATTGGCACTCTTGCGAAGAACCTCGGCACCTTGAACAACATCTATGGAAATATGATCAATGCAATGCAGGGACGTTAATTATATGAATCAACAGATGAACCAAAACTATTTCCTGATTTAAAACCAAAATCCGAAAAGATGGCACTACCTAAAGAGCCCCGGCAGAAGATGATCAACCTGATGTACCTGGTGTTAACAGCACTGTTGGCACTCAACGTATCAGCAGAGATCATCAATGCATTCAAAGTAGTTGACAATAGTCTTACCACTACAAATACAGTCGTTAACCGTTCTACAGAAACGATCATGGAATCGTTTAAAATAAAACTTGCAGCACCTGAATCAAAAGCAAAAGCTGAAGTTTGGATGCCAAAAGCAGAAACTGCTGTTCGGTTAACAAAAGAGATCACTTCTTATATTGAAGATCTTAAAATGAAATTGAAGATTGAAGCAGGGTATGATCCAAAAGATCCTGAATCAAAATTCAAAGAAGATAATGTTGATGTTGCTACCCGTATCATGGATAAGAAGGGTGAAGGCGAAAAGCTCAGAGCTAAATTAGATCAATACAAAAAAGCAATGCTGGCCATTGACCCTGAAGTTGGAAAAATGTTCGAAAAGAATCTTCCAATCAATACAGAAATCCCGAAACAGGACAATCGTAAAATGGGTAAAGTAACCTGGGCTTCAGCTTACTTTCATATGACCCCTACTGTTGCAGCATTAACTATGCTCAGCAAATTTCAGAACGACGTTAAAACTACTGAAAGCCGCCTGGTGAATGAGTTTCATAACCGTGTAGGCCAGGTTGTTGTTCGTTTTGATGCATTTGAACCAATTGTTGGTTCAAGCTCAAGTTACCTGTTCCCTGGACAGGAATTGGAAATTACTGCAGGGTTAGGTGCTTTCAGCAAAAGCAAACTTCCTACTGTGTCAATTGCAGGAGCTCCGGTTGAATTGAACGAAAAAGGAATGGCTGTTAAAAAAATCAAAGTTGGTAGTACCAGTGGTTCCGTAAAAGTTGTTGTAAACTATACTGACCAGGATGGTAATCCACAATCGAAAGAGACTGAAATTAACTATACAGTAGGTACTGCAACAGGTGCGTTTGTAAGTGCTGAAAAAGTAAAAGTATTATACATTGGTTTAGATAATGAACTCGCTGTTAGTGGTGGTAATGTGGGCGATGAAAAAGTAACGGTAGGTATCAATAATGGCTCATTGAGCAAAATTGGTCCCGGTCGTTATATCGCTAAACCTACAACTCCCGGTAAAGCTGTTGTTACAGTTAATTCTGATGGCAAGCCAAGCAGCTTTGAATTCAGAGTGAAAACAGTTCCTGATCCAACACCAATGGTTGGTGCCAGCAAAGGTGGCCGTATTCCTGCCAATGTATTTAAAGCACAAAGAGGTATAAGAGCCGAACTTGAGAACTTCGTGTTTGAAGGTGTAAGCTTTACCGTTACCGGTTATACTTTCTATGCAACAGGTGCAGGTTTCCCTGATGCAGGTGTTAGGCCAGGTGTTCGTGGCAATTCTTTTGATGCCGTACAAGACCTGATGAACCGTTGCAAACCAAATACAACAGTAGTACTTGATGAAATAAAAGCAGTTGGACCAGGTGGTAACACAAGAACTTTACCTCCTTTATCGTTTGTATTATACTAAACAAAAGATTATGAAAATGAAAAGCCTTACCGTAGGGTTGTTGTTAGCTTCCCTGATGATTTCGGGAGTTGTTTCTGCGCAGCAGCGGAAGAAAACAACACGTAAAACAACAACGCCACCAGCTCAATCTGGCTATGGTTCATCGGGGTATGGTACCACGCCTGCTCAACAACAGCCAACACAGCAGAACTCGGCATATGGTAATAATAACCAGCAGCAACCTACGAATCAGCCACAGGCGAATATTCCGATTGTGGTGGTTAAATCTACCGGCAATGCTGCTATGGATACAATTAAGCCATCACTTCGTAACGATGCATCTATTGAGCGTAATCTCATTAAAGATCGTCAACCGTTAGCATTTGAGCATATTCGTGAAGATGATGCCGTTTATCGCCAGCGTGTATGGAGAGAGATTGACACACGTGAAAAAATGAATCTGCCTTTCCGTTATGCTGCGGACGAGGATAATGGTAATCAACGTTTCATTTCAATTATTCTGAAAGCAATCAGAGATAGAGAAATAACAGCTTTCGATCCACTTGATGATCGTTTTACTACGCCATTAACACCGCAGGCTGTAATGGAATCATTTTCAGGCGGTGTTGATACTGTTCCTGTTTATGATCTGCAAGGTAATATTGAACGTTACGAGGTACGTTCAAAGGAAGTTGATCCCGATAGCATTTACCAATTCAGAGTAAAAGAGGAGTGGGTATTCGATAAAGAATCATCAAGAATGTTTGTAAGAATTCTTGGAATTTGCCCTGTAAAACCTATTTACACGTCAACAGGTCAGTTTATTGATATGTCACCTTTATTCTGGATTTACTATCCTGATGCACGTGGTGTTCTCTCGAGATTCGAAGCATTTAATGGCAAAAACTTTGGTGCACGTATGACATGGGAAGAACTGTTTGAGAACCGTATGTTCAGCAGTTATATCACGAAAACAACCATGGACAATCCATATGACCGTCGTTTGAAAGATTTTATCAAGGATCCGATCCTTCGTTTACTTGAAGGTGAAAATATCAAGGATAAGATATTTAACTACGAGCAGGATTTGTGGTCCTATTAAGCGCTTAAAAACTATTTATATCAAACCGCCCTTGTGGCGGTTTTTTTATGTGGCTGATCAAGATAAAAAAATTGAATAGCGGCGAATTGGGCCTAAAAATGGCCATTTGACTGCACCGAAAAAATACTGAAGAATTTGAAAAATACCCGCTTTGAGGTATTGCTTTTATAGTAAGTGTTTGTATCTTCGTTACGGTTTTTCATAGGATATTGGATTTTAAAGACGGGGCTGGATTTCTATCCTGGCCCCATTTTTTTTCTTACTCTTTTGTCTTTTGCATCAATGCCTGTTGCACCAAAACAGCTTTGCTTTCACCCACAATTGCTGCAATATCTTTTAGCGACGCATTACGGATATTATTAACTGATTTAAACTCTTTCATGAGCGTTTCAATTGTTGCTTCACCCACTCCTTTGATCTCATCAAGCTGGGTTTTAAACGCACCTTTACTTCGTTTATCTCTGTGGAATGTAATGCCAAAGCGATGCACTTCATCCCTGATTGTTCGTATCAATCGTAATGATTCACTGTTATAACCTAGCTTCAATGATTCTTTATCGCCGGGGAAAAATATTTCTTCAACATTTTTAGCAAGACCCACTACTGTCATTTTATTTTCCAGCTTCAGTTCTCTAATGCTTTCCATTGCAGAGGAAAGTTGTCCTTTACCTCCATCAATGATCACCAGTTGTGGTAATGGTTTATCTTCTTCAATCAAACGTTTGTACCTGCGCATTACCACTTCTTTCATTGAAGCAAAGTCGTTAATACCCTGCACCGTTTTGATATTAAACTTGCGGTAGTCTTGCTTGCTTGGTTCACCATTTTTAAAACAAACCATTGCTGCAACTGGGTAAGCTCCCTGGAAATTAGAGTTATCAAAACATTCAATGTGCAGTGGTAACTGTGTTAAATGAAGATCATCTTTTAATTGCTCAACAACTTTCAGATTATTCTCTTTTCGTTTATCTGTTAACTGCAATGCTTTTTTGCGTTTGTATTCTTCAAAGAAGATAGCTGCGTTTTTTTGTGAGAGCTCCAGCAACTTTTTCTTTTCACCTGCTTTTGGTACGGTGATTTTTAACTCTTCATCCAGCAATTCTATTTCAACTGGTACAATTAATTCAGGTGAAAGGCTTTCAAATTTATTGCGGATATAACTTACAGCAAACTCAAGTATTTCTTTTTCATTTTCACCAAGCCTGCTTTCAAGCTGCAGGTTTTCTGTCTGGATAATGCTTCCATTCTGCACCATCATGTAATTAAGAAATGCTTTTTCTTCCTGTACAACAATGGAGATCACATCAGCATCACCAAGCCGTGGATTAACTACTGTTGAAGTGGCCCGGTAACTTTCTAAATGTTCAATTTTTTTTCGGTTGATCTCTGCTTTCTCATAATTCAGATCAGCTGCAAACTGTTTCATTTCCTCTTTCAGATGCCGGATAACAGGCGATAAATTCCCTTTAAGAATATTCTTTACCTGTTCAAGATCTTCCTTGTAATCTTCCATTGATTGCAACCCTTCACATGGTCCTTTGCAATTGCCCAAATGATATTCAAGGCATACTTTGAATTTGCCCTTCCTGATATTTGCTTCGCTGAGATTCAGTTTGCAATTGCGGATGGGGATATGCTGACGTATAAAATCAATGAGGTCTCTTACTTTGGCAACTGAAGTAAAGGGGCCAAGATAAGTGGAGCCGTCAATTATCTTTCGGCGTGTAAGAAACACTCTTGGAAAAGCTTCATTCTTAATGACAATAAAAGGATAGCTCTTGTCATCTTTCAAATCAATATTAAAGACAGGTTGAAACTGTTTAATGAGTAAATTCTCAAGGAAGAATGCATCCTGTTCAGAATTTACAACAGTGAACTCAATGCTGTGAATACGCCGGACAAGCTCCTGTGTTTTGTAGGTTTGAAGTGTTTTGGTGAAATATGATGAAACACGTTTACGCAGGTGTTTTGCTTTGCCTACATACAATAGTTTTTTATCCGCATCGTAATATTTGTAAATGCCGGGTTGGGCAGGAATGCCGGGGAGTACTTTTTTTAATTCAACTTCGGTCATGATTAAGAAGCTGTTTGAATTAATTGTTCGATATATCTTATGGCGATTTTTGGGCTGCAACTTCGTTGAATTTCTCGCCTTAGGCGTTTAGACTATGGCTGCAAAATTCGCCTTGTTTAGTAAGTTGATTTTTTTTTCAAAGGTCTTACTGAGTGCTTCGCAATTCGCTCCAAAAAACATCCATAATCTATTCAAAACAACTAACTCAAACAGCTTCTAATTGTCCGCTCGATCGTCCCAGATCACTTTTTCAGTAACAATATTTTCAGTTTCATTTTTCTTTCCACTGGAAGTAATCAGCACAAAACTTTTATTGTGTTTCCAGAGAAGTTGCTGGGTAAACAGTGAGTCGCCTTTCGTTTCATGGCGAACAAGATAAAGCTGGCTGATCATTTCCTTTTCAGGATTTACATAAATATCAACTCTTGATACAGGTAATTGATCGTTTTCAGTTTCGTATGTGATCGTTACTGTTTCAATGGTAGCATCAGCAAAAGAGGTTTCTTTAAAGTTCTTCTCGAAGTTCTTCTTCTCCAGTTCCTTTACAAGGAACGGTTGTATAATAGCTCTTACCTGTTCTTTGCTGATGAATTGCGAATCGGTAAAAATGCTGTCTTCTTTTACTGTTACTTTCAAAAAGGCGAAAGGAACAGAATCAATATACTTCAATTGCCCTTTCAGATAAGAAGAAACATCAATATAGTCTTTTGGTTCTTTCTTCTGATTTTTACAGCTGTTGAATGTAAGCACGGCAGTAACAAACACTGCAGCAAGGAGAAAACGTATCATACTGTAAAAATATCGAAAACTATATTCGGAAAGATGCGAAAGGCGGTTTCAACTCAAATCATTTGAGTGTTTTAACGATACCGATGCGGAAACCGTAATCAACCAAGTGTTCTTTGATGGGGTATCCTTCCTGCGAATTTGAAAACAACTGGTAACGCAACTGCGGGCCGGCCTGGAGTTGGATATCTTTTACATCCCAACGGAGAAATGTTTCAATGGCCGTATTCAGGTTAAGATTACTTAAAAGATCAGGTGCCTTGATATATTTTTCGAAGTTACTTGTTAACAGGTACCCTGAAGCTGAAAGCAGGTAAGTAGGCTGAATATTCGTTGCGAGGTTCCATTGCAATTTACGTTTGCCTGCAAGCCTTAATTCAAGGCCAATAGGAATGGACAACTGGTATGTTTCATTTGCAACCTCATCGCTCTTAAAAAGGCCATTGTTGTTTTGGCTGCTCAATGAAGTTACCCGCTGAATCACGCCATTATTATTATTCAGGATAACTGTAGCTATCTGAGGGTTTGATCTGAAAAGTTCTACATTATAACGTGTATAATTCAGTTGAATACCGGTTCTGAAGTTTATATTTTTTGAAATTGGCAGAAGAATGGCTGTACCAAATTCTACTCCTAATGATGGGCTGTGTTTAGCTACCTTCTCAGGGTCTTGCTGTAAAATATTGCCAAATGTGATTTTGTTATCGTTATAAAGCACCCGATAGCTGGCAGAAGATGCTATGTAAAACTGTAATTGTCTTCTAAGCTTTGGTGCAGTAATTACAGGAAGATCTAAATTATCACTCAAGTTGCCTTCAACGGAAATAGGTTCAACCGAAATTGATGATTCGTTTGACTCAATCCCGCTTGTTTTCTCTGTAACTGTATTTGTAATAGCAGGTACTGAAGGTTTGAGCGAGCTTGATTCAATTGTAACAGTTGCCTTTGTTAACGAGGGCGTTTCTTCTTCTGCTGCTGAAGTCAGGGCAGGTGTTTCAAATGGCTGAACAACAGATTCGTTGGCCGGAGTTTCAATTGCATCGGAGGTGATTGTTTCGGGGAATTCTTGTGAAATCTGATTAACACGAATGGCTGCGGTAATAGGAATAACTTTCGCTGTATTTTTTTGTGCTTGTGCAGTAGCTACAGGAAGCTCCTGATCGTCAATAAAATTTGTAACGAAAGATAATTTGGTTTCTTTTGTTGTTTGCTCATCAGAAATTGAAATGGCAAAACCTAACAAAAGAGCAGCACTTAAACCAAGTGATTTGAAATTGAAGAGATTGTTTTTCGGGCGAATTCGTTTTTGAATGTTTTCCCACGACTGTTGCGACGGGTACATGCGGTACTCGTCTGCCTTGTCCTTCAACATTCGTTCAAATGATTCGTCCTGGTACATAAAGCGCTCCATAATCAGTTTTTGGTTTGGTTGTACGGATTATTAAAACCGAGCATGGGCTGCTGCCACCCATTCACCCTGTTTCTGCGGCCGGAAAATGATTTTTTTCTGTACTAAAATCTGTTCCAGCATCGCTTTGGCTCTTGTGTATTGCGATCGGCTTGTGCTTTCTTCAATATCCAGCATCGTTGAAATTTCACGATGCGAGTACCCGTCTATTGCAAACAGGTTCAAGACCGTTCGGTAACCAATGGGCAACATACGGATGCACTCAATTACCTGTTTGGCCTGGATGATCGAAGGAACACTGTCTTCTCTTACCTGCAAGGTGTGTGCCTGACTAATATCCACACTGTCATTAAACTTTTTGTGTTTTTTAATGTGATTAATGCATGTGTGAACAATAATGCGCCTGATCCAACCTTCAAAAGAGCCTTTGTTTTGAAACTGATGAATTTGTGTGAATACCCTGATAAAGCCTTCCTGCAACATATCTTCCGCATCTTCCCGGTTACGGGCAAAACGGTAACAAACAGCCAGCATTTTAGGACTATACTTACTGTATAATTCCTGCTGTGCGGCGGGTTGATTTTTCAGACATGCTTGTAAGAGTGCTTCCTCAGTCATTCACAGATGGGTTTGCAACCCTGAATTTAGACAAATTAATTGGAAATACTGCTGCTTTCCTGTCAAAAAAAGCAGCAGTATTAAAGTGGGAAGAGAAAATTTAAAAGTCTGCTCTTGCAGCTATAATGAAATTTCTGCCAGGCGCTGAGAAGCCTGAAGCAAAATATCGATAGTTATGGTCGAAGATGTTTTCGACAGCCAATTGCAAAGTAGCAAACTTGAAATTGTAAGAAGTACGAAGATTAAATGTAACCCAACCCGGCATACCATCTGCAGTTGCGTATTGAGCATTGTCTTCACCATCTGCATTGTATTGATCAAGTTTTTTCCAGCCATTGTATAATGCAAACACTTCTGCCATCACCTTTTCTTTTTGATAGCTGATACTAGTTTTACCAAACACAGGTGGAATATGATCAAGCGGTTTCGACGAAACTTTTTTACTCACCAATGCATAACTGCCATTGCTTTGTTTCTCATATACCGATGAGTTTTTTGTATCGTCTGTTTCAAAACGGCCCCTGGTAAAATTGATCTGGCTGCTAACGGTGATATATTTTGCAATGGTAGCATATACAGCACCCGACACGCCATACAAATACGCTTTGTTGGCATTTGTATTCGCAAGCACCTGGCTTAATACACCGTTGTACACAACAGAATCTTGTCCATTTAAACGGAATGGAGCTTTTACTAATGCATTACGGAACCAGGTATAAAATGTACTTACTTCAATGCGAATGTTCTTTCCAAAATTTTGACTTAGACCGAAGTCTACGTTATAAGTACGTTCTGGCGTAATACCTGCATTGGGCACAACCAACTGATGTGCTGCTGTGCTTGATTCGAAGATCTTAGCAAGATCATCAACATTCGGCGCACGGAAACCACTCGCTACATTCACACTCAACTTTGAACCGGCGACCGGCAAATACACCAGGCCGATATTACCTGTTACTGTTGTATTGTTTTGATTGATCTCCGTAAAAGGCAGACTTAAAAATGAGTTATCAGTTATGGTTGAATGAAGACGAATTGTCTGTACACGCAAGCCATCGTTCAACACCCACTTTTTATTCCTGAACTTGAAAACATGTTGCGCAAACAAACCGGCATTCAACTGCGTATTCTCTCCGTTCGGATACCTGGTATCGAGTTTGGTTAATGCATCAGTGTTGATGTTTACCCTTGATGCTGTTGACTTGAGTGTGTTGAATTGTCCGTCAGCACCCAACGTTAATTCATTGCCACCCCAAATTTTACGGGTATCTAAAACAAAGCCCGCCACCTGCACATTTTCCACTCTTCCATCTAAACGATCGTAACGACGATAATCTCTTGTGTAACGGCTTTCTTCAATAGCCTGGTAATTTACATTGAGATTTATGTTATTGAACCAACCGGCTTTAACAACACCTACTTCATAGGAAGTAAGCAAACGTTCCTGTGGTCCATAATACCATTCGGCATAACGCAATGTGCCGTTTCGTTTATCCTGCAAACGATCGTAACGGGGAACATTGGTTGTGTTTGAATACTGCACATTCAACACATGCGATATTTTGTCTGATTGTTTAAACAGCAGTTTCTGCAACATATCCCATTGCTTGTAACCGGAAAATTTCTGTACCTGCGGATCAGGATTTTTTACAACAGAATCAATGCCATTGATACGTGTCATAAAAGAATCTCTGCGTCCGAAAGTTGGATAACCGTCAGGATAATTCTTCCCCATCCTCACATCACCAAAATCACTGTAAGTGTACGATTGTAACCAGGCAATTTTTTTACCACCAAGATTTACATCTGCATGAATTGTTTTTTCATTGTTGGCAGAACTGTAACGGGCAAAGCCACTTCCCTTCACTAACATTTTTTTTCCATTTGTTGCAATCACGGGTGCTTTGGTACGAAAATGTACCACACCACCCAATGCATCACTGCCATAAATAGTTGATGCCGGGCCATATAATACTTCCATACTGCTCAGCATGTTCTGATCAACTGTAATCGCATTTTGTAAATGACCTGCACGATAGATAAGATTGTTTAATCTTACACCATCTACCACCAGCAATACACGGCTTGCTTCAAAACCACGGATAACCGGGCTACTGCCACCTTGCTGACTTTTTTGTACAAATACATTTCCTGTGTTGATTAATAAATCACCTGTGTTCTGTGCGTTTACCCTGCTGATATATTTTGAACTGATGACATCAATGCGTTGTGCAATGTTTAATTTCTTTTCAGGAAACTTGCTGGCACTGATCACCACTTCTGATAATTCTTTTGAAGCACTATCGCTTACTGCTTCCTGCGCATGTATCCACAAACCGGTAATGCTTGCCAGGAAAGCAAATAATATTTTTCTCATTAGTTTGGTTTGATAAGATATAAATACCAATTACCTGACAACAAGATTACAGTATGCATCTTATTGCAGGTTCATTCTCAAAATCTGTTGATTAAAAATTATTTATACTGATCGTGGTGGTGGAGTAAGAAAACCCAAAAAAGGGGAGTGATAAAAAGATTGCCGGAACAGGCTTTTTGTAATACCTGTTCCGGCTGTATATAAAAAGTTAGCTGCTTCAACCGGTAATGCCAATGCAGAGAATAACTGTATTGTTTGTTTTGATTGCTTCGATTGTTGTTCCGATTGCTGACGTATCGTCTGCTTCAGCTCTTTCTCTTTTGCATCATACAATCCTGTAAGAACAAGATCATCTCCATCAACTGCTATTTTCTTTACATCAAACATTTCAGTATCAATTACACATTCTTTCTTTGGTTTTACCCATTGAACAGTAGCTGCTTTTACACGTATGCTGATGAGTTGCTGTTTTTCCAGCTTCTCCAGCATTTCGTGTTGTACATAAAGTTGTTTGAGTTGCAACACAACAGGCGATAACATAGGCAAACTGAACCCTATGAGTAAACAGATTGCTGTTATCGTTCTGAAGAATTGCATTATTGACTGATCAATACATCGCCGGTCATTTCTTTTGGTACCGGCAAGCCCATCATTGTAAGAATGGATGGTGCAATATCTCCCAATTTCCCGGATTTTACGGTTCCTTTCCATGAACGGTCGATCACAAATAAAGGAACAGGATTAAGCGTATGTGCGGTATTAGGCGTACCATCTTCATTGATCATATAATCCGCATTACCATGATCGGCAGTAAGGAAAACCGTATAGCCATGATTCAGGGCTGCAGTAACCACACGCTTTACGCAGGCATCAACTGTTTCAACAGCGTTTATTGCTGCAGGGAAAATACCTGTGTGCCCAACCATATCAGCATTGGCGTAATTCAAGCAAATAAAATCGGCTGTTTCATCTTCAATCTCCGGAACAATGGCATCGGTAACTTCCACAGCGCTCATCTCCGGTTGCAGATCATACGTAGCCACTTTTGGTGAAGGAATCATTATACGCTTTTCACCTTCAAATGGTTTTTCCCTTCCACCACTAAAGAAGAAACTTACATGCGGATATTTTTCTGTTTCGGCAATACGGATTTGTGTGCGGCCTTGTTCTTCTAATACTTCGCCCAATGTTTTGCTGAGGTTATCAGTTTCAAAGATCACATGAACGTTCTTGTATGTTTTATCATACTCCGTCATGGTTGTATAATGAAGATTCAGTTTCTTCATGTTAAACTCAGGCATATCAATTTGTGTTAACACCTGTGTTATTTCTCTGCAACGGTCTGTACGGAAGTTGAAACAGATCACCGCATCACCATCTTTGATAGTAGAGTTTGGAGCATTGGAATTGATGATCGGTTTCATAAACTCATCTGTTACACCACTTTCGTAGGAAGCAGCAAGTGCTTTTAATACATCTGTTGTTTTTTCTCCTATACCATTCACCAATGCATCGTAAGCAAGTTTTACACGTTCCCAACGTTTGTCACGGTCCATGGCATAATAACGACCGGTAACAGAAGCTATAACACCGGTAGTGGCAGTAAGGTGTTGCTGCACATCAGTTAAATAAGCTAAGCCACTTTTCGGATCTGTATCACGCCCGTCAGTAAATGCATGAATGAACACATTACTGAAGCCTTTTTCTTTACACAAAGTGGTGATAGCTTTCAGGTGACTTGTATGTGAATGCACACCACCATCGCTCACAAGACCAATAATATGCAGTGCTTTTTTATTACTGATGGCATAATCAATACTATCGTTGAGGGTTTTGTTTCCGGCAAACTCACCACTGCGAACCGCAACATGAATACGCTGAAGTTCCTGGTACACGATCCGGCCGGCTCCTAAATTCAGGTGACCCACTTCGCTGTTACCCATCTGCCCGTCGGGTAAACCAACGGCTTCACCACAGGTAATCAGGGTGGTATTGGGATATTGGCTGTAAAGACTACTAACAAACGGCACATTGGCGTTTTGGATTGCATCTGCGGCGGGTACCTGCCCGAGGCCCCAACCATCCATTATTACAAGGATTGCTTTTTTCTTTGTCATATGGCGCCAAAATTACTTTATTTGGGTCAAAATCATTCAATTACGAAAGCAGGCAACCGATGATTATCTTTACACGTCTGTTAAGTGGCTTTATGGCATGTTTTTCGTAATAAATGAATTAAATCTTGCAGTATGAAAACAAAATATTTTCTACAAATAACCATCCTGTTTCTCATGGCTGTGCTCACGGTTTCGTTTACACAGAAGGATGATATTGTTGCTGCCCTCAAAACGGGTAACGTTGAAAAAATGTCGAAGTACTTCGATAACACAATTGACGTAACCGTGCCGGGCAAAAGCAATGCATTCAGTAAAGGGCAAGCCGAGCTTGTGATCAAAGATTTCTTTAACCTGAATAAGGTGAAGAATTTTGAATTACAACACTCAGGCAGCAATCCTTCATCAAACTTTATCATTGGCACCCTGACAACAGCAGGTGGCACTTACCGCACCACAGTTTATATGCGTACAAAAGGTGATAAGCAGTTGATACAAGGTGTGGAGTTTGAACAAAAAAAATAGGCAAACGGGAAGATAAGAACGATGAGCCCTCCGATTGGCGGAGGGCTTTTTCGTGCATAACAGTGAGCAATGGATTCCATTAGATTTCTCTTGTATATTTTTATTTATTGATTTGATTGAGAAGAATTCCCATGAAATTTTTCCTTCATTCATGTGTAACCCGCCTGCCGTGGGGCAAGTTTGTTGAAGAAAAATTTCATGTACGTTTGTGGCATGGTAGCAAATTATGATGAGCTGTTGCAACAGCTCATTACTTCGGCATTAAAAGAGGATATTGGTGAAGGAGATCATTCAACACTCAGTTGTATTTCACCCGAAGCAAAAGGGAAAGCAGTATTGAAAATAAAAGAAGCAGGTGTGCTTGCCGGTATGAAAGTAGCAGAAGCTGTTTTTCGTTTTCAGCAACCGGATATTGTTTTTCATCCACACAAAAAAGATGGAGATATTATGCAGGTTGGTGAAATTGCTTTTGAAGTGGAAGCAACTGTTCATACTATTCTTCAATGCGAACGCCTTGTGTTGAACTGTATGCAACGCATGAGCGGCATTGCAACACTCACCAAAACATATGCTGATAAATTGGTTGGTTACAAAACACGCATTCTCGATACACGTAAAACAACACCTAACTTTCGCCTGCTCGAAAAAGAAGCAGTAGCAATTGGTGGCGGACATAATCATCGGTTTGCATTGTATGATATGATCATGCTCAAGGATAATCATATTGATTATTGTGGTGGCATTGAAGCAGCTGTTGAAAAAGCGTATAACTATGTGCAACAGGTAAAACCGGGTTTGAAAATAGAAGTGGAGACAAGAAACCTGGATGATGTGAAAAAAGTATTGGCAACAGGTAAAGTGAACCGCATAATGTTAGATAACTTTACACCGGAACAGATAAAGGAAGCTGTCGCTTTAATAGGTGAGCAAATTGAAACAGAAGCGAGCGGTGGAATAAATCTTTCAAACATTCAAACGTATGCTGCAACAGGAGTTGATTATGTGAGCGTAGGCGCACTTATTCACCAGGCCCGCAGTCTTGACCTGAGTTTAAAAGCAGTAGTTGAACAGTAAAAGAAGAAACCATGAGTAAAAAATTTAAACCCGATAAAGGCGGCTTTGTTTTTAGCACTGATCCCAATTTCCGTTTTGAAGAAGAGGATCAACAGGCAAAGGAAACCTTACCGCCAGCTCAGCAAAATCTTCGTGTAAAACTCGAAACAAAACACAGGGCTGGCAAAACAGTTACACTTGTTGATGGTTTTGTGGGAACAGATGAAGATGCTGAAAAGCTTGGCAAACTATTGAAGAACCAATGTGGCAGTGGCGGATCAGTTAAAGACGGTGAAATTATTGTACAGGGCGACCACCGTGATAAAGTAGTACAATACCTGCTGAAAAATGGCTATAGCAAAACAAAAAAGGCAGGCTGACGTTTTATGCTGAACCAAGCAGGTTTTATTTATTTTTACAACAACACGATAAGTCAACCAAACCATCTAACCCGTGATGTCATTCATTCTTTTAGGCGCATACACAGCAAGGCTTGAGCTGTTCAAGTTTTTCTTTTTCCTGGCTTTTGGAGCTCTGATCTGGAGTTTCTTTCTTTTTTATGATGCTTCTGGTTCAACAAGCCGCCGCCGCAAAAAAAAGCGGGCCATTATTTTAATGGTGGTTTCTTCTGTATTAGTTGCAGGAATGTCTGTTACCTGGCTGTTGAGCAAAACTAATGTTGGTTGGTGGTTTGATAAATAAGAATCATTCCTTTTCTGCATCATTCATATAATAACTTAAAGCACCACTTGGGCATTTACGTACCTGCTCAATAATTTGATCGGTTGTTGCTCCATTTGGTTCGATCCAGGGCCGTTTTTTCGGATTAAATACTTCGTTCAATCCTTTCCAGCAAAGAGTTGAATGAATGCAGGTATCGGGTTTCCAAACAATGGTTACTTCTCCATTCGTGTATTTATGCGTTGACTTTGGCATGTAGGGTTGTTGTTTTTGCGCCATTCTTTACCTCAATAGCGGTAGTTCTCCAAAATTCGATTATTTTTATAGCAAATTAAGATATGGTTTTCAAAATTTCAGAAGGCGTAAAGGTAAGTGTGGAAACATACTACCAACCGGATTACAGCGATCCGGTTGCTGCTGAATTTATGTTTGCCTATCGGATTACCATTGAAAACAACAATACCTTTCCGGTAAAACTTCTCCAACGTCACTGGAATATCTTCGATAGCAATGGTTCTTACAAAGAAATTGATGGCGAAGGAGTAGTGGGTGTACAACCTGTTATACTTCCGGGTGATCAATATCAATATGTGAGTGGTTGCAACCTGAAAACCGAAATGGGTAAAATGGAAGGTAATTACAGCATGGAAAATCTTCACACAAAAAAGCAATTCAAAGTAAACATCCCGATGTTTGAGATGATAGCGCCTTTCAAGAACAATTAACTGTTTACTTTAACAGCATCAGTACCATAAGAGCCTTCCACAATAATATTTACTTGGTTTTTTGATGTATCTTCGTGTGCTGCACTTTTTGTACTTAATAGGCAGTTTTTTCAATGGCAAAAGTTACTTTCAATAACAGGAACTCGGTCTTCTTTTCTGATCTAAAACAAGCAGTGGAGAACTATTTTTCGCAAACAAATACACGGAAAACGGGCAACTTCAAGCTTTATCTTAAAACGATTGTTTTAATTCCGGCTGCACTGCTCATTTACATATTGTTGTTAACTGTATCCATGCCTGTATGGGTGTCGTTGGTTTTATGTGGCTTGTTGGGTTTTGTGTTTGCAAGTATCGGCTTTAACGTAATGCATGATGCCAACCATGGCAGTTACAGCAGCAAAAAATGGGTAAATAATTTATTGGGCTATACCATTAATGCGTTGGGTGGAAATGCATTCATCTGGAAGTTTAAGCATAACATTATTCACCACACCTATACAAATGTAGATGGAGTGGATGATGATATTGCCCGAAGCCCGTTAATGCGCCAATGCCAAACACAGGTGTGGAAACCTGCGCATAAGTATCAGCATATTTATGTGGTGTTTCTCTATGCAATTTCTTCCTTAGCATGGGCTGCTTATCTTGATTTTGATAAGTACTTCAAAAAGAAAGTGAACAATACACCCATGCAGAAAATGAGTGTGAATGATCATGTTGTTTTTTGGGTGAGTAAATTGTTATATGCTTTTTTCTATATCGCTTTACCAATTATGGTGGTTGGCTTTGTGCCTTGGCTCATTGGTTACCTGGTAATGGAAATTGTACTCGGTTTTGTGTTGGCTGTTGTGTTTCAGCTTGCACATGTGGTGGAAGAAACAGAATTTGAATATGCAGGCCCTAACGACAACTTGCTCATTGAAAACGAATGGGCCGTTCACCAGGTGAAGACAACTTCAAATTTTGCTCCCCGTAATAAAATTATATCATGGTTTGCAGGTGGTTTAAACTACCAGGTGGAGCATCATCTGTTTCCTCGTATCAGTCATATTCATTATCCTGCTATCAGTAAAATTGTAGAGCAGAAGTGTAAGGAATATAAACTGCCTTACAACTCCATTAAAACAATGAGAGCTGCTATTGTATCTCACTTCCGGATGATGAAGCAAATGGGCCGTCCGCCACAAACAGCTTAATGCGGTTTGTAATCTGATTCATTAAAGATCGTTTTGTTCGATGTTTTCATCAACTGCGGTAACGTTACTGCAGGATTTTTCTTCATATACGATCTTACAATTTCCCAACCGAGAAAGGCTCCGATATTACCCGGACTTTGTTCAGGCATTCCCTGCGTTGTTGGCCCATCAGTAATAAAATTCTGAATGCGTGAAGGATCAATTTCGTAAAGCAGATTTTGCTGGATGAAAAAATTGTAAATACTTCGTTCATTGTCTTTACACCAATTAAGCTGCTTGCCTGTATAACCGATCAACAACGTATCGTTACTGTTTGGCAGAAATTGATTCAACAGGTATAAACGTTTTCCTTTTTCTACAAAACGTTCAATAAGCGGATAGCGGTTGCTGCTGTCAGGATAGAGATCATCAATCACCAATGTAAATACATCGCTTGCAATAAACTCTTTGCTGAACCTGCGACTACGATATTGCGGTGCAATGCTGCTGATGTAACCTTGATCGTTATAAATAGAATAATCCTTCCCTAAATAAAATTGCAAACCTATGGCCAGGAAATTTTCTCCGAGATAATTGGGGCTGGGCTCATTGTTACTCATGGGTGCCAACGCATCCATTGGTCCAACAGTTGTAATGATGATTGGAATTTGATAGGAAGGGAAATAATGTTTTACATACCGAAAACCATTTGTGAGTTCTTCTGTTGTGCTGCTGAAATTTTTGTACAACTTCTGTGACGCATCGTATACAGGTTTATTGAGATGCAGAAAGCGCTTGCTTCCTTCAAATGCAAGACTGTTACTGTCAACTACTGGCCCAAGACCCAGCACATGATTAATGAACAGCGGTAAAAATGTTGGATATTTTTGCTGCAATTGAGAAAGCCCCTGTTTGGTAGCATTACTGTCAATGCTAAAAAAGTCCTGTTCAAACCGTTCAACTTTCAGATCAACCTTAATACCTGAAACATCCGGAGCATTGGTCTTGTCATTACAGGCAATAAATGTTACAATAAGGAAAAGTGGGAATAAGTTTTTCATGCTGTTCACTAACGGAATATTCATGTGTATATTTTAAGTTTCCTGTGTAATTTTCTATTTGATTTCAGCCACATAGTATATCCATAAAAACTTTCATCGCTGTTGTTATACATTAGTCTGATAATTTTTATGGATATTTCCTGACTTTGTTATGCGGTTCTGTGGTTGAAATTCGTGAAATTTGATGCATGAAGATATTTCTTGCGCAGCAAAATTATCATATTGGCAATTTCGAAAGCAATACGCAAAAAATTATTGAAGCAATTAAAGCGGCAAAAACACAGGGTGCTGAACTGATTCTCTTCAGTGAATTAAGTGTTTGCGGCTATCCGCCAAGAGATTTTTTAGAGTTCAACGATTTTCTCAATAAATGTAACGAAGCCATTGATAAGATTAGGCAACATGCAGATTCCATTGCAGTGATTGTTGGTGCACCCGACCATAACAAACGTGTTGAAGGAAAAGATCTGCATAATGCTGCTTACTTTCTCTATGAAAAAAAGGTAAAAGCTGTTGTCCATAAAACCTGCTTACCCAATTACGATGTGTTTGATGAGTACCGTTATTTCGAACCGGCTTACGATTGGAATATTGTGGAGTTTAAAGGAAAGAAATTAGCGATCACTATTTGTGAAGACATCTGGAACCTGGGTGATAATCCATTATACCGAACTTGCCCAATGGATGAATTGATGAAGTTTCAACCGGATGTAATGCTGAACATTTCTGCATCTCCATTTGATTATACACATGTAGAAGACAGAAAAGCCATTGTAAAACTGAATGTGCAGAAGTACAAACTGCCAATGCTGTATTGCAACTGCGTAGGCAGCCAAACAGAAATTGTTTTTGATGGAGGTTCGTTGGTATTTGATAAAAATGCTAACATGATAAAGCACTTATCCTTCTTTAGCGAGGAACTGGTAGGAGTGGAGTTGAACGATGATGGAACATTTGCAGAGCCTGTTTTAGCAACTGCTGAGACATTGCCCAGCGAGGAATTTAACCCAACGCATTTAGATGAAACATTGTGCATTGCTGAAATACATAATGCCATTGTGCTTGGCATCAGGGACTATTTTCAAAAGATGGGTTTCAGCAAAGCTATCCTGGGCAGCAGTGGTGGTATTGACAGTGCTGTAACATTAGCATTGGCCTGCACGGCATTGGGTAAAGAAAATGTAAGGGCCATTTTATTGCCATCACAATATTCAACAGATCATAGTGTAAGCGATGCAGAGCAGTTGAGTAAAAATCTTGGCAACCCTTATGACATTGTGTCCATCAAAAATATTTACGATGCATTTTTAACAGAGTTGAAACCGATCTTCAACGACTTGCCGTTTTCTTTGGCAGAAGAAAATATTCAAAGCCGCAGCCGTGGAAATCTGTTGATGGCTATTGCCAACAAGTTTGGATACATCTTGCTCAACACTTCCAATAAAAGTGAACTGGCAACGGGTTATGGAACTTTGTATGGCGATATGGCCGGTGGTATTGCTGTGCTGGGCGATTGTTACAAACTGCAGGTGTATGAATTGGCGAAATACATCAACCGAAATGATGAAATCATTCCAACTAATATCATTACCAAGCCACCAAGTGCTGAGTTAAGACCCGGACAAAAAGATTCAGATTCACTTCCTGATTATGAAATTCTTGATAAAGTGTTGTATCAATACATCGAACGCCGTCAAGGCCCGAAAGAGATCAAAGCTATGGGATATGATGCTGCATTGGTTGATCGAATCTTAAAAATGGTAAATGTGAATGAATACAAACGCAATCAATTCTGCCCCATCATTCGTGTTTCACCAAAAGCATTTGGTGTGGGCAGGAGAGTGCCGATTGTTGGAAAATATTTAAGCTAAACAAATCCTATAAGGTCTGCAGCGCTGCAAAACTGCCCGGCAGACCTTATAAGATTAAATTCATAATTATGCAACGGGAAGGTTTCGCTATTACAACTGAAACAAGTTTTTTTAATGTTGAATTTATTCATGCTTTTCTGTCGAAATCTTATTGGGCAGAAAATATTCCACTCGAAACAGTTCAACGATCGATCGACAATTCACTTTGCTTTGGTGTATTTCATCTCGGCAGGCAAATTGGGTTTGCAAGAGTTATAACCGACAAAGCAACCTTCGGCTACCTGGCCGATGTGTTTATTGATGAAGTTTACCGTGGACAGGGTTTGAGTAAATGGTTGATGGAAGAAATCATGGCTCATCCTGATCTGCAAGGTTTACGCAGAATGATGCTGGCTACCCGTGATGCAAATGGCCTGTATGCAAAGTTTGGTTTTTCAGAACTTACTTTTCCTGAACGATGGATGCAGATACACAAGCCTGATATTTACAAGGATGCTGAAGAGTAGATGAGTAGCAAACAACTGCCAGAGTTAATAACCGCTGGCGGGGTTTCATACTTCTTACTTCGTTCTTCCGCTTATCTTTGCCGCAAATTTTTGAGTTATGTTACAATTGGCATTTATCCGCCAGAACAGGGAATTGGTAAAAGAACGGCTGGCCGTAAAAAACTTTGCAAACCTTGAACTGGTTGATGAAATTATTGCATTAGATGAACAGCGTCGTAAAAAGCAGCTGGAGAATGATGACCTGGCAGCGAAAGTAAATGCAGCTTCCAAAGAAATTGGTATGCTCATGGGTAAGGGACAAAAAGCCGAAGCCGAGCAAAAGAAAACTGAAGTAACACATTATAAAGAAACATCCAAACAAATTGCAGAGGAACTCGCTTCGTTTGAACAAAAGGTGAATGAGTTGTTGATTCGCTTACCAAATCTTCCATCAACATTAGTGCCTGCCGGTAAAACAGCAGAGGATAATCTCAATGTAAAAGAATTTGGTAATGAACCTGTGCTGCCTTCTAATGCAAAACCACATTGGGAGCTGATTGAGCAATACGATATTGTAAACTTTGAGTTGGGAGTAAAGATAACAGGCAGAGGATTTCCTGTGTATAAAGGAAAAGGTGCCAAGCTGCAACGTGCACTCATCAGTTATTTTCTTGATTACAATACAGCTGCAGGTTATACGGAATACATTCCGCCTTACATGGTGAATGAAGCATCTGCTTACGGTACCGGTCAACTGCCCGATAAAGAAGGACAGATGTATCATATGCAGGAAGATAATTTCTATATGATCCCTACTGCTGAGGTTCCTGTTACAAATATTTATCGTGATGAGATCGTAAAGGAATCTGAGCTGCCGATCAAGATGACGGCTTACACGCCTTGTTTCCGCAGAGAAGCAGGAAGTTTTGGTGCAGATGTTCGTGGGCTGAACCGTGTACACCAGTTTGATAAAGTTGAGATCATTCAATTAGTGCATCCGGAAAAAAGTTATGAAGTGCTAGATGAAATGGTAGCACATGTTGAGAAGCTGTTGCAGAATCTCGGATTGAAATACCGTATCCTGCGTTTGTGTGGTGGTGATATGGGTTTCACTTCCGCTCTAACGTACGATTTTGAAGTGTGGAGTGCAGCACAAAAGAAATGGCTGGAGTGCAGCAGTGTCAGCAATTTTGAAAACTACCAGACCAACCGTATGAAGCTTCGTTTTAAAGATGAGAATGGTAAAATGCAATTGGTTCATTCATTGAACGGAAGTTCATTGGCCCTGCCAAGAATTCTTGCTTCATTGCTGGAGAATAATCAAACAGAAAATGGAATTAAAATACCTGAAGTGTTGCAGGCATATTTTGGCGCAGATATCCTGAACTAAAATAAGATGATATATAAACGAAACGACCCTTGCGGTTAATGCAAGGGTCGTTTTTTATTAGCTGAAAATTATCTTAATGTTTCCCGAGGCCCGCCTACCGCATAAGTTGCCTGCATACGCAACGCCTGCTTTTGTGTGAACATATACATACAGGCATCATCTGTATAATCCATATAGTTCATCGTCATTTCAATACTGCCATCGCAAGTGCTGATCTTGTTAGCAGGAGGACAACCGAAATTATAAGTGGGATGCAATGGAGTATCATCAACATAATCGTTACCGCATTTCCGATCACCCCAAATATGCCGCAGATTAAAGTAGTGGCCTACTTCATGTGTAGTTGTTCTGCCAAGATCAAAATCATTGTATAGATTGTAATTATGACCTCTTCCAAATGCCCAGGTTGTTATTACTACACCATCCGTTGCTTTATTACCGCCCGGGAACTGTGCATAGCCAAGAATGCCGCCTGCCATATTGCAAACCCATATATTTAATGTTGTTTCAGGACTTGTTGCATCAATACCTCCACGCTTCGAATTCTTCATTGCATTATCGGTATAGAAAGCAGTGATGGTTGTATTTTTTCTAACTACCTGTTGTAACACAAATTTTATTTTTATATCACCTGATTTCACACTGTTGTAAGTTGAGGTTGAAAACAGATCCTTGTTGCTGGCTGCAAAATCTTCATTCAACGCATCAATTTGCGATTTGATCTGTCTTTCAGAAATATTTTGTGCTGCTGTGTTGTAAAGCACATTAACCACTACCGGTAATTCCAAGGTGCCATCGGCCAGCAGGCGATAAGCTGCCGGATCTTTCATATACCGTTGGGTGAAGTTTTCGATCTCATCCATTCTTTTTTGTAAAGCCGGATCTTTTTTTAATTGCTCAAGAAAAACCTCGTAGGTTTTGCACAGCCTTCCATGTTGCTCATTTATATTGTTTTCTTCTGCCAGAGTTGTCTGATCATTTTTCCGCTCACACCCGATCAAAACAAGAAAGGACAGCACCAGTATGAAGTGAAAAGTTTTCATGTGTGTTTAGTTGAGGTGAAGAAATGATTTGCGTCTTATAAGTTACAATCTTATATTGAAGATTAAAAGCAAAACACTAAGTTTCATGAATAAAAAAGTCCCGCCATTTGGCAGGACAATTTTCTCATGTTGATTTGCGATTATGCGATTAAGGACGTAAACCTGCCCTTGGACCGTTCGTTGCAAATGTTGCACGCATGCGTGTTTCCTGACCGGCAGTAAACATATACATACAACGATCGTCTGTATAATCCATATAGTTCATTGTCATTTCAACTGGTCTGCCACTGCATTTGCTGGTTGTGTTTGCAGCTGGGCAACCGTAGTTGGCACCATCATGTCCCGGTGTGTCTCCAACAAAATCATCACCGCATCTCCTGTCGCCCCAGATATGACGCAGGTTAAGCCAATGACCAACCTCATGCGTTGCAGTTCTACCTAAATCGTATGTACTTGTATAAGTTCCCTGTGGATATTTTGCCCTGCTGCCAAATGCACTATACAAAATAACAACGCCATCTGTAGCAGATGAACCACCCGGAAACTGTGCATAACCCAGATAACTACCCAAGTTACAACTCCACATATTCAGAGCGGTGGTAGGGCTGGTTGGATCGATACCGCCTTGTGAACTTTTCTTCATTGCATCGTTTGTGCTCCATGAAGTAACTGTAGTTGACTTGCGGATAACTCCAGCCAGGACAAACCTGATATTGGTTGTGCCTGCTTTTGCAGATTGATAAGTACTTGTGCTGTTTACATCAGCATTAGTACCTGCAAAATCTTCGTTCATCACATCAACCTGAGATTGTATCTGCGCATCTGAAATATTTTGAGCAGCTGTATTGTAAAGAACATTTACGTACACAGGAATGGTCATTGTTATACCATCTGCCTCCAGTTTGCCATTTACATGTTGTGCTGCATAACGTGCAGTAAATGCTTCAATTTCATCCATTCTTTTTTGAAGCGAAGGATCCTCTTTCAGTTTAGCCTGCAAAACTTCGTAACTGGCGCAACGGCGGCCCTGGGCTAATGATTGTTCAACTTCTTCTTCAATGTTTTCTTTGTCTGATACAGATTTACTACATCCAAAAAAAAGCAACAGCGATGTCGCTGCCAATACAGATACTTTCTTCATGTACTTGTTGTTTAGGTTAAGTGTAAAAAAATGACTTGTGAATGTATTCTTTTTTTGCTTACGTGTGTTAGCAGGTGAAATTAATTTTTGAAACGTCGCTGCAAATGGGCCAATAAATGTGCTAAATGACAAATAACTGAGAAACAGACCGTAGAACTACGAAAAACATGGATTCTTAAAGTTATTGTAAGAAACATTTCATTAAGAGTTTAGGTCAATTTCATACTCTATCATTGCTGCAAATCAAATTAACCGCCATGAAGAAAACGTTTATACTTGCAATCGCATCCTTGCTTATCATTAATGCCAACGCACAGTTTCAGAAAGGAAATAAAGTACTTGGGTTTGGATTGTCTCTCGAAAACTCAAATGCCAATACTTTATACCCTGCTTCAGAGACAATAAACAAAGGATTTATGTTAGGCGGCTCTGTTTCACTTGCAAAAGCAAAGTCTGAAAGCAGGCTCAACGGTTTTACATTATCTACAGCCTATAGCAAATCAAAAGTTGGATACAATGCACCTTACGCTTCAGACCAGTTTTCGGAAAGCTATTATGCCGGCCTTGGATATTTTATGCGGAAATATAAACCGTTAGGAAAAAACTTCTTTGTATTCGGCGAAGCACAAGCTTCATTTAACTACAACAGGCAATTAATGCGTTCGGTACAAAACAAAATAGATGACGATCGTTACAATGTAACCATTGGTGTTTACCCCGGCCTTGCTTATAAATGGAATGATCGTTTTCTTTTAGAGTTGCGCTTTGCTGATTTTGCAGCATTGTCATACAATTATTCTGAACGAAAGTATAATAGTGAAAAAATGTACTCCCGAACCATATCATTTGGAACAAGCCTGGGTCTTGGTTATCTCAATAATATTGGTATTGGTGCCCGTTGGATCATTAAATAAACAGATTACAAGAACGCCTATTAACCTGAAAGAGGTATCGATGTTTCGGTACCTCTTTTTTTATGATGAAACCTGCAATTGTGTTTTGGGCTGAAAGATTTTCTGTTTTTCGGCGTTTACTATTAAACTATCAGGTATCCAAAGTGTCTTAACGCAATACTTTACCATATATGGCCGTATCAGTACAGTTAAAAAATCAGCATTTATTATGGCGGGCCGGTTTTGGTCCTGCTGTTGAGCAATGGAATGATCTCAACAAAACTTCCCCTGTTAAATTATACGAGTCGTTGGAAAAAGCATCACGCAAAGAACCAATGCCGCTAAAAGTGGCGAATAATTTTGTGGATGGTTTGATGAATGGCGTTGATGGCATCAGGCGGACTGAAATGACACAGGAACAACGGCAGCAAATGCAAAAAAAATCAAGAGAAGATATCCGTAATCTTAATCTTGAATGGTTGGATGAAATGGTGAACAGTGAGCAGCAACTCCGTGAAAAGCTGGCTATCTTCTGGCATGGTCATTTTGCATGCCGTAATCTTAATTCACTTTATCAGCAGGAATTGCTACAGGTTATCCGTGCAAACGCACTCGGCAATTTTGGAACATTGCTGAAAGAAGTAAGTCGAAGTGCGGCCATGCTTGCCTTTCTCAATAATCAGCAAAACCGCAAACAGAAACCAAATGAGAATTTTGCACGTGAAGTAATGGAGTTGTTTACCATGGGCCGTGGAAACTATACCGAAAAAGATATTAAAGAAGCTGCACGTGCATTTACAGGCTGGCAGTTTAAACTGGATGGCGAATTTATTTTTAGAGCTAACCAGCATGATGATGGCACAAAGACAGTGTTAGGCCGCACAGGTAGTTTTGATGGTGATGATATTCTTGATCTCCTGCTCGAACAGAAGCAAACAGCTACCTACATCGCTACCAAGATGTATAAATTTTTTGTGAATGAAGAAGTTGATCAGCAAAAAGTAAACTGGCTGGCCGATCGGTTTTATAAATCAGGGTACGAGATCAAAACAATACTGAAAGATATTTTCACCAGTGATTGGTTTTACGAAGAAAAAAATATTGGTTCAAGAGTAAAGTCGCCGGTTGATCTGTTGGTTGGTATTCGTCGAACAATGCCGATGCAGATCGAAAATGAAGATGCACAATTGTTTCTGCAAAAAGTACTGGGACAAATATTATTCTATCCTCCAAATGTGGCAGGATGGCCCGGAGGATTCAACTGGATCGATAGTTCATCATTGATGTTCCGTATGCGTATTCCACAATTGATGGCAACAAAAGAAGCCTTTCAGTTCAAAGCAAAAAGTGATGACGACCAGGAAATGGGCCGTGCAGGAAAAATGCCTGGCAGAGTAGTGCAAACAACCATTAAATGGGAACCCGCTATTAAACAACTGGAGAAAACATCACGGGAACAATTGCTCAGCAATATTGCATCACTTGTTTGGCAAACCGACAGCAGCAAGATGAATAAAGCAACTGTTGAAAAATTTGTTGATGCATCAACACGTGAACGCTATATTCAAACAGCTATCATTCAGTTGATGTGTACACCGGAATATCAAATGTGCTGAAAACAAGCTGTTAGCGGTAAGCTTTGAGCTGCCAGCCGACATTATAAATAACAATATTTCCGTTGTGAGTTTTGCTCGTCGCTCACAGCTAATAGCTAAAAGCTTTTTATGTATATAAAGCGTAAAGAATTTCTCCAACTCGGTTCACTTGCAACAGCATCTATGTTGATGCCGCAGTTTTTAAAAGCATTTGAATCGGGCAAACTTGTTCCTCCGGGAAATAAAGTAACCGTCATCATTCAGTTGAGCGGTGGTAATGATGGGTTGAATACCGTGATTCCTTATCGAAATGATTTGTATTACAGCAACCGTCCACGTTTAGGTATTCAACGTAATGCAGCATTGGCATTAACTGATGAAGCAGGTCTGCATCCATCACTAACAGCATTCAAAGAATTGTATGATGAAGGCAGCATGGGTATATTCAACAGCGTTGGTTATCCCAATCCTGATAAAAGTCATTTCCGCAGTATGGATATCTGGCACACTGCAAGTGACAGTCGTGATTACTGGAACACTGGTTGGGTAGGTCGTTACCTTGATGCGCAATGTAAAGGTTGTGACAAACCAACACAGGCATTGGAGATTGATGATGTGTTAAGTCTTGCGTTGAAAGGCAATGATATTAAAGGCATAGCTGTTGAAGATCCACGGCGTTTATATACTACCAGCCAGGAACGTTACTTCAAAGAAATCATGGCCCAGCATCAGCAGGAACATGAGCGGCCGGTTGATTATTTATACAAGACAATGGCCGAAACTATTTCAAGTGCCGATTATATTTTTAAGCAAAGCAAGCAACGTCCATCAGCAGAAACCTATCCCAACTCCGATTTGGGTAAAGGATTAAAAACAATTGCATCGCTTATTTTTAGTGAGATCAATACCAAAGTTTATTACATCTCTTTGGGAAGTTTTGATACTCACATCAACCAGGAAGGTCAGCAGAAACGTTTGTTTACTGAGCTGAATGATGCAGTGAAAGCATTTGTAAAAGACCTGAAAGCAAATAACCGTTTTGATGATGTATTGTTGTTTACATTCTCTGAGTTTGGAAGAAGAGTAGCGCAAAATGCAAGCAACGGTACCGATCATGGTAAAGCAAATAACATGTTCTTCATCGGCGGCGGTTTGAAGAAGCAAGGCATTTATAACCCCTTGCCCGACTTAACAAACCTTGATGATGGGGACGTAAAATTCCAGCTCGATTTCAAACAGGTGTATGCAACGGTGCTCAACAAATGGATGGGGGCCGATGCTGATGCCATCCTGAAACAATCCATTAAACCATTGGATTTCATTTGATAAGCGTAAGCGGGTGGTCCATCCTTTAAGGGTGGCCCACCCTGCAAACTCGTAAAATTACTGTCTGTTTATTAGGTGAAAACTCCTATTGTTTAAGGCGTAGATGCCGTCTATATTTGTATTGTCCAATTATTTGAGAAACCAAACATCGTCCAATTCCTATGGAAGTATCTTACTTCTTCCGTAAAAAAAGGCTTCATGCTTTCAGTATCGAATCATTATTCGATAATGTGCAGACCCAGGTTGCAGAAACAACAGGCATCAAAGCCAATAAAGTTGAGGTGCCATCTATCCGCAACATCTTCGTAAACATTTTCAAATCACGCAGCAGTCAATCGCAGATCAATCACATTACCGGTGATATTCATTACGTATCACTTGGTATGAAAAAGCGCAACACGGTATTAACGATTCACGACTGTGTGTTCTTAACGAAGTACAACAAATCCAATCTTAAATACTGGCTGTTCAAATTCTTTTGGTACCAGTTGCCCATGTGGCGTGCAAACACCATTACGGTGATCAGTGAAAAAACAAAACGTGAACTGATTAACCTTACGGGCGTAAATGCAAATAAAGTAAAAGTGGTTCCAAACTTTTTTGATCCACGTTTTGAGTTTACACCAAAGAAATTCAATGCACAAAAACCTCGCATTCTCCAGATCGGTACAAAAGAAAACAAGAACATTCACAATCTGGCGAAAGCATTAAAGGGTGTGAATTGCGAATTGCATATCATTGGAAGTTTAGATGTGGAAACACAACTGATACTCCAGGAAAATAAAATTGATTTTAAAACACATACCAATCTTTCGTTTGATCAACTGAAACATCAGTATGAATTGTGCGATATGGTTGTATTTGCTTCAACCTATGAAGGTTTTGGTTTACCGATTCTTGAAGCATGTGCTGTTGGTCGCCCGTTGGTGACAAGCCGCATTTCGCCGATGGATGAAATTTCAGATGATGCAGCCTGCAAAGTAAATCCTTATAATATTCTTGATATCCGCCGAGGTATATTAAACGTAATTGAGAACGAAGCATACCGTGATCAGTTAGTGAACAACGGCTGGAAGATGCGTTACAAATACAGCATCAGCAACATCACAAATAAATACACTGAGTTGTATGAAGAAGTTGCCGCAAGACCCGCACAGGAATTTTTTATTCTTCGTCCTGCAAAAGCAGCTGCTTCTTTCTTTGGATTGATTTAATTAAACCCTGTACTTACTAACCCGTTCGCATAGTTGTAGTTTTAAAACATAAAGCCTCCGTTCTAGGAGGCTTTTGTTTTTCCCGTCAGACGCCCTCGTCGGACGGGAAAGTTTAAGTTTTAATTGTCAGACGGGGGCGTCAGACAATTACTCTTCGATCTTCT
>JAKFDY010000110.1:0-3177 GCA_036675885.1 Lacibacter sp. | reverse complement strand
TGATATGAGAAACTACTGGCAGGAAGGCAAGATCGGTACACAACAGATTTATGCCGAATACCAACGTTACAATAACCCATGGTTCATGGTGAAAGAATGGTTACGTCCGCATTATAAAAATGATGTGTATGGTTATCTTTCATTGAACTGGAAAGTAGCAAACGGTGTTGAACTGATGTATCGTCCCGGAATTTCTACTTACAATATTTTCCGCCAGGAAAAAATGCCTTACTCTGCAGGTGCATATGGCCGTGATGAAAGAATGGGCGACTATCGTGAAGACGCACGTATGTTCTTTGAAGCAAACAACGAGCTGCAGGTGAAATACAATTCGAAATTTTTCAATAACTTTTTAAGTGTTGATGGATTTGTTGGTGGTAATGTACGCACAGCTCGTTACAATGGAACATTTGCAAGTACTGATTATTTAAGTGTTCCCGGCTTATATACTTTAGCTAATTCACTCAGAGCTCCTAAAGTTGCATCAATAGCAGGTGAAGCGTTAACCCTGAGTGGTTATGGTACATTCGATATTGGTTTAAGCAAGTATGCAGTTGTTGGTTTAACCGGCCGTATCGATAAACAAAGTACACTTCCGTTAAAAAATAATACTTATTTCTACCCCTCTGTTGGTGTGTCAACAGTTATTTCTGATTACATCAACAATTTGCCAAATGCAATTTCATTCCTGAAGTTAAGAGGTTCTTATGCAGAAGGAAGAAGTGCTGGTTTAAATGCATTTGTTGGCCAGCCATCAGTTGGCATTGGTACAGGACAGGGTTATGGTCAGCAATATTATTCTCCGTTGAACATGGGCCTGTACGAGCTTACTTCAATTGGTTACAGCATTGCCAACAGTGGCACTTATGGCAATGTGCTTGGTGCAGGTTTTGCAAGCGGTTTGTTGAATCCTGATTTAGTGGCAGATAATAAAAAGACAACAGAAGTTGGTGTTGATCTTCGGTTTCTTAAAAACCGTATTGGCCTGGATGTAACTTATTTCTATACAATTAATGAATTGTTGTATGATCGTAGCGATAATATTTCTCAATCATCAGGTTATGTGAGTGTAAAAGACAACTTTGGTAAGATAAAAAATGGCGGTTGGGAAGTAATGGTAAATGCCAATCCCGTTTCAAAAAAAGATTTCCAGTGGAATGTAAATGTAAACTGGTCAACCTTTAAACGTATCTGGAAAGAACATCCTTCACCAAACTTCTGGAGCAAGAATGGCTCACGTGTTGATTTAATTTACAAGGAAGGTTTCATCAAAACACCCGATGGACAACTGGTGCATGGTTCAGATGGTATTCTTATGCGTTTCAGAGATGCGGGTGCAGGTGCTGCAAAAAGAATTATGGGACATGCTGATCCTGATTGGAGCTGGGGTGTCATCAATTCATTTACCTATAAAGGATTCCGGTTAAACTTCCAGTTTGATGGTGTAGTAGGTGGTAAGTTTCATGATTATATACGTCAAAAAACATTGCAGGGCGGGCGCCATATCGAAACGGCAACAGGATTATGGGGTCAACACAGGCCAAACGATGTAACAGGTGGTTCATTGGTAGCCCCCGGCATTACATTAACAGGTGGCGCTATTCAGTTAGATCCAAATACAGGTGAAATTCTGAACTATAAACAACTTACTGTTTCGCCAAATAAAGCAGTAACAACCGTTCAAAGTTATTCGAGCCGATATGCAGGTTTGGAAGAACTCAATATCATCGATAAAACATTTGCCAAGCTTAGGGAAATAACACTTACCTATCAATTACCTGCTGCGTTGATTGGAAAATCGATCATCAAAAAAGCAGAAGTATCATTGGTATCACGCAATGTTTACCTGTTCTTCAACAAACGTTATAAAGATGTGGACCCTGATCAGTTTACACAGGATGCAGGGTCAGGTTTACAAACACCAACTACACGCCGCTTCGGCTTCAACATCAATCTTACTTTCTAAAATCATTTAAAGAATCAAACATGAAAAAGCTTCTTTATATAAATGCACTAGTGCTGTTGTTAGTTTTAGCATCCTGCCAGAAACGTTTTGAAGAACTGCAGAACAACCCGAATATTGCAACTTCTGTTCCGCCCGATCTTATTCTCAATCGTTTGATCAATGGCGTTTCCGGTGGCATGGGTGGCATTGAACCTTGGGGTGCTGTTGCACGTTACAACCAATACTTCTGCCGCAACTTTGAATATTATGGAGATAACCAATATAACTGGAACAGTGGTCCGTTTGCTATTTATCAGGATATTCTGAAAAATGTTGTGCAAATGGAAGCGGAAGCACAAAAAAGTTCGGGTACTGATAAAACACCTTATCATGCCATTGCAAAATTTCTGAAAGCTTATTATTACTACAACCTTACTTCCTTAATGGGCGATGTGCCGATGGCTGAAGCAACAAAAGCATTGGATGGCGTATTGCAACCAAAATATGATACACAAAAGGAAGTTTTTGTGCAGGTATTAAAATGGCTTGAAGAGGCAAATACAGATTTTCTGGCACTTAAAGGTAATACTGTACTTACGTTGAAAGGCGATATTTTTTACAATGGCGATTACGACAAATGGAGAAAACTGGTAAACAGTTACAAGCTTCGTATTCTGATTGCTTTAAGTAAAAAAGAGGCAGATGCTGATCTGCGTGTGAAGCAACGTTTCCAGGAAGTATTAAACAACTCATCGTCGTTCCCGATTTTTGAAGGCATGGCTGATAATTTCAAGTATGTGTATATAACACCCACAAACAATTATTCAACCAACCCTGTTTCATTTGGTTTCGATGCTATTCGCTATAACATGGCCGAGACCTATGTAAAGAACAGTGCGGAAATGAATGATCCACGTATTCTTATTACATGCGAACCTGCATGGAAACTGGTAAACGATAATGGCTGGGCACCAACAGATTTCCGTGCTTATGTTGCATCGGGCACAGGTGAAGCGATGGATGTGATGGAAAAAAAGGCACACAGCTACAGTATTTGTCATATCAACAGGTATCGTTACTACAGAACTAATACAGGTGAAAACTTTATCATTGCCTTTTATTATTGTGGGGGTATTATACTATTTATTGGTTCCGATATTTAATTTCTTAATTATTATACTAATAATAATTAATTTTGAAAAGAAAAAAGCACTAACCAATTGTGACGGTTA
>JAKFDY010000109.1:0-2550 GCA_036675885.1 Lacibacter sp. | reverse complement strand
AATATTCAATCAATAAAGTATTCACCAATCATGACTATGAACCTTATGCTCAACAAAAAGATGCTGCAATTCAACGACAGTTGAACGATGTCGGTGTTTCGTTTCATGCTTATAAAGACCAGGTGATATTTGAAAAAGATGAAGTACTCAAAGATGATGGCAAATCTTATACGGTCTTTACATCTTACAGCCGCAAATGGAAAGCAAAGCTCAATGATTTTTATTTGAAGAGTTATCCTGTAGAAAAGTATACAACGAACTTTTTTAAACAAGCACCTGTTGCTATTCCTTCGTTAAAGGAAATGGGTTTTGAAGTTGTTGCTTTGCCTTTTCCATCAGCAGAAACAAGGAAAGACATCATTAAAAAATATAAAGAGCAAAGAGATTTTCCGGCAATTGATGGAACAAGCAGGTTAAGTGTGCATTTACGCTTTGGTACCATCAGCATACGTGATCTGGCAAGAGAAGCACAAGGATTAAGTGAAGGTTTTTTAAATGAACTTATTTGGCGTGATTTCTATCATATGATTCTTTGGCATTTTCCGCAAGTAGGAGAAGGCAAGGCATTCAAGAAAGAATATGATTTTATAGAATGGCGACACGATGAAAATGATTTTCAGAAATGGTGCGATGGACAAACAGGTTATCCCATTGTTGATGCAGGCATGCGTGAACTCAACGCTACCGGTTTTATGCATAATCGTGTGCGGATGATCGTTGCATCGTTTCTCACAAAACATTTATTGCTCGATTGGCGATGGGGTGAAGCTTATTTTGCAAAAAAATTATTGGACTTTGATTTTGCTGCCAATAATGGTGGCTGGCAATGGGCCGCAGGAAGTGGATGTGATGCAGCTCCTTATTTCCGCATCTTCAACCCTTATTTACAAACACAAAAGTTTGATCCCAAACTGGAGTATATAAGAAAGTGGGTGCCGGAGTTTGAAGGGGTTGATTATGTAAAACCAATTGTGCAGCATGAGCTTGCACGTAAACGTTGCCTTGAAGTGTACAACAAAGCCTTAAAGAAATAAATTACGAATGTTGTGTGGCAGTTTGCAGCATTTGTTCTACTGCCTGCATACCGTCTTCACCTAAATCAAGCGAGTAATTATTTACATAAAGATCAATGTGCTGGCGCATTACCTCTTCACTCATCTCCTGTGAATGTTGTTTTACGTAATCTGTTATGAGCGGGTAATTGCTGAATGCATACTCCAGGCTTTTACGGATCAATCGATCAACTTTATGCTGCAGCTCAACATCAATTCGTTGATGTGCAACAATACCACCTAACGGGATAGGATAGCCGGTCGTTGTTTCCCAATATTCACCAAGATCCATCAGCTTATGCAATCCTTTCTGTTGATAAGTGAAACGGTTTTCATGAATGATCACACCCATATCGACCTTGCCACTTAATACAGCTTCCTCAATTTCATGAAATACCAGGAACTGTTTTTGTTTTGCATTGGGGAAAGCCTGTGAGAATAAAAAATGTGCTGTGGTATTTGTGCCGGGTATTGCAATAGTGGAATCATTCACCAATTGCTGAAGCTCTTCAATCTTCGTACTTCGTAATTCGTACTTCGTAATTAAAAGAGGTCCTACACCTTTGCCCAACGCACCGCCACTCTTTAATAAATTATACTGATGACGGATGAGCGGATAAACACCATAGCTGACTTTTGAAAAATCAAGATTGCCTTGCTTTGCCCATTCGTTCAACGTTTGCACATCTTCAAGCTGCACATCAAACAATAATCCTTCAGTATCAATTTTACCGTTCACCAATGCATCGAAGATAAACGTATCATTGGGACAAGGAGAAAAGCCAAGTGAATAAGTCGTCATGAATTACTTTTTATAAACTTTCAACCAAACGAATCAATTCCTTATTCAGGTTCTGCACAGCATCTTTCAACTTCCATTTCTGTTTGTTGCGTTCACCCACATAATTTGAAATGCTTCTGATCTGCACAAACGGAATATTTTCTTTCATACAAACTAAATGAAGTGCAGCACCTTCCATATTCTCGATCTTCGCTTTGTATTTTGTTTGATAAAGCTCAGCTGTTTTTTTTGATGTGGTGATCTGATTCACCGTAACACTTCCAACCAACGGAAGTGTTGTTCGGTTCATCAATACCGTGAACGGATTCACCAGCTTTTTCTGCTTGAAAGGAAATTCATTTGCAGCCAGTAGTTTCAGATCAAACACATCTTTATAACCATCCTTTTCCAGCACACCCAAATCGGCTAATGCTTCCTGTTTTACTGCAACCACATCACCCAAATTCAACGATTTATCAAAAGCACCTGCGATACCAGCCATGATTATGATGTCTGGTTTCTTTACCTGCAAATGCTTCATCAACGCATAGGTGGTATTAATGGACCCAACTCCTGTAACCAGGAAATCGAGCTGTAAATCAATATAATCCAGCTTATTAGTGGTGCGGCAATGTTGAATAAAGGGTTTGATTTCCAATACGGTGGCCGAAACAACTAAACAATTCATGGCACAAATTTCGGGAAGAATAAAACAAA
>JAKFDY010000108.1:0-5527 GCA_036675885.1 Lacibacter sp. | reverse complement strand
TTTGCTGCAACATATTTACCGGGATCGGCAGCGCCATGTGTTTTACCAAAGCTGTGACCACCTGCTATTAATGCAACAGTTTCTTCATCGTTCATTGCCATGCGGCCAAAGGTTTCACGAATATCACGTGCAGCAGCAAGCGGATCAGGATTGCCATCGGGTCCTTCAGGGTTTACATAAATCAACCCCATTTGCACAGCAGCCAATGGATTTTCTAATTCACGGTCGCCTGAGTAACGGCTGTACGGATTGTTGCTGAGTGCAAGCCATTCTTTTTCACTGCCCCAATACACATCTTCAGCAGCTTCCCACACATCTTCACGTCCACCGGCAAAACCAAAGGTTTTAAAGCCCATTGATTCAAGTGCACAGTTGCCTGCAAGGATCATCAGATCGGCCCATGAAAGTTTCTTACCGTATTTCTTTTTAACAGGCCAAAGCAGTAAACGTGCTTTATCGAGGTTTGCATTATCGGGCCAGCTGTTGAGTGGTGCAAAACGTTGTTGTCCTGCACCGCCACCACCACGACCATCGCTGATGCGATACGTACCTGCACTATGCCATGCCATACGGATGAAAAACGGACCATAATGACCATAATCTGCCGGCCACCAATCTTGCGAAGTGGTCATCAGATCGAAAATATCTTTCTTAACGGCAGCAAGATCGAGGCTCTTAAATTCTTCTGCATAATTAAACGACCCGCCCATTGGGTTAGAGAGGTTAGAGAACTGGCGAAGAATGTTCAGCTTTAACTGGTTCGGCCACCAGTCACGGTTCCGTGTGCCACTGCCAGCGGTTTGCTTTAACGCTCCGCCTGAGAAAGGACACTTGGCTTGAGATGTGTTATTATCCATGTTTTAATGATTAAGCGAATTTGTAATGAATGATGATGAACTGTAAGTTTTTTTCTTTGGGCTTCAAAACTAAGGCAGCGTAAGTAATAAGACAAATTGATTATTTTTATGATCATATAGTATTTGTCTATGACTTTAACCCAGCTCGAATACATTGTTGCACTAGATACGCACCGGCATTTTGCAGTGGCGGCGGAGAAATGTTTTGTTACCCAACCAACGCTAAGTATGCAAATACAAAAGCTTGAAGAAGAACTTGGTGTGAAAATATTCGACCGTACCAAACAGCCGGTTATACCCACAGAAGTTGGGACTGATATTATTGCACAGGCACGTGTTACGCTGCGTGAATCGAATATGATCAAACAGATCATCAACGACCAGAAGGATACACTGTCAGGAGAATTGCGGATTGGCATTATTCCCACGCTGGCTCCTTATCTGTTGCCTTCGCTTTATAAATCTGTAAGGGAGAAATACCCGCAGTTGAACCTGGTGATCAAAGAATCCATTACAGAAGATGTAATTCATGAATTAAAAAACAACCGTCTCGACTGTTGCATTGTGGTTACTCCGTTGAAAGATCCTTCCATAAAAGAATATGTATTGTTTTATGAAGAACTGTTTGTGTATGTATCGGCTAAAAATGCATTGTGCAATAAAAAGTATGTGCTGGCAAGTGAACTTGATCCCAATCAACTCTGGTTACTGGAAGAAGGGCATTGTTTCCGTTCGCAGATATTAAACTTATGCGAGCTGCGGAAAAGCAGTGATTTTAATTTCAAATATGAAACAGGTAATATTGAAACACTCAAACGCATGGTTGATAAAAGTGATGGCATCACTATTTTACCGGAGCTGGCAGTAATGGAGTTCAGCAAAGCGCAACTGAAGCTTGTAAAACAATTAAAGCGGCCAAGTCCTGCACGGGAGGTAAGTCTTGTTACTCACCGTGATCATATTAAAACCAAGCTGATTAAAACAATTAAAGACGAGTTATTGAATATTGTGCCAGTGCAAATGCAGAAACTGCACAATAAAAAAATAGTTGAAATAAATTACTGATCGGTTAATCAATAAAGCATAAGTGTGGATAGTTGGCTGATACGCTTTTTTGTATTACTCAAAAGAAGAGTTTATCTTTCTTCATTATCAGCATGCCACTCATTGTTCATTCATCACATGACCAATGAGTTTTTTCATCAATCACCAAAACTATAAAACTGTTTACCCATGCAGCGTTATAAAAATTTATACAAGTGGATGTTTATACCCATGATCTTTATGCAACTCGGCATCTTCAAAGATTATTGGGGCGATTTTACAGATAATGCATGGTCGGTTCATATTCATTACTGGACGGGTACTGTCTGGTATTTCTATCTTATTCTGCAACCTTATTGGGCCACACATGGTAAATTAAATCTGCACCGCACCAATGGTATCATTGGAATGTTTTTGGCGGGTGGTGTTTGCTTAACGGCATTGGGTATGATGCACCGTGATATTGCAACAACTGAAGCTTTTGCAAAAGATCCGGCAAGGTTTGGTCCGTTTGAGCCCTGGTTCTTCTTTGGTGTGGCAGCCGTTGAAATTGTAATGATGACGGCTTTTGGGTTTGCTGTTATCAAGAGTATTATCCATCGCAAGAAATTAGAGCAGCATGCATGGTGGCTTATTACCACTGTGTTTCTGATCATGATGCCTGCACTTGGTAGGGGGGTACAGAATGTGTACATCGGCATCAACATTAAGCATTGGCCAAATATTGATATTATGGCGCCCATTTATATAGCACAGGGACTTATCATTGGCATGTTGCTTATTGCTGCCTGGAAATATGATAAACTCAAACATGGTGCTACTTATCTTGCATTGGGTGTAAACCTGTTCATTCTTTTGCTTGAGCCAATAGGAAGATCCGAAGCAGTGCAAACGTTTTTGAAAACCATGATCAAAGGATGATGTTTTAATACGCATGAACGCATGTATACAATTAATAACTGTCTTTTACTCGCATTGATTTTTCTGTTTGGATGCACTGATGATTCAGGTAACAACAAGAATGATCAACCCATAAACTATGCGTTGGTTGAAGCATGGCCACAGTTGCCTGCGGGTTATTCGTTTGGTCAGCCGACAGGTATCGGCATTGACAGCAAGCAACACATCTTTGTTTTTCACAGGGCCGGAAGAAAGTGGACCGATCCTTTTCCTGAAACATTTATTGATAAGAATACAATACTGGAACTTGATGCTGAAACAGGAAAGATCATAAATGAATGGGGCGCCAATCAATTTATTATGCCGCATGGGTTAACAGTTGATAAAGAAGATCATGTTTGGGTAACAGATGTTGGACTTCATCAAATATTAAAATTCAGTCATGACGGACAATTATTGATGAAACTGGGTATTGCAAAAACTCCCGGCAACGATTCCTTACATTTTAATTTGCCAACTGATGTTGCTGTGGCCGATGATGGTTCTTTTTATGTGAGTGATGGATATGGTAACAGCAGGGTAGTAAAGTTTTCTGCTTCCGGTAACTATTTATTCGAATGGGGTACAGAAGGAAGTGATGATGCTGAATTTGATATACCGCATGGTATTACACTCGATAAAAACGAAAACGTTTATGTGGCCGACAGGGAAAACAACCGCATCCAGGTGTTTGATAAGAACGGCAGGTTTCTGCGGGTATTAAAGAATAAAGACTCTGTATCACAACTGCCTTCTGTAACAATCGACAGTGCGCAACATCTTTATGCTATTGATTTTGATTATACACTTACTCCCGATATTGGCGCAAAAGGTTCGAAAGTCTTTCAATACGACACTACAGGAAATGTTGTTTTTCAATTTGGCAGCACAGGAGAAAACAAACGAACTGTTTCCTGGTATCATGATATAGCAGTTGACAACAAAGGGAATATTTATGTGGGTGATATCAGGGGAATAAAGTTGTTGAAATTTCGAAAGAAATGATCTTGTTCAAAAATGAGTCGATAGATTTCCTGGTTTATCATACATAACTTTTCCGCCCGGATTGTGCAAGTAACAAAATAAAAAAACGCCTCAGCATTAACTGAAGCGTTGTATCTGGTATAAAAACTCAGCAAATGAACGGGCCTATTTCTTAGGCGGCGGCGGAGGCGCTGTCAGCTTCTGTTGAAATTCACTCCAGTGCCTTATCTTATTATTTTTGATCAGAAAGTATGCATGCGAACGGATAGAATCCAGTTTGCCTGTCATATCTGTGGTATAATCACGGCTCCAAACCAACACATAATCCTCTTTTGTATCATTTACATGTATAGGCATCCAGCCGTCAAACACCGTCCTCACGGATGATAATGATTTCCTGAATTGTCTGGCAAAGTTTATCATGCTGTCTGCTGTATTATCATTGAATTTAAAACCATCAGAAAATTCTATGCTTATAGAGTCGGCCAGCAGGGTTTTCATATCATCCAGTTTGTTATCGTCCCACATCTTGTACAAATCCAGCACCATTTTAGCATGATTGGGATCTCCCATACTGAAATCAGAAGAATAGGCAGCCTTGTATGGATACGCTATAGATCCAGCTTCTTTTTTTTCTTCAGTTGTACCAGTTGATTCATCGGCCTTTTTTTCATTGTTGCAGGCAAACAAAAATGCGGCCGCAACCAATGCAATTAATGATTGTTTCATTTTTTTACGTTTTGGTTTAGAAAAATGTGTAGTTGCAAATAGAAGGCGGACCAAAATAGAGGTTTCCACGGGCGAACCACCGGGTGATTTATATTGTTTACTAAGTTAAGAAAATTAATCTATTCCTTTCCGTATGTGGGCAATATCATGGAAATAAAGCTGTTGAAGTTTCGAAAGAAGTGATCTTGCGCAATATTGAATTGAATGTCCTGTTTCTTATCTTCACAAACCAATTTCTTTAAATCTATAAAATCAACCTTGACAACAAAAAGCGGTTTAACTACAACGAAGCCTATACATGACGATTTTTACATTGCTAAAAATTTGCTGTATGATAAATGTGGTTTTGAACTTACTGAACCAACGGCAGAAAATGAAAGTAGTGAATACGGAGCTTGTCATTTTAAACTGAACGGGAACGAAATTAAATTCAGAGTTTCTAAAATTACAGTTACAAAGACCGGGCAGTTTGTAACGATCTGGAAAAGAGATGAGCAGGGGCTAACACAACCATTTAATGAAACAGATGAATTGGATTTCATCATCATTAGTTCAAGAAGTGGTGATAGTTTCGGCCAGTTTATATTCCCGAAAGCTGTACTTATTGAAAAGGGGATCATTACAGGAAAAGGCAAAGCAGGAAAGCGTGGGATCAGAGTTTACCCACCGTGGGACAAGCCAACAAATAAACAAGCCGAAAAAACACAGAGTTGGCAAACAAACTATTTCCTGCATATTTATAAAAACAACTCAACAGGCTTTGATGCCGCAAAGAAATTATTAAGTAAACCAACCCATGAAACTGAATCAAACATCACTTAATTTTATAACATCTGCACTTGAGGTATTCACATATCAAAAATCAAAAAAAATAAATCATGAAACGAACCTTGCTTTTACTAATCCTGTTCATGTTAATCAGCACTCAGCAATTAACTTTTGCTCAATCATCTGCAAAACCCGTGTATGTAATT
>JAKFDY010000107.1:0-4515 GCA_036675885.1 Lacibacter sp. | reverse complement strand
TGAAAAAGGGGTAACTACCCCCGCTTTTGAAACAACAGATTTTTAACCTGTAACCTTTAACTATAAAGCGTTACAGCATTTTTTTACACGATTTTAGTCGGACAACAATGTTATTATATATAAATAGTTTTCTCACTTCATTCGCACCTCTTGCGGGGAGTATGGAAACATATGTTATGTCATTCAAGTTATCATTATTAAAGTCGGTTAGTTTTGGATCAGTAATTACCAGGGTTTCATCTTCAAATTTGAACTCATTTTTAAGTACCCAATTTTTTTGTTTTGAATAAAACTTTACAATAGTAAAATTCCTGTTCTCAGATCCAAATTTTGAAATTTCAATTTTGTTTAGTTTCCTTCTCCCAACATGCAAGCTATCCACAAAGAAGTATACAAGTTCTGCAGTATCCGTCGGAGAGGGTATTGTTATTCTTAGGGCGCCATTCTCGTGTCTTAGCTGAAAGGTCGAAGCAGATGTTTTTTGGAAAATAGAGTTACCTGATAAATATGGGCGTAAAAAACATAATACTATAAGAAGTTTTAATAAATGTGTCATCGTAGGAAAAGTACTTAAGAAAATAACCGCTAACACTCTAATTTATGCTATAACTGTCAGCACACAAAAATCGGGTATTTAAAGTCTCTTTTTTAGTGTTATTCACTTTGTATTGTTAATACAATCTCCTGAATCCCCACACCTCCCCAAATCATGGTTCACACAATTTCTTTTTCTTTGCACTTATGCATCCCTCGCAACTGCAAATAAAAGATTATACATACGAGTTACCCGATGAGCGCATTGCCCGTTACCCGTTGGCGGAGCGTGACCTCAGCAAACTGCTTATTTATAAAGATGGAAACATCAGCGAAGATGTGTACCGTAACCTGCCTGCACATTTACCTGCCAGTAGTTTGCTGGTGTTCAACAATACCAGGGTAATTGAAGCACGCATTCTCTTTCATAAATCAACCGGCAGTATTATTGAAATATTTTGTTTAGAACCCGCCGCAGGTGTTGAACTTACGCAAGCCATGATGAGCCAGGGATCTGTACGATGGACCTGTTTGGTTGGTGGTGCAGGTAAATGGAAACAACAGTTCCTTGAAAAAAAACTCAACACGCCAAAAGGTGATGTGTTATTAAAAGCTGAAAAGCTAAAACAGGAGCAAGGTTCTTTTGAAATTGAATTCAGTTGGGACAATGAACATTTCACATTCGCCGAACTGTTACACTTTGCAGGAGTGCTGCCATTACCACCTTACCTGCAGCGGCAAACAGAAGCAGCTGACTATGATCGTTACCAAACCGTGTATGCACGTCAGGAAGGTAGCGTAGCCGCACCAACAGCCGGTTTGCATTTTACTCCTTTGTTGTTGCAACAGTTGCAGGAGTTGGGCATCAAAAAGCAATTTGTTACACTGCATGTGGGGGCCGGTACTTTTCAACCGGTTAAGAGTGAAACCATGCGGCAGCATAACATGCACAGTGAATGGATCGAAATAACAAGTGATACCATTGAAGATTTGCTCAACCATTTACACGGCAACATCATTGCTGTTGGCACAACTTCGCTCCGAAGCATTGAAAGTTTATACTGGATGGGCGTAAAAGCCATCATCAACCCCAATGCAACTATTGAAGAACTGGAAGTGCAGCAATGGGATGCATATGATTTGCCCAAACAGGAAATTTCAGCTGCAGAAGCCCTGCAGGCATTGCTTGACTGGATGAAACAACATCAACTCAGGCAACTCATCTGTCACACACAAATATTAATTGCACCGGGTTACAAAGCACGCATTGCTTCAGCCATCATCACCAATTTTCATCAACCAAATTCCACCTTATTGTTATTGGTGGCTGCTTTTATTGGTAACGACTGGAAAAAAGTGTACGATCATGCAATAGCCAACAACTTTCGTTTTTTAAGTTACGGCGACGGGAGTTTGTTATGGAAGCAAGCTGCAAGCTGTTAGCTACCCGCTGCAAGCTACCCGGCTGCAACATGTTTTTTGTTCATACGAATTCGGTATAAAAGCCGGGTATTTTCATTTGCTCATGTGGAAGATATAATGCTTATTCATTTACTGAAGTGCCACCTTCTCTACCGGAGAGACGGAAGGGAAGAGAGGCTGCCTTGCTAACAGCTAATAGCTTGCAGCCAGCGGCTTTCATCGATTTTTCTTGCTCATATGTATCCTTCTATTACCTTTGATTTCGGTTCAGGAAAACCAATCAACCAAATTGGAACGTATCCTCACTTAAATTTTATTTGTGGGCAAGCAGACATCAAAAGCCACGGCGGCAGGCTTATTAATTGCGTTAGGCATTATTTATGGCGACATCGGAACTTCTCCCCTGTACGTTCTTAATGCAATCATTACCGGAAAAGAAATCTCTGAGTTCTTAATTGTTGGGGCATTGTCATGTGTTATCTGGACATTGACCCTGCAAACCACACTAAAATATGTTTGGCTCACACTAAGGGCCGATAACAGGGGAGAGGGTGGAATTTTTGCTCTTTATACGCTGGTTCGCAGGCGGAGAAAATGGTTAGTACTGCCGGCAATGGTAGGCGGAGCTGCATTATTGGCCGATGGTATGATTACCCCGCCAATCTCAGTTACATCTGCCATTGAAGGGTTGAAGCAGGTGGAAGCATTTAAGGATATCGAACAAAACACCGTTGTTTATATTGTTATTGGCATATTGGCGTTGCTGTTCCTCATTCAACAATTTGGCACCAATTACATTGGTAAAGCATTCGGACCTATTATGATGATTTGGTTTGTAATGCTGGCAGTTATGGGGCTTATTCATTTTACTGATGAAGTAAATGTGTTTAAGGCATTCAATCCTTATTATGCAATTGAGCTTTTGGTGAAATATCCAAACGGTTTCTGGCTGTTGGGTGGTGTATTTCTTTGCACAACAGGTGCCGAAGCATTGTATAGTGATCTTGGGCATTGTGGCAAGGAGAATATCCGCATGTCATGGATATTTGTAAAAATTTGTTTGGTGTTTAACTATTTCGGGCAAGGAGCATGGTTATTGGCAAACCACAGTGGAGAGGTGATCTCTGCAGATATGATCGGCAGCGGTTTTAACTCCTTTTATGGTGTAATGCCACATTGGTTCAGATTAGTGGGTTTGGTGATTGCCACATCAGCAGCTATCATCGCCAGCCAGGCATTGATCAGCGGATCGTTTACACTCATTAGTGAAGCAATGCGTTTAAACCTTTGGCCCCGTGTAAAGATCAATTATCCAAGCGAAGAAAGAGGGCAGTTATTTATACCGGCAGTAAATCTTCTGTTGTTTGTAGGCTGCGTTGGTATAACACTTTACTTCCGCTCAGCAGCACATATGGAAGCTGCGTATGGTTTAGCCATCACATTATGTATGCTTGCTACCACCATTTTATTTGCTAATTATCTTGTAGCGCATCGTGTAAACTCCGCTCTTATCTATGTGTTCCTGATTGTTTACTTAATTATTGAGCTTGGATTTCTTGCCGCAAACCTGCTTAAGTTTACGCATGGTGGTTATATAGCATTACTTGTAGGCGGCGGTTTATTTCTCATTATGTATGTGTGGTACCGTGCACGTAAAATTAAAAACCGTTACGTAGAGTTTGTGCGCTTAGACCATTACCTGCCCATGTTGCAGGAATTAAGTAATGATATGACGGTAACAAAACATGCAACACATCTTGTTTATCTCACCAGTGCAAACAACCCCAAAGAGATTGAGCATAAGATTATTTACTCCATCCTTAACCGTAAACCAAAACGTGCCGATATTTATTGGTTTGTGCATGTGGATACACTGGATGATCCTTATACTTGCGAGTATGAAGTGAGCACCATTATTCCCAATGAAGTGATACGGGTTGAATTCCGTTTGGGTTTCCGTATGCAGCCACGTATCAATCTCATGTTCCGTAAAGTGGTGGAAGATATGGTGAGCAACAAAGAAGTGAACATCACCAGCCGTTACGAAAGTTTACAACGTAACAATGTGGTAGGTGATTTTCAATTTGTCGTATTGGAAAAATTCCTGAGCCAGGATAATGAATTACCTTTTTTAGAAAGAATTATCATGAAGTTGCATTTCTGGTTAAAAGAGTTGACATTATCAGAAGAAAAAGGTTTTGGCTTAGAGACAAGTAACGTAAAGGTTGAAAAATTTCCATTAATTGTAGCTCCCGTAACCAACCTTAAACTAAAACGTATTGGCGAATAAGCCCATTATAGTTTTTAATCCATAATTTAATCGGGCAAACACAAACACTTGCCTCCAATTATATTTTACATTATAGGTTCCTTCGTCCTGCTTTCTATCATTGTATATTTTATACAGGATAAATTCATTTTCAAACCGGAAAAACTAAAATCATGATTCGGCTCATGAATCATCGGACGAGGAAAGTCGTAGGCGCTCGGATTTCCACTTTCCGCGAAGCGGTCGATCTCCGGCCCGCCCGGATACGGCAGGCCAATCAATTTTGCAAT
>JAKFDY010000106.1:0-1603 GCA_036675885.1 Lacibacter sp. | reverse complement strand
ATCGAATTCAGCAGCAATTGGTTTACGTGTACCTGCAAATTTATCAGGGTTAATAACACCTGGGTTCAGTGCTAAATTACCTTGCTCAGTCCATGCGTTTGCTTGAGTGGCTTCGCCCTTAGTTCCTTGTACTAATGTCACTCGTTCAGGATTATAGATGTATCCAACACGGATATTCCCCCCAGGGGCACCACCGTTTGTATTGTTTACAGGAGCAACATCTGTCCATTTATATGTTGGGCCGCCTGCAACTTTAATTGCTTCAATTAAACGATTGTAACTTTGTGATGCATCAGTATTTCCTGAATCAGTTTCACCATCATTATCTTGAGCCTCTACAAGCGTAATGATGTCAGGAGATTTCATATTTTTCACAAATGATTCGGCAATTCTTTTTACTTTATCATCTGTTGTGTTAGCTTTGTTATTTGAAAAGTTTTCAATATTGTATGATGCAAAAGTTAATTTATCCTCTGCAGATTCAATTTTTGTAGCTTCTGCTTTAAAAGTTGATTTGATAAGAGCAGGTAATTTAGTCTTATCAGTGACTACCTGATAACCTGTGCTTGCATAAGAAACGATACCAATAACATTGCCATCAAATTTATCGCCAGAACGATAGTCGGTTCCAACATTGTCTAGCATGATTTTTTCTGGATTATAATCATCTTTTGCAATATTAATACCACCAGCAACATTCAATGTGTTATTCGATGTGCTTGGGACCATAATTGGAATATCGTTTGAGTATGGAGGTCCAACTACAACTGGACTTGGGAATGAAACGCGCATGTATTCAACGGATTCCCAGAAGTCAATTCCATCTTCTGCTGGATCAAATGACTGCATTTTGTCATTATCAATGATTTTGTTTGGAGGCAAAATATCTTTGCCAACTACAAGTGGTTCAGGTAAATCTGCTGTACCTGTTTTTGTAACTGCAGTTGCAGTAATTCTTGTTGTAGACAGGTTTGCACCACCGCCATTTTCTGTAACTGTTCCGTTAACCGTTACTGTATCACCAACATTAACTCCGTGAGCTGTTTTTGATACTTCAATTGCTTCGGAAGTAGCCTTGTCCTTGTCAGCGGTAGTAATATCCTGCATAACAAAACTATTGTTGCTGTATTTGTGTGTTACAACACCAGTGATTCCTTGAACAGACGCTCCGTTATATTCGGAAACATGTCCTTTTCCTTGAATATCATGGATTTTAACACCTACAGTATTTAAAATCTTATAAGTAAAGCTGAATACTTCACTTACAGTGCCATCTTTTACTGCAATTGCTTTAATAGTTGTTTCACCAGTTTTTAATGCAATTGGTGCAACATATTTTTCGCTTGCAGCAGTTGGGGCTGAACCATCTGTAGTGTAGTGGATTTCAGAACCCTCAATGCCTGAATTCAACACGATTTTTGTATCAGCCGGAACAACACCTTGTGCCTGTGATACATAAACGGCTGGTTTGTTAACTAGATCATAGCTGTCGAGACCAGTAGTCTTTAAGTTGAATCCATTATCGTCTACTGAACCAAGTCCAACAATATGAACTAGATCGCCTTCTTTGTAATGCTTAACTAATTCATCATAATTAGAACCT
>JAKFDY010000105.1:0-9668 GCA_036675885.1 Lacibacter sp. | reverse complement strand
GTATTCGGGTCAATTTTTTGAAGTGCCGGATAGCCAAGCCGTGCTTGTAACGTTTCTAAAAGATTAATCGGCATTGTTTCTTTTTTTAGTAGCTGAAATGTATTTATTATAGTAAGAAGATGTATGCTATCCGGTTCTCAGGTTGTATTCTACATTGGTCTCTTTCTTATGCATAGGTGTTTTATCGCTGTATAAAAAAAGAAACCCGGCAATAAGCAGGGTAGTAACAAAAGTGATTATAAGTATAAACGAAAGCTTTAGAGTGGTTTTCATTTTTACAAACGAAATTTATCTGTTAAAGAAATATGAAACAGAAGCAAGTTTGCTCCTGTTAATTAAACCCTGATGCTGCCACCCCACACGCCAAAGGCTTTCAGCAGCCAGATAATTACAGCAATCACTACCACAATATTCAGGATGTTTTTGATCTTGCGATCCATCGGGATATAGGCATTGATCAGCCACAAGAGAACTCCTACAACAATCAGTACAATAACAATGGTTAACAACGGCATAAAATAGTGTTTAAATAATAACATTAAAGGTGGTGTATTTCAAGGTTAGCATCATTACACAACTGCATTATAACCTTATAACATTCACACATTCTTCAGTTTGCGATTTTTATTTTTCGTATTTGACACCAAAGCTGCAATAAACACGTCTTTGAGTGAAATCATTCCGGGCCGGGGCGAAAATTAGAAGTATCTTTAGATACATTGATTGTACCCTTTGCAAGTCGCCAGGAAAGTGTATTGGTGAAGAGGCGATAACTAATTATGAGTGGGCACATGAAGATCTTTATAAAAAATATGGTTTGCATCCGTTGTAAAATGGTTGTAAAGGATGAATTAGCTAAACTTGGAATTGAACATAGAACTGTTGAATTAGGTGAAGTAGATATAGTTACACCATTTACAACCGAACTGCACGATCAATTGAAAGTAGAACTCACAAAGTATGGGCTTGAGTTAATGGATGACAAAAAAAGTGTACTCATCCAGCGTATTAAAAATGTAATAGTGGAAATGGTTCATTATGCCGAAGAACCACTGGTTGTAAATTTCTCCGTTTATTTAAGTGAGAAACTAAACCACGATTACACGTATATGGCGAACCTTTTCTCTGAGGTGCAGGGAACTACCATCGAAAAATTCATCATTTCACACAAAATAGAACGGGTGAAGGAATTGCTGGTGTATGACGAATTAAATCTCACAGAGATTGCTTACCTCTTGCATTACAGCAGTGTAGCTCATCTCTCCGCCCAGTTTAAAAAAGTAACCGGGCTCACACCTTCTTACTTTAAACAACTGAAATACAAACGCAGAAATATGCTGGAAGACATGTGAATATTGTAACTATTTCCGGGTAGCTGTAAAACTTTTGCCGGTACTATCATTAAACTTTGTATCAAACATCTTTTGGTTTTACGGTAAGGCAGATATCTTAAGCAACTGAATGACTGCTGCCGTGATTTTTTATCTGCCAATTTCGCTTAAAAAAAATGTAAACATCTCATTATGGGTAGTTACTATAGCCTTTTATTGATTATGCCTGCGGCAATTCTGTTTCTGCTTGTAAAGCACCTTGTTGCAAAAAATAAGGGCAATGCAGCAACATTATTTAAAGCTGCTCTAAAGGAGGAAAATACCGGACGCTTTGAAACTGCTATTATACAGTATGAACTTGCCTTGCAGGAGGCAGAAAAAAAGGGTTTCGACAAATCGTTACGGCTGTTGATCAATGAAAAACTGAAAGTGCTGCATACCATCACTGAGTATGAGAAAGAAATGTATGTACATCCACGTTCGTATAAGATTACACCGGGAGCAAAACTGTAGAGCTGCCAGTTGATAAATGTGTGAATTATATAATGCCCTTTTGGGAGAATATAAGAATAACGGGAGCTGATGAAGTAGCTTTAGTTTTCCTTTATATACAGATAATCCATTCTCAAATTCCAATGGAGATTATGGATCAGGTCTCTGCTGCCCTCCAGCAGAGACTTTTTGTAAAGATGTGACTTGTCGATTTTTCTGAAAAGTATGAATCATATAACTATAATAGATAGAGTTGTAACAATACTGAGGAGGAGAAAATGAACCTTTGTAAAAATTACGCTTAAGTTAAATCTTAAGGGTGCAGCCAGCCAAAAAAACAAACTATGGATACGAAAGAACAAAACAGCCAGGCAGATAATCTTGAATTGGAAAAATCCAAAGCGCACATTATTATAGAAATCATTGAGTACATGCCCAATTCTGTAGTTATTAAAACAATTCTTCGGAAATCGTCAGGCAATATCAGTGTAATGTCGTTCGATAGTGGTGAAGGGTTAACAGAAAAAACTTCTCCGTTTGATACGTTTGCACAAATTATTGAAGGTAAAGCTGAGATTGTAATCAACAGCGTTTCTAATTTACTGGAATCGGGACAAGGCATTATTATACCTGCGCATTTGCCGAATTTTATACGGCCCAACGGAAGGTTTAAAATGATCTTAACGATCATTAAAAGCGGATACGAATAATTGCTGAGGCGGTGGCCCGTTTGCCAAACTGTTGCTGATCACATTTTTATCTACCAGATATAATGAACAACACCTCCATTCGAAGTACTGCAGCTATACGTATGAACGGTAATGGAATTATTACTATGCCTACCATTAAGGAAATCAGTCCTAATGGTTTTTTTGCAGTTGACCGTAACTGGAATGTAATTGAATGGAACAGCACAGCAGCGAAACTCCTGCGGATAGAAGCAACGGAAATCATCGGAAAAAATTTTTGGAAAAAATATTCAGGCTCGTTACCTGTAGAATTTTATGCTAATTATCATAAAGCATTTCAATTAGAAGAACCTTTTCAGTTTGATGAGTACTGGGCCGAAATGGGGGCATGGTTCCAGGGAGTTATTTATGCCAGGGGAGATATTTTATCAGTTTCTTTTACCTGCAGCAATCAACCTGCTAACCCCGATAAAAAAATAAAAATTTTACGTGATCTCTACCTGTTTGTAACAGAAGTAACCAATGACTGTTTATGGGAGTGGGATCTGCAGGCAAAACAATTGTTCTGGATTGATGGTGGACATAAACGTGTTTTTGGGTATCCCATTGTAAATGCTCTCATCCCACAGAGTTATTGGGAAAGCCGGATACATCCTGCTGATAAAGTGAGGCTCTTAACAAGGTTACAAGATATACTTAATGCCGGTGAAGAAGTGAAATGGGAGGACGAATATCGCTTGCGGAAAATGGATGGCAGTTATGCTGTTGTACACGATTGCGGACATATTTTTTATAATGATCAGCAGGTAGCTATCAGTATGATTGGTGCAACCCAGGATATTACTGCACGAAAAAATGCAGAACAACAATTACTGGCAAGCGAACAGAAATTATCGCTTATTGCAAAACAAACGATTAATGCAGTTGTTATAACGGATGCAGTGCAACGCATTACCTGGGTAAACGATGCATTTACAGCAATTACCGGGTATGAAGCAGAAGAAGTTATGGGTAAAATACCCGGGCATTTTTTGCAGGGAGAAGAAACTGACCCCGCAGCAGTTGCTTATCTCAACGAAAAAATAAAGAACAAGCAGCCGTTTGATTGTAAACTCATCAACTACACTAAATCAGGACGTAAATACTGGGTGCATATTGAAGGGCAGGCCCTGTTTAATGAACAGGGAAACGCCGAACAGTTTTTTTCTATCCAGGATGATGTTACTGAGATGATGGAACTGGAGGATAAATTGATTGACGAACGAATTACACGCCAACGTGAAATTACAGGTGCAGTTATTTCTGCGCAGGAAACCGAAAGGGCTGAAATTGGTAAAGAACTGCACGATAATCTCAATCAATTATTAGCTGTAGCCAAGCTCTATATTCAGATGGCGAAAAAATCAGCAACCAAACATGATGTATATCTCGACAGATCCTGTGAATTGATTGTAAATGTAATTGAAGAAGTACGCCGTATTTCGAAAGTGCTGGTTGTACCCGGTATGCATGAAATTGGATTGATTGCCAATATCCATAATTTAGTAAACGATCTTTCAAATATACACCCGGGTGTATTTTCATTTCACAGTGATCCGTTACTTTCTGAATTACTGGATAAGAAATTACAATTAACTATTTTCCGGATTGTACAGGAGCAGGTGAGTAATATTCTCAAACACGCCAATGCCTCACATGCAGTAATTGAGCTGGTATTGAAAGATAATTCTCTACATCTCCTGATCACCGATAATGGCGTGGGTAATGATGTGAATGCTCCGTCATCCGGAGTGGGTATCATAAACATTAAGAGCAGGGCAGCTATATCTCATGGTACGGCAAGCATTGCTTCTTCACCAGGCAAAGGATATGAGCTTCATGTATCATTGCCTGTAACCTACGCTCATAAAGACTAAATACAACACTCCCTGGTAACAGGTTAAGCTTATTTATTTTTTGTTGATACCTGCCTCATTTCTTGAAGCAGGAATTTTTTATGATTGATGCAAAAAAGCGCTCCTGATCAGGAGTTCTGTTGATTGGGAAACAGCAGTCATCAATGCCTGCTCATCATCCTGTTGTTAATACAGCAATCTTATTTCTCTGTTTTAGGTTGAATTGGTTTAACAGTGTTGCTGTCGCCCAACAGAAAACCAAATGGTTTTAATGCTTCAATACGGTCGAACAAAAGTTTTAATATGGCAATTACAGGAATAGAAAGAAACATGCCTGAGATGCCCCACAGTGCAGCGCCTGCAATAACACCCATTAACGATACCAGTGCATTCAGTTTTACTTTGGCGCCGATTATTCTTGGAACAATGAAGTTATTATCGATGAACTGAATGATGCTGTACAACACAGCTACATAAATTACATAAACAGGTTCTTTTGTTACCAGTGCAATGATCATGAATAAGATCAATGCAATTAAGCCGCCGATATAAGGGATGATATTGAGCAAAGCTCCTACGATGCCCAACAGCAATGCATAGTTAATGCCCAATGAAAACAAGCCAATGATGTTTAATGCAGCAACGATCAGAAACTCAAAGAAAAGTCCAACAAGATAATGTTGAATGATGGTTTTTGTTTCGCCCAACAGTTCGGTTGTTTGTTCATTATTGGCAATACCTGCAACCCTGCGTATGAACTGCAACAGATGTGGCTGATAATAGAGGATCATAAAAGTGTACACAGGTATCAGAAAGAGCATTGTTAATCCATTGCCCATATTGGTAAGGGTGAAACCAATCGCAGCATTGCTGCCGTTAAGTAGTTCAGCTTTTGATTCTGCTATCCAGTTCGTGATGTTTTCTTCTTTAATATTGAATGTGGCAGATATCCAGCCAATTGCCTGGTCAGAGAATTCGTTGAATTTGATCAGCAACTGAGGAAATGAATCTTTTAAATGTGTTGCCTGTGTAGAAAGCAATAACATAAGTGCAGCAAAAAGAAGTAATACAATAAACAGAATGATGGTAATGGCAACTGCACGGTTAATTCGCCGCTTTACAAGAAAATGAACAGCAGGGCTAAGGAGAACCGCAATGATGCCTGCAAAGAGAATAGGGACGATGAGACTGCCTGCTATGGAAAGTATACTTACAAGCACATATACTCCGGCTAGTAAAAAAAATGCTTTTACATAAAACGGTAGTTTAAGAACCTGATTCATTGTTTAGTTGCCGGTCAACTAAGTCCGGCCTTTGTTTTTTCTGAATAGCTGTTTACCAAACAATAGTAAAGTGTTGCCGATGAGTTTGATTGTTTCGGGGTTTCTTGATACTACATTACTGATGCCAAACAGTACTTCATTTCCGGCAATCTTTCTTACAATGCCTGGTGATTTTCCTGCAACAAGCATTTTAGCAGCATAACCTGCTGCCATGCCTGCTGATGTGTTCACAAGATTATCTTTCAACTCACCTGATGTAGTGATATCTGTAAAAATATTTTTCAGCACATTTACCGGTTTCAGACTAAGTAATGCCTGGTTAAATTCTTCCACTAAAAGCACACCATCCTTTTTGTGCTTCTGCTCCGCCAGCTCAATAGCAATTGCAAGATCAGCTTCAGTTAAGATAGCGCTCATGATTTATCCTGGTTAAGTGTTTGTTTAATAATAAAACGGCTCACCGGGTTGCGAAACAATTTTGCCGCAGTGAAATACAGTATAACTCCAACCAGTAAATAAAACCCTGCAACGTAAATAAAACCCATATAAGCAGTACCCAGCAGATCGCCCAGCCACATGGCAACGCCAATGTTGAGCAGAAGTATAAACAGAGAAAACGTTAATAATACAAACAGGTTGCCGGTAAAAGCAGTTGCAACAGGAATAAGTTTTTGTACAGCTTTGAGCCTGGTGAGCTCAATACTTGTTTTACCATATTCCTCCACTTGCGTGAGCAATACTTTTACGATGCCATCTGTTTGTTCCATTGTATGAAATTTCATGTTTCAGGTAATGCTGTTATGCACAATCATTAACGCTTTCCTGTTTATGTGTTTGTAATTACGAGTTTTGTCTTGGCTGAAGGGTGGCATGCAGCTGTTCAGCTTTATGCTTTCCTTTTTCAGCTAAGCGCTGTGCTTCATCTTTAGCTGATTCAAATTTTTCTGTAATACTGTCAATAAATTCGTTGGCTTTATCTCCAAGGTCATCGGTAAAATCTTTGCTTCTCCGGGCAATTGTTCTCCTGGTGACAGATCCCTTATCGGGAGCAAATAAAATTCCTAACGCTGCACCTACTGCTACACCAGCCAAAACGGCCGATACAATTTTTCCTGCACTCATATGATTATTGTTTTATTTAGTGTGATTAAAGGTCGTTCTCTTTGCAGTGGAATGCCTTACATCATTCATCCGTTTTATTGTATCATTCACAGGTTGAAATGTGTAAGATGTCTTTTTTGAAATTGCATGCGTAGCATGTTTCGCTGTAATTTTTCAATTGTTAAGCGGGCCATCAGGTAACTCACGGTTGATTCGGCACCCTGGTTAAGGTTTACTGAATGTTCTTCCAACCCATCATAACAACCGCCTGTACAGGAGTTATAAATTATCTGATGCAAATGATTTGCTCCAAGAAACCAATTAAAGGCAATATCCATTTTATCTCTGTAGTCTTGTTTCTTGAATACTTCATAAAATTTACTCAACGCAAGAATGGTATAGGCAACATCAATAGGTTGTTCACCACCGTTTTTTTGCAGCAGTATTTCTTTTCCTTTATGCATCCAGGTTTGGTTTGAAATTACCCTGATCTTCTCTTTGCCAAATAATTTACTCAGCAAAAAATCAAATGTTCGAACAGCTGTTTCTTTATAAGCATCATTGCCGGTTGTGATCCATGCACAAAGCATTGCTTCAGGTAACACACTGTTGGCATAGGTGAGATAACTTTCATACCAGCACCATTCCTCTTCCTGCTCATGCCTGTACATTTGCAACAGCCTATTGGCCATTTCAGTAATGAGCAAACTGTTTTCAGGGAGTTTTATTTTCAGATGACGGTAATGCAATCCTTTAATGATAAAGCCCATTGCACGGCTGGAATGTAAAGTGTGCAGATACGGTATGGCTTTTTGAAAAATATGATTTGCCATGCTTGTAAGTTGTACAGGCAGCAAAGGACGCAATGAAATTAAATATCCCAATGCCCAGATCGATCTGCCATTGGCATCGTCAAGATTTGTTTCGTAATTCTGAGCAGTAATTTTTTTTTCTGTGTTCACATAGTTAAGAAAACTTCCATCGGGTTGCTGACAAAAACCAATAAAGCGGAGATAAATAGTTATGTAATGAATGTCGGCTTTATCTCTTGTCAACTCAAAATGCTGGCACATAGCGATCAATGCTCTTGCATTATCATCAAGTGTGTAACCTGATTCAAGATCGGGATGGTTGATCTTTGAAAACTGGATCATACCAAAATCAGTTGTCAGTTTTTTTACATGACTAAGAAAAACGGGAGGCACAACATAACGCAGCGGCACATGATCATCCACCAGTTTTTTAAACAGTAATGCATGTGCAATGGCTGCATTTTCCCAGGCAGTAGACGCCATGCGATGCAGTCCGTTTGAGCTGATGGTATTGCGCAGTGTTTCATTATCCAGTAAACTGTTTACTTCTTTGGCTAATTGATCAGGTTGTTCAAAATCAATGATGATACCTGCATCATGTTTTAATACTTCCCTTGCATGCGGAATAGGAGTGGAGATAACAGGGCAACCACAACTGATGGCATACGAAAACGTTCCGCTTACAGCCTGGTTACGATCTTTTGATGTGAAGAGATAAATATCAGTGAGCTGCAGGTATTCAAGCAATAGCGGTAAAGGCAGAAAGGCGTTAATAAACCGTACATGATCATCCAGCTTTAATTCCTGCACCATTGATTGCAGCAGTTGCCTGTAAGCTTCACCATCACGTTTTACAATGGATGGATGTGTTTTGCCAATAATGAGAAACAACACATTTGGGTGCTGTTGTACAATGGTTGGCAAGGCACGTAATGTTGTTTCAATATTTTTTCCTGAGCTGAGTAAGCCAAAGGTGGAAAGAATGGTGCGGCCGGTTAAATCATATTTTTGTTTCAGTGTTGTTTTGTGTTCATGTGGCACCAGGTGAGTACCATGTGGTATCACCGTAATTTTTTTCAACGAAAGATGATAATCACTCAAAAGAATTTTTTTGGATGATTTGGTCATAACAATCACCGATGCCGCAAGCTCACTGATCTGTTGCACCTGCTGCAGCAGTTCTTTGCCGGGCAAAGGCAAAACAGTATGAAAAACGATTGCAAATGGTTTGTGCAGCGATTGTAAAAAACGAAGAAACGCAGCTTCATTCTGGTGAAAAAAACCAAACTCATGCTGAATCAATATCATTTTTACATCTGTATCTGCTTCAATACTTTCACCCAGCAGTAGAAAAGCATCAGCATCATCTGTATTCAACACATATTTGATGGGTTCAATGTATGTATGTGTTTCAGTGTTTGATTCAAGTGCACAAATACTGAAGTTGAACGAGTCAGCAAATTTATTCACCAGTGCTTTAATAAGGTCCTGCGAGTAAGTAGCAATGCCACATTCACGAGGCGGGTATGAAGTGATCAGCAAAATTTCAGGCAATTGTTTGGCGCCACTCATAAGTTGCAGATCATTTCCCCATGCTGTTAATTGATTAAACGAGGTTGGGGAGGGGATGTGGATGAGGTCCTTCATTTGTTGTTTCATCTTTCTTTCTGTTAAGTAATAACTCATTAAGCAAGGCAGAAATACTTACGCTGGCACAGGCAATGTGCTCATCGGCAGCACCATAATAAATGTAGAGTGTATCATTTTCTGCAATGGCGCCTGTTGGGAAACATACATTGTTTACTTCGCCTCTCAGTTCCCAATCCAGGTCTGGTTTAAACAATGCATAGGGGAGTCGTGCAATTTCAATAAAAGGATTGTTGAGATCGAGCAAGGCAGCGCAGGCGCAATTCGCCGATATGTATGCCAGTTCACTGACCGGCGCCGGTGCCGGCCAGGTCGGCATTGGCGTCAAAGTCTCGACGGTCGCGCAACAGTTCACGCAAGGCAATGTCACTGGTTCTGCCAACCCGCTGGACATCGCGATCAATGGCGGCGGTTTTTT
>JAKFDY010000104.1:0-11553 GCA_036675885.1 Lacibacter sp. | reverse complement strand
GTTGCAACCAATCATCAGGTTTCACCCAGTCAAAATTTGGTGTAAGAATGATCTTTTTAATTTCAACAAATGATCCGCTACCTGTAATCAGAAATTCTTTCTTTCTATTATGAGTAGAGAAAGTAATAAGCAAGTCTTTTTTTATCACAGCAATTGCTTCAATTGTATAATTGGTTCCTGCTGCATTGCCATGTTTTTGGATAAGCTTTGCATTTACCATTTCCGCAAGTATTTTCTTTGTAGTAGGTAACGGGATATTCAACTTTTCGGCTATTTGACCAGATTTTGAACCGGGATGATTTTCTATAAATTGATAGATTTTTTTTTCCCTTGGTGGCAAACCCGTTGTAGTATTTTTGACCTTCAGTTTTTGGTCTAACTGTGTCTGAATATTTGAAAGGCAATCTAAAAAGAACAAAAGCCATTCCTGTATATCTTCTCCGGGTCTCTGCCTTTGGCAACCCATTAGTACTTTGTAATATTCGCCTTTCCTGTTTTCAATCTCATGTTCAAAACTTACAAATTCAACCCATGAATATCCTTCTCTTAGCAAGAGTAATGTTGCCAGTAAGCGGCTTAGCCTGCCATTTCCATCCTGGAAGGGGTGAATACTTAAAAATTCGTACACAAAAGTAGCTGCCCTAACCAAGGGGTGCGCTTCTTTATCTTCTTTGTACCATGCAACAAGCGCACTCATTGCTTCCGTTGTTTTTAATCCGGGTTCAGTTGTTTTAAAAATGATGTATTTGGTTCCATCCGGGTTTGTTGCTTCTACCTCATTACTTACCTGCTTATAGTTTCCCTTGTGCCAGTCATCTTTTTCACTGTACTTCATAAGCAGGTTGTGTAGAGATTTTAATGAGCTCTCTGATACATCAATATCTCTGTAAGATTCTGAGATCAGGTCAAGAACTTCAAAATAACCGGCAACCTCTTGCTGGTCCCGCTCTTCCAGCTTTGAAATTGAAAGGTTATTAATCAAGGTTTCCACTTCTGCATCGGTCATTTGAGAACCTTCAATTCTGGTTGATGCCCCTATACTGCGTACTGTAGCAATAGCTTTTAATTGCCTTAGTGTTTGCCCTTCTCTTTTTTCAATAGTTGCCCAAGAGCCACCAAAGCGGTCTATGAGGCTTAATTGATTGATTAACTTCCAGTTAGGAGCCAATTTAAATGTATATAGTTGTTGATTCATGGTATTTAATATTCGATTTGATACGTAAATATCCGAAAATGACATGAAATTTGCAAATCTAATTATATTCGATTTGATACGTAAATATCCGAAAAGTAAACAAAGCGGGGCTGCTATTTAGTCGACCCAAGAATGTGTAGGTTCCGCTGGAAACGGTACAAATGATGATGGAACACGCAAAAATTACCACAACACAGATCTATGCGGATGCAGATGAGGAAAAGATCAAAGATGATATGACCGGACTTGAGGAAAAATTGAATCGTAAAAGATTACAGCATCAGACCAATATCAGCATTATGCAAACTGTATAAAAAAATAGCCGCTTTGAAGCGGCTACTTTTTTTAAAATCCTTCTTCAAGCAGTCGCTTGATGTCATCCTTGTTATAATAAACCGTTCCGCCAATTTTTTTGGTACGGAGCTTTCTTGAAATACGCAGGGACGTAAGTTTGTTCTTACAGCAGCCTAAGATTTCTCTTGCATCCGCCGTTTTGTATCCTTTCTCTAATTCATTTTGTAATGGGATAACACTCTGAAGTAACTGCTTAAAGTCGTTGATCAGTCTGAAACGAAAACGTTCAAGATCTTCCTGTGTGACAATATCTACAGGCATAGAGATAAAATTTACATAGGTGAAATAGAAGAATCCTTACATGAGTAGAAAGAACTATCTTCTATATATTTAAGATAGATATGGCTTGGATGAAACTGGTTAGAGCAGGGATGATAATAAATGTACCCATACTGGTGAAGTTCATTAATACGTTGGTTAAAGGTTTGCCTGGCGCTGATCTTTGCAGCCTCCATTAAACGACGTCGATTGATCTTAAAGGGATTTATTCCTCCTTCGATTAAACAGGTATGCAATAGCGCCATAAAAAGACTGATATGCACAGAACTGATTCTGGCATCTTCTTTTATTTCTTCAAAGAATCTGCAGACGGTAGTGTACAATTGAATTGGTATATTATCTGCCTGCTGCATTATTTATTTGCCTTTTTACGTGAAACAATTCCTTTGCTTTCCCTTTTGTTCGTTTCCACATTATCACTTATTGGATTTGAAGCCTTCGATTCTTTTACTTTCTGCTGCATCTGCTTTTCGATCCATTTGTTTTGCAGATACCGGTATGCCTCATCAATCGTAATAAGATTGTCTCCACTGGCATAAAACCGCTGAGTGATATCCGGTTTATACTTAACATCAGAAATACTGTTGACTATTTCGTCAGGCAGAGTTCCGACCCAGTATTTTTTTATCAGTCTTCCCGCTATAGTCTTTCCATATTCGTGAGTACACAATGCGATGAGTTTTTCGGTAACCTGTTCCGCCTTAGCTTCTGTTTCCCAACTTTGTTTATCAGTAAGTGTCCCTTTATCTCCCTCATTCAGAAAGTTCTTCCAGTTTATACAAGTCATTTGATTTTCGAGTGCAGATATTTCATCGGCATCTGTTGATGGCGTGTCCAAAATAATCTGTTTATGTAAACTCACATCGTAATACAATAAAGAATACCAATCCGAATTTTTATCTTTTTCAAAGTGAAAGCTAAAAGAAAGTTGGTGCGAGACTTTCTCAACAGATTGCTGGAGTTGAAAAGATGCAATGCGAAAACAAATCCGTCTAAGAAGAGGAAACTCCATTTGATTAAAACCAATTTGTTTTAATTGACTTCCGAGTTTTGTGATGTTTTCAATATTCATAGATTAACTTTTTATCAAAACAAGAGGGAAGGGGATGTACTACGACACCCCCAACCCTTTTCCTTTACTTTCTCTTTTTTTGGGAAGCAAAGTCTTCTCCGTTTTCTTTTCTTTTTCAGGCTTCACTTTCTGTTCCGTTTTCAACTCTTTTTTTTATCATCTGCGACAGACTTTTCCGCTGCTTGCCGGCAGGTAAAGCCTTGTATTGATCGAGTGATTCACGGGCAACCATTTTCATATTGCCGTCGTAGAGTGTTACTTTTTTGAATTGCGGATCAGCTTCTATGAACATGCGCTGGCTGTTCCCATCCTTTTCAATGCTGATGGCCTGCACATTACCTTTTTCGAGTGATTGTAACAAGGCTTTCGTTTTATCCGGGTAATTTAATTCTGCTATTGCATATTTTTCTATAGCAACCTTTAAATCGTAACCATAGTTTTCATGGTATTGTTTTACTTCGAAATTGTTGTGCTTGTCTTTGTTTTCAAAGTCAAGCTGTAGCCAGGCTTTGTACGGCTGGCCTTCTTTATTGCTGAGTTCTTTGTGTACAATGTGAGGAATAATCAGTAAAACAACGGCTTGTTTTACAAGTAAAAGACCGGCGAAATGCCGGTCTTTTTAGTAGCTTGATTTTTAAACTAGTTTGGAACATATAATCTACAGCAATCAGTAGTTAACACAATTTGAAAGATGGTTTAAACAGAAACTGATCTTACTCTTCTTCACCCGTACCTGCATACTCACTTGGTGTTTTTCCAAACTGTTTTTTGAATTCACGGCTGAAGTATTTACGATCATTGTAACCAACATTATAAGCCACTTCATAAACAGTCATATCAGTTTGTTGTAATAACTGAGCAGCTTTTTTCAATCTTAATGATTTTACAAATTCATTCACCGACATATTACTCACTGCCTTTATTTTTTTGTAAAGGATAGGAGGGCTCATGGCTACTTTTCTTGCCAGTTTCTCTACGCCAAAATCAGGATCATCCATATGTTCATCCACCAATTGCATCACACGGGTTAGAAATTCTTTATCGACAGTATTGACGAATGTATCAGCTGCTGTTTCTGTTGTTGTAGTTTTTTCAGGTGCTGCAATGATCTGTTGACTGAATTTCTGCCGGAGCTTTTCACGTGCAGCTAACAGGTTACGTACATTCAGTTCAAGGATTTTTGTGCTGAATGGTTTGGTGATATAAATATCAGCTCCAGTTTCCAACCCACTCACCTGGTCGTCCTGCGAACTCTTTGCCGTAAGTAAGATTACAGGTATATGGCTGGTACGTTCATCCGTTTTTAATTTGTTGCAAAGTGTAAACCCATCCATCTCGGGCATCATCACATCACTGATGATAAGGTCAGGTATCTGTTCAACTGCTGTGTTCCATCCCTGCAATCCATCCTCGCAGTCTATTACATTGTATTGGTCGTTGAATGTTTCTTTCACCAAGCTGCGTAATTCAGGATTGTCTTCTGCAATTAAAATGCTGAATTGTTTTTCCTTAGTTGTTTCTGCTGTTGTAATTGGCTGATGAGCTGCAGCAACGGGAACTGGTTCAACCACCGCTGTTTTTGTAACAGGATTTGTTTCTGTGAGATCAGTTGTTTCAAAGTGACGGTTGCCTTGCAGCAAAGTAACAGTGAAAACAGTTCGACCCTCTTTTCCATTCAAAGACGGTTCGCTCTCAACACTGATCGTTCCTTTATGCAGCTCCACAATATTTTTCGACAGAGCGAGGCCAATTCCATAACCGGTGTTCTGCAACCCATGATCAGCCACCTGGAAAAAATTAGTAAACAGTTTATCTAAATATTCAGGAGCAATACCACGACCATTGTCTGTGACAGTAATGTTCACTTTGTTGTCTTGCTGTTCAACCATTAACGAAATGCGCCCACCTTCCTGCGTAAACTTAAATGCATTTGCAAGCAGGTTAAAGAACACTTTCTCTAATTGTTCTTTATCAAAATACACCGGAATATCTTCTGCATCATGAATAAAGGAAACATGGATGTGCTTTGCTAATGAAGTTTCCTGGAAGCTGCTGTAAATGTCCTGCAAGAAGGGGATGAGGTTGTACCGTTCAATACGTAAGTTTAAATGATTGGTTTCAGCTTTGCGGAAGTCCATCAACTCACTTACAAGTTTTAATAAACGGTTGGCATTAGTTTTTACCTGTGTTAATTGTTGTTGAATAAATCCATCGTTTTGTTTTGTGTCGAGCAGTTTATCAACCGGCGCCATAATGAGTGTAAGATGCGTACGTATTTCATGCGATACATTGGTAAAGAAATTCAGTTTTACCTGGTGCAGTTCATCTTCTTTTTTCAATAATGCACGGAGGAAGAAGAAGCGAACTACTAAAAATAAGATAGCAGCAAAAGCAAGCACATAAATACAATAGGCCCACCATGTAAGCCAGAAGGGTGGAAGTATTTTTAATTCGATTGATGCAGGCAAACTCCACACAGCATCATTGTTAGCGCCTTTTACAAGGAAGGTATAAGTGCCCGATGGAAGATTGGTGTATGTAGCAGATGCAGTTGTTACGTCGTTCCAATCTTTATCAAAGCCTTCAAGTTTGTAAGCATATTTATTTTTATTGCTTTTGATAAAATTGAGCAGGGCAAACTCAATGGTAAACACATTCTGTTTATGCGTAAATACAATACGCTTCATTTGGTTGATATTGCGATCGAGCAATTCATCTTCACCATTAATGGCAACTGTGTTATTGAACAAACGCAGTCCCGTAAATACAACAGGTGCAACATAACTGTTTGTTTCAATCGTGGCGGGAAAGAAACTGGTAATACCATGATAGCCACCAAAGAAAAATTCACCACGACTGTCTTTAAGATAAGAATTGTAGTTAAACTCATTACCCGCAAGTCCGTCGCTTACAGTATAAGTTTGTGCTGTCTTTAAAACAGGATTGTATTTGATCAACCCATTATCTGTACTTAACCAAAAGAATCCATTTTCATCTTCGAGTAAGCTGATGACATTGTTATTCGGCAATCCATCTTTTTCTGTGTAACGAATAAATTCACCGTTACTGCTGTTGTACATGGCAATGCCGCCATAACGCAACGCCACCCAGATATTTCCTTTTTTATCCTGTGTGATATTGTTTATATACAAGTCGGAGCTGAGTTCTTTCATGTTGTTGCCATTCACCACATATAAACCGGGCAAAGCACCTATCCATACGGCACCTTGCGCATCTTTATAAAATGTTCTGGCGGGAATGCCGTTTACAAAGCCATTGATGCTGCTGAATGAAAGTGGCGTAAGTTCAATGCCTTTTTTACTGAACAATTGCAAACCAAAATTCGAACTAACCCAAAGCCGTTCGTTATCATCTTCAATCATGGATGTAACTTCTGAAGCAAGCGTGGCAGCATCATTTTCTTTATAGAGATAACGTTTGAATTTATTCTGTTTGCGGTCGAGTACATTCAACCCGCCACCATGTGTACCACACCAGATGTTTTGTTCTTTATCAATCATCACCGCCTTCACCAGGTTTGATCCTAGACTGTTTGTGTTATTCAGGTTGTTTTTATAAACAGTGAATTGGTATGTAGTGCGATTGTAATAATTTAAACCTCCACCTTCTGTACCCATCCACAGATTGTGTTGCACATCTTCCACAATACTGCTTACCACATTATTACTCAGGCTTGAGCGTGTAGCATGATTTTGTAAAACCGAAAAGTTTGTGCTGTAAGGATAGGTTGAATTGGCACCACCAAAATAAGTGCCTATCCAAACAGATCCATTTGCATCTTCATATAAACTGTAAATTGAATTCTGACTGAGACTTTTGTTGTTGCCGGGATCGTTTTGAAACGATTGGATATTTTTTGTAACAGGATCGATAATGCTTAAACCTTCCTGCGTGCCCACCCACAACATGCCTTTGCGTGTAGATGCAATGATGCGGATATTATTATTGATAAGGCCTGAAGTGGTATTCCCCGATTTTCCAAAACGTGTAAATGATCCTGTAGATGCATCAAATAAATTGATGCCACTGTTTTGTGTTCCGATCCATAATTGCTGTTTCGCATCTTCAGTAATTGTTGTTACATGAACAGCACTTAACGAACGGGGATTGCCTGGCTCATGCGTAAAGCTTTCGAAACGATAGCCATCCTTTTGTGGAATCATGCGGGTGAGGCCGTTGTTACTTCCCACCCATAAATGACCGTTATGATCTTCAAACACAGCCCGCACATTATTACCTGCTATCGAGTTTATCATTTCAGACTTATAAACTTTTAGCTTGTCGGGTTGCCTGTTGGCGAAAGCATAAAGTCCATTGGAACTGCCGATCCAAAGTGTACCCTTTTTGTCTTCGTAGATACAGCTAATATTAAGCGGACTGCTTTTTAAAGGAATTCTTTCGAAAAGATCCTTTTCCCTGTTGTAGCGGTTAAGTCCGGTAGAAGTGCCTGCCCAAACCGTTTTACGGGTGTCACAGAAAAGCGTAATCACATTATTATTAGAAAGTGTATTGCTGTCTTTCGCATTGTGAACATAGTTCTTAAACCGGGAGCCATCGTATCGGTTAACACCCATTTCTGTACCAAACCATAAAAAACCGGTGCCGTCCTGGGTGATCGATAAAACAGAGTTACTTGAAAGCCCATTCTCAATAGTAATATGATTAAAGGACATGGTTTGCGAGTTGCCCCGTAACTGTATTAATAACAGCAGCAGCGCAAAACAAACTTTCCTGAATAAACTGGGGAGTGGATGAAAAACCTGGCACATTTCGTTCATATCAACAGGCTTAAAAGTAAAGATATTTGGATGAACAACGATAACAGCTTCCCTGGCTTCAAATTGTTTTGTGATTGAAAATCAAAGGATTGATTTTTCGTTTATGAAATTCACCCTATTCTTTTAGGATACTCACCCCATCTTTTTTTCATAGCAACAAATATTGCATGTAGAAATGTGCGGCTAAGAATCAGTAAGGCATCAAATGCTCAAAATTCCAACAGCACATCCTTTGATTATTTACATATAAAACTTCTGCTCATGCGATTGCTGAAAAATGTGTCATTACCTCCCGGCACTAAATTTCTATCCGGGTTAGGTGTTCTCTTATTTCTCCCTTTATTAATGTTTGCTCAGGCAAAAACAATAACAGGTACAGTTAAAGACGAAAACGGGAAGCCCGTTTCCGGCGCATCTGTTACCATTAAAAAGCAAAAGACCGGTACAAGTACAAATGAAGCCGGCAACTTTACCATTACTGCTGCAACAGGAGATGTGCTGATCATTTCGGCTGTAACGTTTGAATCAATTGAAGTAACTGTTGGAATGGAAAACAGCATTAGCGTTCAACTAAAAACCAAAGCCACTGAGTTAAGCGATGTGGTGGTGGTGGGTTACGGCACCCGGAGCAAACGGGATATTGGAGGTGGTATATTAACGGTAGATCATAAATTATTGCAAAACCGACCCGTGACAAATACAATGGATGCCTTGCAGGGAACCACCCCCGGGCTTGTCATCACCCGTACCAATGGCCAGCCTGGCCGTGAGGGACTTACAGCCAGGATAAGGGGTATTACTTCCCTGGGTGTTAATAATGCTCCTTTAGTTATTATTGATGGAGTAGAAGGTAACCTTAGCTCTTTAAACCCTAACGATATTCAGTCAATATCTGTTTTGGAAGATGCTGCCTCTGCAGCTATTTACGGTGCAAAAGCGGGTGGAGGTGTGATTTTGGTTACCACGAAAGCTGGCAGGGAGAATCAAAAAACACGTTTTGAACTGACGACGATGTACACTACCCGTACTCCGGGTACCCGTCCGGAATTGTTGAGTTCACGCAAGGAGGGCGAACTGATAAACGCCGCACGGGTGTTTGCCAACCAGAATAAAGACTTTACGGATCAGCAACTGGAGTGGCTCGATGACCCGAATGTAAATGAAGTATGGAATACGAATAGCAAAGCCTGGGACTACTACTACAATCATAACATGGAGGATATTTTGATGCGTAAACAAAGTGTGCAGCGCAATATCAATCTCAGCGCTTCGGGTGGCGGCGACAAATCTACCTACTTGTTTTCCTTAGGATACCTGGGGCAGCAGGGGGTATTCAAATTTGGGCCCGACAGCTACAGCAGGTTTAACGCAAGGCTGAACTATAATACCAAATTGTCTAAGATTTTCTCACTCGATACCCGTTTGTCTTTTGTTAAGGAAAATATACTGGCCCCATCTGTAGGCGTTACAGGCGGAGGGTTGTTCTATGGCGTTTATGCTATCCGTGCCGCCCGTAACCCTATTTTCACGCCGGGAACAAACGGCAGCAAATATGCCTTTATAGGTACAATATCCAACACTTACCCCATTTTAAAAGATGGCGGTTATGATGAGGAGAACAGGTACAACATGAACGGTGTCATTAGCCTTAATGCCAAACAAATTGTAAAAGGGCTTGATTTAAAGGCCGTGTATAGCCCGGGTATGGTTTTCTCCGCAAGGGAAGTGTTTAATAAAACAGTTCCCCGCTTTACGATTGACGAAAACAAGAACCCCATTCCCGGTACCGCCCTCAACCCGGTAAACTCGTTTACTAAAACAAGACCCTATACGCTCAACCAAAACTTTTTTGCAACTGCCGATTACGATTATAAACTGAAAGACCACCATTTCCATTTATTGGGAGGCTATGAATACAAAACGCATAAATATGACTGGGTGCAGGCTATGCAAAGGGCGTTATTACTAAACAATTTCGAGACCTTAAACTACACCACCCTGGCTACAGCCGATGTGACGAATGTGGCTGATAACATACAGGAAAATACATTTTTGTCCTATTTTGGACGCTTATCCTACAATTTTGCGAGCAGGTATTATTTTGAAGGGGTACTTCGCCGTGATGGTAGTTCCCGTTTAGCTCCTGGTCATAAGTTTCAGACATTCTATGCCTTTAACACATTTTGGCGTGCATCGCAGGAAGAATGGTTTAGAAAAGCATTGCCCTGGGCTGATGAATTTAAATTAGCGGCTTCATATGGCACGCTTGGTGGTGCGCAAACCGCCGATCCTAATTCCAGCAATTATGATTTCCAGAGTGAGTTGTCAAGGGGTTTTTATCCATTCAATGATTCCCGTACGGCATTTTTGCGGCAGGCCGAACTGCCTTCAGAAGGCAAACAATGGGAGATCATAGAAACAACCAATTTCGGGGTTGATATCGAAGTGCTGAAAAGAAGGTTGCGTGTGCATTTTGATTATTTCATTAAGAAAAACGATAATGTATTTGTTGGGCAAAATCTTCCGGCACTGTTGGGTGTAACGCCGAATGCCGCCAACCTGGCTGCCATACAGGTGAAAGGCTGGGGTGTTACCGTTAACTGGAGCGATAAATTTAAAAACGGGGGGTATTTTGTTTCTGCTAACCTCAGCGACGACATAAATAAGGTTGTTCGCTATGATGGAGCCAATACTTACGCTGCGGGGATTAACAGAACCATTTTAGGTATGTCAACCAACTCAATATTTGGTTACAAATCAGATGGCTATTTTGATACCCCAGAGGAAGTTCAAGGGGCGCCCCGCAGAACCACCAATACTGGTGTAGGCGATATTAAATTGCTTGACATTAATAAAGATGGTTTCATCAACCAGGGTATCGGCACTGCGGCCAATCATGGCGACCTGGTTTATCTCGGTAATACCAATCCCCGTTATGTTTTTGGTGTGAGTGCCGGAGTTAACTGGAAAGGCTTCGACCTGTCTGTGCTTTTCAACGGGGTTGGCAAAAGAAGTATTTTGATTGACCCGGAACCCGCTATAGGGCTGTATAACGGGTGGAGGATGCCTTGGGCTATTCACCAGGATTATTGGAGACCCGATAATTTGAACGCCAAATTCCCCGCCATACGTTTTAGTGACAGGGTAAATGACCAGGTTTCATCTCATTGGGTGCAGAACGCCAGTTATATCCGGTTGAAAAACCTGCAACTGGGTTATACATTCAGCAAGGCGATGCATAATGTGAAAGGATTGGGTGATATCAAACTCTATTTTTCCGGCCAGGATCTTTGGGAAAAAACGGGAATGTGGTTTAATTACTACGATCCGGAAAATACCGATCGGGTAACCTTTGGCTATCCGCTTTGGAGAAGCTTTGCAATGGGTTTAAACATTGGCTTTTAGCCTTTCCGGAAATAGAATCACTATTATTAATTATTTCAATGTTCAAGAAATGCGTTTAAATAAAATCTTTATCATAAACTGTATGGCTGTTGCAACTGTATCGCTTATCGGCTCTGGCTGTACAAAGCAGTTGGATCTCAATACCAGGACAGTAATTACAGACCCTGTTTTTTGGAAAGACTCCAGCGATTTAATTGTAGGCACAAACTATTTGTATACAAGTCTGCCTGATTTCGATGTACCCCTGGAAGATCGCTATAGCGACCTGGCAATCAATGTTGCTTCTTCAGGTGCTTTTAATCCCAATACGGTTAGTGATGGAAGCCGTCCTATCCCTGCCAGCGACGGGCAGTGGAATGGTTTATATACTTTCATAAGGGCTGCCAATACTGTAATTGAAAAAGCCGCCGGTATTCCGGATGGTCCCATGAAAAGCAATTGTATCGGAC
>JAKFDY010000103.1:0-8307 GCA_036675885.1 Lacibacter sp. | reverse complement strand
GTCCGACAAAACTTTTATCTTTATCCATGTGGTTTGTTTGTTGTGTGGTAACTCAAACATAACCATTACGGGTGGTTCCTAAGAACTGCCCTTTTATTTATAGTTTAGTCGGACAATAGTGATTTAATATGAATAATAAACGTCTTTTTAGTTGAACGTCTTCTGCTTTAGCAATGGTTTCAATTTCCATAAACCAAACAATGGGCCCGGTGCAAGTATCAATAATACATAAGGCGATTGGATGAATTGCTCGAACAAACGATCCAACACATATACACTTACAACTGTAATTGCAAATCCGATACAGGTAACAATGGTTAATGCCGAACCTTTATTCTCTGCAACAGCGGTTTGCGCCACGATGGATGAAAATTGAGGCGAATCAGCCACCACAGCAAATCCCCATATCAATAAAAAGAAAAGAAATAAAAATGGAGGCATCGAAAAGCTGAAGATCGATAATACACAACAGCAAAACGAAACTAACATACCGGCATAGGCCACTTTTGCACTTCCCTGTTTGAGGGTGATGTAACCACCGGCCACACAACCAACTGCACCTGCAGCAATAATAATGAACGACCATAACGGTATATTCATAGATGCAGCATTTTGTTTTGCATAAAGACCAAGGATCACCGGAACAAATGCCCAGAACGCATACAACTCCCACATGTGACCAAAATAACCGAATGATGCTGCACGAAAGTTGGGAAATCGAAAACTGTTTTTAAATGCATCAAACGAATAACTGTTGCCTTTTTTATAAAACGGTCCCCGTGGTACAAACAGAAAAATAATAAGTCCGCCTGTTGATGCAACGGATGAAGTAACCATCAACACATGTTTCCAGTTATAATCCCAGCCCGATTGTTTGAGCAAATGCGGAAATGCAGTGCCTATCACCAATGCACCAACCAAATAACCCAATGCTTTGCCCAATCCTTTTTCGTACCACTCAGCTGCTATCTTAATACCGACAGGGTAAATGCCGGCCAGGAAAAAACCAACAAAGAATCTTGATAACACTAACAATAAAAAATCCTGTTGCGGTAACAGGATGAGCAGGTTGGCAGAAGCGGCTAACATCGATGAAATAAAAAATACAACCGATGGTTTAAACCGGTCAGTAATTGCTGTGATGGCATATAAAAAAGTACCGGTGATAAAACCGATGAGTACTGATGAAGTAACAATGGCTAACCCATCTTGTTGCAATTGAAATGTTTTGCTGATCTCTGTAAGTATAGCGTTGCCACTGAGCCATAACGATGTGCCTGCAAATTGCGAGAGTACAATGAGTGGCAAAATATGGTTGGGGCGGTTCATGGGATCAAAACGGAGAAATCAATCTGATTAAAAATAAGTTTTCGTTTTGAATTACAGCTTAAAGTCTGTTCTGGTTGACCAAAAATAACTGAAGCTGTTCATTTCAGCATCGTCTTTAAAAGCCCTTTTAGGAATAACTATAAAATCATTTTTGCTGATGTAGACAAGGAAAGCAGTTTTTGTTTCTTTAACTTTTACTATTTCACGCCAGGGTTTTGACCAATTTATTTTGCCGCTTTTACGGCTAACTCCCCAATGGTTAAACTCGGTTTCAATGTCTTTGAAAGCGTAGCGACTGCTTAAGTAAATAATGACAGTGAAAACAAAAAATAATATAGGTGCGATTGCTGAAATAACTAAAACCGGAGCTATGGCTGATAACAAGCTTACCCAAAAATTCATTTCAGAGCTTGTCGCCAGGCCAAGAAGAGTTGACAGTAAAGCAAGACCTAATAAAAATAAAATGAATAGTCTTAGATATTTACTCTTTAAGAATTGGTGAAAAAGCGAACCGGCATACTCGCCATAGTTCACATCAAAGCTTAGATTAAAAGTTTCCTGCATAAATAAATATAACAATAATTACATACCATAGGTCTGACGGTTTTCAACCGTGCCGACCAGTGTTACCAATGCGCAAAATCAACTTCGTAATTTCCTTTGATGCGTTCAATTGGTGGATTGAAATAGCCATGCTTCAAATCAGGAAACTCTTCCTGGATCAATTCAATAAACTGTTTTACACCAAGTAGCTCACTTGTTTCAGTAATACCAAGTTTGCCGAGGTACCAATCGGGATCAATGTTGAAATTGCGCCACTGGATCATCTTTAAGCCGGTTTCTTTGATCAGCTTTCGTAATGCTTCGTATTCTTCCACGCAATCCGTAATACCGGGGAATACGAAATAGTTGATGCTGGTCCAGCCACCATAACTGTTCATTACTTTCAAACTTTCTACGATGTCTTCAAATTCATAATTGTTGGGGCGATAGTATGCTTCGTACACATGCTTGCGTGCACTGTTGGTGCTTACACGAATTGAATTCAAACCTGCTTCGCATAAAACTTTCACCGCATCAGGTTTTGAACCATTGGTGTTGATATTGATGCTTCCTTTTTGTGTATGTTTCCGCATTTCAATAATGGCATCACGCATGGTTTCCCACATCAACAGTGGTTCGCCTTCGCATCCTTGTCCAAATGAAACAATAGGGTAGGGTGCTGTTTCAAGATGTGGAACAGTAAATTCTACAATTTCCTCAGCAGTAGGTTTAAATGTTAAACGATCCTGCGGACTTTGAATATGCTCTTCCTGTGGTTGAAACGAAATACAACCAATACAGTTTGCATTACAAGCTGGTGAAACAGGAATCGGACATTCCCAACGACTCATCGCAAAGTTTCTTGCTGCCGGACAGTTGTACGTATTGCAGCAATTCTCCATCAAATGTTTCACGAGGCGATTGTGCGGATAAGTTTTTATGAGTTGTTCAGCGCCTGTTTCAATCTTCTCATCATTGTAACCGGCACATTCCTGGCGAATGTCCTGCTCAATACGAATGGCAGGCACATAAAATTTATCATCATACCAACCCACAGCCGTATAACAGAAAAGCGGGAGTGTATCAGCACCGGGCTCACATTCAAAAGCAGCAATAAACAAACTGGTATGTGCTGGAGGAATAAACGCAGCTACGGCCCAGCCTTTTTCACACAAACGCATTTCGCCCGTTTTTACATCAATGCCAATGCCTTTGCGGTCGGGTAATTCGTAAAGGTTGCCTCCATCCGGCAATTCCATCCAGTTATCAAGATCGATCGGGAATGCATCCCACGCTTCACGACCCACTGCGTAAAGTGAAGTGTCTTCAAAAATATTTCCGTTCCCGTCGGAGTAAAGTAAATAAGGAGAATGTTGTAAGGCCATAGTGAATTGTCAATTGTGAATGGTGAATGTGCAGTTTGGCTGATTCACCATTGACCATTCACTATTCACTTTTCAGATAATGTCTGCAAAATTCGTGAATTTGTTCCAGTTCGTCGAAAGCAATTGCTTTTTGGAACTCAAAACGGAGGGTTTTGTTACGGGTTGTGTGGATGGTAATGCTGTGGGGCAGGGCTTCCAGCTGCTTTATCTGCTCCCAATCCAGTTCTTTATCCTTGGGGAAATTGGAAATGGTAACCCCCAAATGATGCACTGCAACCCGTTCGCTGTTAATGATCTTGCGTTCGCAATGGAATACATAGTAATACATTCCGGTAGCTATTGCCATTAAAACAACCGTTATCCACGACTGATCCAGAATGGCAAGAATGGTTAAACCGCCAAACACCAGCACTTCAATAAGCCGGAAAGTAGCATTGAGCCGGGTTGATTCTTCGGCAAAACCACGCATAAAAGCAAGGGCAATTACATCAATCCCAATCACCATTTCACAGAAAGCGGTAATGCGGTTATCTGTCCTGAATTCGTAAATGGCGGCGGCGATGAAGACTGTACCGGCGAGGAAATGAAGGATAGGGCTGATTTTTTTCAGATTACTGTAAGCAGGATGCACAATTGAAACGGAAAGTGGTGATGCCATAGCAGTAGGTTTTGATGTGAGATGCTGTATGTAAAAAAATCCACACAAAAGGTGCGGATTTTTTTATGAAGCCTGAAAAATAATCTGTTTTAGTTTTCTTAAAAAACGCCGGACTTATTCTTTCAGCTATCAGTTTTCGCTTTCTTTTTCAACTGAAATACTCTCGATAAATTAAAACCAAACCTGATCTCACCCTTGCCCCAACGAGTTGTTGTTTCATTAATAAAGGCTCGTTCATTCATGCCAGTGGCATTGGAAAAATGCAGCTGAAACACGTGGCCGCCCGTTTCTATATCAACCCCAATTGACAAAGGCTGATAATTAACACCCTGCTCTATACCGTTAAACAGGTGGAAATAATCACCTGTAAGTGCAATACGTTTCGTCAATTTCAGCCGGGCGCCTGCACCAAGTGCAAACACATCATTAGGCTGCGTATGTATTGCAACAAGATTGGTATGAACCATTGTTGGTGTTAACTGCAGTGTAAAACGTTCGGAGAACTTTCTTCCAAGTATCAGCTGGTAATAATAGGCGAGGCGTGAAGAAAAATAATTCTTGATCGTTGGGTCGGCCCATGGAGAAGTATTCATGGTAATACCTGCTGCAATGGCAACGGTCATTGGAAAACTTTTGTTTCCTGTTGATTGCATTACAGGTGCATATTTGAAATAGCCATCAAGTTCTTTTTTGTAAGTGCTTCTGCCAACGCCAATCATCAGGTTACGATACAATCCAAAATCAAATCCCATACGCATACTGGCCTGGTCTAAACCGAAAAAATTTTTATAACCCTGATCGAGCTGCCCAAAGCGATGAAGTATGCGAAAGTCCATGGTGCCGGGCGAAAGAAATTCCATCGAATGTCCGTTAATAACCCTGGTTGATTTGAATGCAGATTTGATGAACGTTTTACCCGTTTTTCCTGAATCAACAAGACTTAACAGGTCTTCAGTTTCCTGTGCTTTTACTTTAAAAGAACATATCAGGATAAATAAAACGACTGCGAAATGAGTTTGCTTTTTCATGCTGATTAAAAAATGAGTTGTTTATTTAACAGGTAACGGGTCGAGCAAACAATTCACAACAATCTTTGCAGTTTTTGAAACTTTATCTGCAACTAAACCAGGTATGCTTATTTTATAATCTGCAAGCAGAACTGTAAAAACAGAGTTTGTAGCGATCTTGCCATTTTTTATTATAAGACTTCCGGTTGTTTCAATGTCTTTTGTAATTCCGTGCATGGTTAACTTTCCTTTTACAGAAACTTTGTATTCGCCATTTGTTGTGTAGTTAACACTACTGTTGTTGCTGATTATCCCCTTGAATTCCGATTTGGGAAACTGATCGCTTTCAATATAGTTTTCATTGAAATGCTCCTGCATCAAAGCACGTTCAAATTCAAAGCCTTTCATAGTAACAGCGAATTGCATGTTGCCTGTTTTGCTGTCAAGCACGCATAAGACGCTTTTATGAATCGCTTCAACTTGTTCCGGAGAACCGGGTGATGTTGCATCAAATGTAACCTTACCTGTTTTAGTAAAATATTTATCCTGCGCAGAAACAATTCCGGTAAAGAATAAAACAATCAGTAAACAATTTATCTTTTTCATATGAGCATTTTAATGTGAAGTAGTTTCTTTTTGAATGATGATGCACCTGTTCAGTAATACATCAGAGCCAAGCCCCAGTTCATCGGCATTAAAACCTGTGCAGATACCTTTAACTGTTAAAGGAGTGTTGATCTGCAGGTTGTTTTTATCAACAGAGTATAATGTATCAATACTGCATCTCACAGATGAAGGCAAAACAGGGTTGCCTAATACAACAGTGTAGTATCCCTTATCATCCACATCAGTTGTTTTCAATAGCCCTTCTACCTGCAATACTTTGCCCGCATACTTTTGTGTGGCTGCATTTTCATTTTCTGTAAACTCCTGTATCAGCGCATCTGTTGTTAGTTCAAACACAGCTTCAAGTTTGTCAACATTTTCTGTTTTACGGTTATACTCCCTGTAAGCATAATAAGCGCCTATTGATCCAAGGATAAGAATAAGAGGCAGGATGATCCTGAAAATCGTTTTCCTTTTCATATTGTCTTTATTAATTAGCAGGCGTGCCTGCATCGATCCATTGTTTAATAATTGCAATTTGACAGTTGGTCATTTTCGCTGCCCCTTTTGGCATTGCTGAATAACCAGTCGTGTGACTGATGCTTCCATAAAGTTTACCGTTTGTAGCAAGTGCTTTGTCTGCGGTATAGTTGCCCATCATAATACCTCCACCTGTTGATGCATTCAAATGACAACTGTAACAATGTTGCTGCAGCAGCGGCACAACTTTTTGCGAATACGATGTTGCAGTAGTATCACAAACAGTACTGGCAGGATATAAAAGATCTGCAGCATCGTAATAACAGGAGCTGCAGAGAATGATTAAAACATGAATGATGATCCTCTTCATACTTTTTTAGTTTAGTTATTGAGCATGCCTGCATCGATCCATTTTCTGATCTGTTTTATTTCACAGTCCGGCATTTTCAATCCGCCTTGCGGCATTGGAATATATCCTGATGACCAGTTTACAGATCCATAAAGTTTGCCATTGCTGGCCGCCGCTTTAATACTTTCATAAGTTGAAAGGTCAATTCCGCCTCCCAATGATGCGGGGTTATGACAGCCCTGGCATTTATTCTGAATTAAAGGTTTGATCGCTGTGCTGAATTTATAATCAGTTGTATCACATCTGTCGCAGGCGTTGTTTTTTGCACCCTGATTAATCCATGTCCGGAGTTTTGTTACCTGTTCAGTTGTCCATGCCGGCATTGGAGGAGGGGGCATGCGTTCATTATCTGTTTTAATAATCGTTTTATAGATATTGCTTTCTGATGCATTACCGGCAACAACATAGTTTTTGATATTGTTGTAAGTAGACAGATCGATCTCTTCTTTATGCGTAACAGGATCGTGGCATCCGGCCATAGCACAGGTGGAGCTGAGGAGTGGATAAATATCATTAGCAAAATAAACTGAGTCGATACTGCAAACACGACCAACGGCACCGGGTATACCAGAAACGCCGCCGGGATTGCCATTCTCTGGCGGCACCGGAATTTGATGTTTGCAGGCATTAATGAAAAAAGTAAAGGCAATACCAATCACACTCACCGGGTGCTTCATTTTTTTCATGTGCTATGTGGTTTATAGTTATAATAATAAAATCCCACTTACCAGGCAGTAAACTGCAGTGGCAATGAGTTTAAACAGAAATAGAAATTGGTGGGAGTGTTTCAATCGTTAATACGCAGGGCCCCGCTTTTTATTGCACCCGGTATGTTTAGATTTATATAAAGTTACAACAATCAATAAATGAAGTAATCAAATGTGACTAATGTCACATCCGGTATTGTATGTTTTCAACCGCAGCATGCAAATCATTTTCGATTTACATGCTGCGGTTGAAAAAGTATAGAAGTGTTGCGTAATAACTTAAGATTAATCTTCTGCTTTATTCTTCAGGCTCATCAATAAGGTATAAGCGCCTTTGCCTACTATTTGCTTTTGCTGCCAGCTTTCAGCATTCAGTATTTCGGTGAAGCCGTTTACGGTTACACCGGGTTGTATTTCCAGCAGCTCAAAAGTTTTATCTGTCTTTTTAACGAAAACATATTGTTTGTTTTCAAACCCTACCACGGCATCTTCGGGTAATACCCATGCGGCTTTATTCTTTATTTCAATATCTGCATTCATATAAGTCCCGGGGATGAGTGTTTTATCGTAGTTATCAAAATGGCAATGTACTTCCGTGCTGCGGTCGGGCCCCAGATCTTTTCCAATTAAGATGATATCAGCATGATGTTTATTCCCGGGTTCATTATTGGTATATGACACGAGTTTCTGACCAATAAAAAGTTTGTTCACATCTTTTTCAAATACCGTTAATGCCAGGTGAATATCAGTTGGATTAATCAGTTCAAACAACACTTCTGTAGGCGCTACATATTTACCAATGTTCACATTCACTTTCGATACATAACCATCAATAGGCGAATGCAGTTGAATGCTGCGTGTAATGTTTTGTTCAGTGAGCTGATTGGTATTGATACCTGCCAGTTTTAATTTTTCTCCCAATGCACTGATGAGTATTTTCTGGCTTTTAAATTCTGCTTCGGCCTGTTGATACACTTTATCGCTGCTGGCTTTGCTTTCGTTCAATTCCTTTTGACGCAGGTATTCTGCTTCAGTAAAATTGATCCTTGCTTTTGCCGTTAAATAATCCTGTTGCAACTGAATGTATTGCTGATCTTCAACAATAGCGATCACTTCACCTTTCTTTACATGCATGCCCGGCAACAGCTTTGTTGATTTCAGATAGCCACCTAACGGCACACTG
>JAKFDY010000102.1:0-3567 GCA_036675885.1 Lacibacter sp. | reverse complement strand
GAGTGCTTCGCTCTTTGATAAAGCCCCCTTAAATGAGTTGTTGAAAAGCACTGTCTATAAGAATGTCAAAGAACAAAAATGTGAACAATTAAAAATTGAATTAATTTAACGGGACACTAATGTTTGGCAATGATAAAAAATATTAGTTACTGAAACGACAGTTTCAATAAAAAAGTTGCGGCGGCCTTCGGCCGCCGCAACAAATGATTCGTTAGACAAATAACTTATTTCACACTAATCACCGGCAAACTCTTTTCCCGGATAAGCTGGTTAAACTTCATCACATCTTCACTCATAACTTTCTTCAGCTTGTTCAATTGCTCATCGGCTTGTTTGCTCAACTCAGCAAATACCTCTTTCGATTGTTTGCTTGGTGCATTTACGCCGCTGTTGGCCACATCAAACACGCCGCTCAATTTATCATTGATGCGGATGGGATAGTTCAATGGATCCTGTCCGCTCTTTGATTTTGTTTGATACAATGTTTCTTCAACAGCAGTTAACTCTTTTGTGATTGCAGTTGCCATGTCTTTAATTTCTTTCGGACAATCTTTTCCCTGGCGCTCAATGAAATCATTGATCTGTGTACGCAATGCACGGATATCTTTAATGCCTTTCTGCACATCGTTGAACTTTTGCTGCACACTCAACAGGAAGTTAAATTGTTCTTCGTATGCTTCCTGTGTCATTCGGTAATTTGGATCGGCTTTAATTACAAACGGGACTTCAGTTGAATCGTTTCCAACTTTCACTCTTGCAAAATAATTACCGGGAGCAGCGGTAATAGTACCGGGCGCTCCGTTCCAGAGTATCATGCCTTCGCTTGGTTCAGCAGGAGGATATTGCAGATCCCATGCAAAACTGTTCAATCCTTTTTTGATATCGAGTTTGTCTTTACCCTGTCCGACCTTATCATCCGGGCGGGCATCGGTACTGAATGTTTTAATAATCTTTTTATTTTTATCCATGATGGTAATGGATGCCTTGGTAGAATCTGTTACAGCTTTTGTGTAATAAGTGATCAGCAACGGGCCTGCAGGATTTTCGCCAATGTTCTGTGCAGTTCCTCCAAAGCGGCGGCCAAATCTGTTTATCGGCATTCTCCATCCCGGATTCACATCAAACACATGCAGATTTTTATTGGCAACATCTGCTTTTACCTGTTGCAATACCGTTAAATCATCAATCACATAAAAACCTCTTCCCTGTGTTGCTACTATGAGATCATTTTCTTTAATGGTCATATCTGTAACAGGAACAACAGGCATATTCAATTGGAATGGTTTCCAGTTTGTACCATCATCAAACGAAATATACATACCGAATTCTGTACCTGCATACAACAATCCCGGGCGTTTATGATCGGCTCGCATAGCCCTGGTGAAATGCATTTTGTTAATGCCGTTGGTAATGAGCTTCCATGTTTTACCATAATCTTCTGTTTTGTAGATGTAGGGCGTGTAATCATCCAGCTTATAGCGTGTGCCAACAAAATACGCAGCGCCTTTTTTAAACGGATCAACATCAACACAATTCCACATCATAAATTTCGGCGCATCTTTTGGTGTAACATTTTCCCAATTCTTACCACCATCTTTACTTACGTTAATCAACCCATCATCACTACCTGTCCATAAAAGATCTTTCTCTACAAAACTTTCAGTTGCTGTGAAAATGGTGCAGTAATATTCAACACTGGTATTGTCTTGTGTAATGGGACCACCGCTTGATTTTTGTTTTGATTTATCATTTGTTGTTAAATCGGGAGAAAGTGCTGTCCATGTTTGTCCTTCATCTTCTGTGGCAAACAATACATTACCTCCAGAGTATAATTTCTTTGGATTATGCGGTGAAAAGAAAATGGGGAAGTTCCATTGAAAGCGATACCTCAGCACATCAGCTCCTGCGCCCATTGGATTATCGGGCCACACACTAATAGCTCTGTTCTCACCTGTTTTATGATCGAGGCGTGAAAGATAACCACCATAGTTACCGCCATACACAACATCAGGATTAGTTGGATCAGCCACTACATATCCACTTTCACTACCTGCTGTTTCCTGCCAATCCTGTTCAGTTATACCTGCGCCGCTTGTTCTGCTTTTAATACGAACAGTTGAATTATCCTGTTGTGCACCAAGAATGCGATAAGGAAAACTATTATCGGTTGATACACGATAAAATTGTCCGGTTGGTTGGTTCATATACGTACTCCAGTTTGTGCCCCCATCATAACTTACCTGTGCACCACCATCATCTGCAACGATCATACGCTTGCCATCATTCGGATCGATCCACAGATCATGATGATCGCCATGTGGTGTTCGGTACGATTGAAACGTACGTCCACCATCACGACTGTACATGAAATTTACATTGGGGCAATACACCAGGTCAGGATTCTTTGGATCAACAAATACTTTGCTATAATACCATGCACGCTGACGGATATTATTATCACCACTCATCAGTTGCCATGTTTCACCTGCATCATCACTTCTAAACAATCCACCGTTTGCATTTTCAAGAATGGTATAAATGCGTTCGGGGTTTGATGGTGCGAATGCCACACCAACAATTCCCCATGTTCCTTTCGGTAATCCCTTCTTCGTCGAAACATTCGTCCATGTTTCACCACCATCAGTTGATTTATACAAACCACTTCCTTCGCCACCACTTTCCAAACTATGCGGTGTACGTATTACACGCCACATTCCTGCATATAGCACCAATGGATTTTCTGGTTCCATCACTAAATCACTTGCACCTGTTTGATTATTTACAAACAATGTGCGTTTCCATGTTTTACCAGCATCGGTTGTCTTGTACACGCCACGTTCTTCATTTGGTCCAAACAAATGACCAACTACTGCAGCCCAAACAACATCCGGATTTTTTGGATGAATGATAATGCGGATGATATGACGACCATCTTTCAGTCCGATATTTTTCCAGCTACGTCCACCATCATCGCTGCGCCACATACCACCTGATCCTTCGCTTACATTACCACGCATCGTATTTTCGCCTTCACCCACATACACAATACTTTCGTCACTCGGCGCAACAGCCAAAGCACCAATAGACGAACCGAAATATTTATCGCTGATATTTTTCCAGTTATTACCACCGTCGGTTGTTTTCCAAACACCACCACCGGTAGCGCCCATGTAAAAAGTTGTTTTGTTGGAATAACTACCGGCTACTGCAGCGCTTCGTCCGCCACGGTAAGGGCCTATGGAACGATACTTTAATGAACCATAAACAGATTCTTCATTTAAAGAAGTTGAAACAGCAGTTTGCTTTTTTTGTGCAAGCGAAAACAGTACGCTGAAAAGCGTACCTGCAAACAGGATTGATTTTCTCATGTTCAATACAATTAGTTGAACAAGGAAATTACAACGCTTTTTGTTGCAAAACCTAAACTTCAGAATTCAAATGATGAACGGCCGCTTATCTATTTTGTAAAAGAATTGGCTCCATCCTAAAAGCCACGGCATGTTAATTGTTGTTCCTGTTTAAATCTTTTAACAACAGTCATCCCTGATTTTTTCCGCTCATCAACAT
>JAKFDY010000101.1:0-26857 GCA_036675885.1 Lacibacter sp. | reverse complement strand
GTGACATATTAACAACTGTATAAAATTGAATTCATTGTGCCCAACATTCTCTTCTGCCTTTATTGCAAAACATTGAGCGCCCGCATACCGAAGCAATTGTTCAAACAAAAAACTTTCGTATTCCGAACTTATAATCTGTTCAGAAACTATCAACCAGTTTTAGTAAAGCGGGAAAATCTTATAACCGAACTGCTTTTCACTCTCCTTTAATATCTCTACAATTTTATTAAGCGAAGTTTTATCCTTGGTAGAAGTCCAGCATGGATAAAAATATTCAAAACATTTCCCATCATTCACAATTTGCACAAGAATAGATTCTCCGTGATTACAATTACCAAAGCTTTTTTTTCGATCTTTATTACTTAGCATATAAATTCCATTTTTCTCAATATTCGCTATATAACTATCCCATCCAGATTTAGGAACTGATTTCGTTACCTCATGATTAACCAGAATATCGATGCTATCCTTACTTCCACTAAACCTATATTGGTGAAATTCACTTGCCCAAGCTGCTTCATCCTTTCTGAGAATTAACAACCTTGCAGAATCCACTGACCCAGCCCCCTGAGTCCATATTCTAATTTGCGTCTTTGAAATACTCCCCTCTATACTCTTAATGCCTAACTCGTCAAATCTTTTTTCCCATGTTTTTTCTTTAATAATTGTAAATACGCTGTCGCATGTTGTATGTTCAGGCACACTCTTTTCTTGACTTATCCCGCAAGAAGTTAGTGTCGAGAACAATATAAAAAAAAGAGCTCTACCCATAAAGATGTCAATTAAGAAAAATATTTTATAAAAACTCGTTCAAACATGTTTTAAAGGAATAGATATTCTCTTAAATAAACCAGACTTAATTAGCAATCTCCTGAATTGTGAAAAGGAAAATGATTACTGTTCCGGATAAAACCTATCCTTCAGTTTTGTATATAAGGCCTGATGTTTTTCGGGATTTTTATCTTTTAATTTTTGAAGATTCTCCAGCTTCCATGCGATACCGGGAAACTTTTCAAAATTGTATACTGTCCAATCAGGTTTCAGGTCTTTTAGACTCAGAATAAACTTTTTATCTTCATCTGTCAGGCTTTCATGTATAACTTTTAGTAATGCCTCTCTTGTTCCTTCATAGTCTTCATACGTAAAATCTTCTTTAGACATTCCGGAAAATTGTGTTTCCATTGCTTGTTTCTGATCCTGCCAATTTGGATGCAGCACTTCGTTGATTGGTCTTGAATGACCCAGCAAATAAAAAAGGAAGCCTTCCTTTATTTCTTTAGTAAATCCCTCATTGTTCAACAGGTATTTTACATCAAAGAGATCCCGGGGATGTTGCCGGTCAAGTGCAGCACATATTTTACTTCCGAAAATCTGACCTTGTGGCAACAGGTTCATGGATACTGATACATCAAATTCTTCCTGTACCCTTTCACATACCTCCATTTTTACAACTGGGTGAAGGCTTCCCCTGCCTGTCAAATTAACTTCCACTTTTATAGTAGCGTTATTTTCGCTTATAAACAATTTAGAAACTTTTTCTTCATACCGTATCTTAACGCCGGGTATTACTTTCTTTATATTCGCCATGATCCTTTGCAGGGCTTCATTGATATGTGCTTTTGAAATATCGTACTCTTCCAATACCAGATAAGTAAGATCAATATCAACCGACAACCTCGGCATGTTCCTGATAAAAAGATTGATGGCAGTACCTCCATGTAACGCAAAACAATCTTCTTTTGCAACCTCTGGTATTACCTTCAATAAAAGCTGCACCTGTTTTTTATATTCGTCTTTGATCATTTTCTTCTAACTCTTTGGGTACTGTTATTAAATATTTGGGATTATAGACCCCGTTTTTCACTACGCTTCTCTTACCCTTTCCTAAATCAATCTTTTCTAATTCTAACTTCTTAAGCCAATCATGGTTTACTTTTTCTGCCAGATACAGGAACAAGCGTTTGACCTTTATTGATTCGCATTTTTCCAATAAGTCCTGAACAACTACAGACCGTAGATTGTTCAATCCTTCCATCAGGTGAAAACATTCCACCATATCCTGTTTACCCGGAACCAGGTACAAACATTCCATCAAAGCCCTCGTGGGATTGGATATTTTTATCGTGAAGCTCTTGAATTCTTTTTCTGTCAAGCCTATTTCCGCCGGCAAAAACGAAGTTCTATAATAATTCACTTTCACCCCCCAATCATATTTCTTAAACCATAACGGAAGGTTTTCTGTTTTGCCGCCGAAAACAGTTACTTGCTGTTGCGAAAATTCCAGGTAATGAGAAAGCCCATGAAAAGATAAGGCCGTTTTGCCGGCGGCATGTATAGTCATGTTGGATTGTCGTTGTAAAGCATACAAGCCACCCTCATAAGTTACCTCGTCTCCCGCTCGTTTCATTGCTCCTGACCCTACGCTTTCAAGCCATTTGCTTTTACGGTAGCGTTTTTGCAATTCGGAACTATATCCTAACTCTTTTAACCAAAAAGATTGCAGTACGATACCAGCTGGCTGTGAGGTTAAAAGCTGGTTTAATTTGGATGAATTATCGGTACTCATAGTACCAATTTATGAACATTTTTAAACTATTCAAAATTTATAGTTTAAAATACTCAAAATTAAGGTACTGAAAGTACCTTTCTATCCATTTATTTAAACTAAGCGAGGATGACTGATTCGTAATTTGCGAATTGCGAATCAGGCCAGTAAAAGGTCTTTCTTGAATAAGATTTGATAAAAGGGGGAATTGATAGTTTCGCAAGAGTTTTCATCATACCGTGCTGGCCGTATTTGCGGCGCATCTTATAGACCTGCATGAATAAGGCTGTGGCGGCGGTTAAAATGTGAGTTTTTGCAATACTTTTAATTATTTCAATTTCTGCTTCTTCAAATTTGCGCCAACCAGTCTTTTTCCCGTAGGAATATTTTTCTTTTTTTATGGTATCCAGATACTCCGCATTAATACCATTACTTAATTTCTCAAAGGTTTTTCCAAGATGAATTGCTGTATCACTAATAAGCAACATATTATTTACTGACTTACTTTCAAGTCTTGCGTACTTCTATAGTAAGGGGGAAATGCTCCTTGCTACTATTTAAACCGCTGCAAGTAGAAAAAAGGTAACAAGCTATTTGCTTTTAGTGCAATTCATTGGTTGTCCGTATGGATCAAAAAATAGACCTTTTGTATTAATGCTTGAAAAAGAGACAGTTTGACAGATGGTAGAGATTATAAAATATGCATAATTTTATTATGCCAGACAAATCTGCACTTGTTTTTTATATACAAAAAATATCTACTGCGACATTTTAGTATAACCACACAACGTTATTTTAGTATATTCGCACAACATCAAGTTAGCGAAATCGCACAACGTTATTTTAGTATAAAACCACGCCATGGCAACACCATCCGAAAAATTAGCCGATTCTCTCAGTAAGTTAAAAGAACTGCAAGACAAGGGCATTGTGGCTATAAAAGGAGACGCCTTAAGCCGCACCCATAGGGAGAGATTGCTGGAGAATCATTTCATTGAAGAAGTGCTTAAAGGTTGGTATATCGCCGCATCTCCCGAAAACCGGAAAGGAGATAGCACGCCGTGGTACAGCAACTACTGGACCTTTTGCAGCCAGCTTTTGGAAGACAGGTTTGAAGCTGACTGGTGCATTTCTCCGGAACAATCATTGTTGCTCCATGGCGGAAATACAACAGTTCCTATGCAAATGATTGTTCGATCTCCGCAAGCAAATAATCAAACAATTTCGCTGCCTTTTAATACTTCACTTTTTCTAATGAGAAGCGATTTGCCTCCGGCAACGCAACTTGTCAAAAAAGAAGAAATCCGTCTGTTTTCACTTCCTGCTGCATTAGTTTGGTCAGCACCTAACACATTTACAAATCATTCAATTGATGGGAGAGCGGCGATGTCATTATTAAATGACGCATCTGATATATTGACAATTCTTTTGGATGGGGGACATAGCACGATTGCAGGCAGACTGGCAGGAGCATTTAGAAATAACAAGCAGGATCGGATCGCAGACAATATTTTAAAAACAATGGAACGGGCTGGTTATGATGTTAGAGAGAGTGATCCTTTTGGAACAAGTTTGTCAGTAGTTCTGTCAGGGCGGGTTCAATCCCCTTATGCAAACAGATTAAGATTGATGTGGGGAGCTATGCGGGACAAAATTTTTCCACATTTTCCGGCTGCTCCCGGTTTGCCTGCTGATAGGAAAGCTTATTTGGCTGCTGTAGAAAAAATATATGTAACAGATGCTTATCACTCGCTATCAATAGAAAAATATAGAGTGACACGCGAACTCATTGAAAGGGTAAGACAAGGAACCTGGAATTCAAATGGAAATGACGAAGACCGCAGACAAAGAGACGCAATGGCAGCCAAGGGTTATTGGGATGCTTTCCAGGAAGTAGAGAAAAGTATCGATCGTATTCTAAAAGGGAAAAACTCAGGTACTGTTGTCGACGAAGATCATGGAGATTGGTATTCCGCTTTATTTGGTGCAAGTGTAACGGCTGGTTTATTAAAGCCGTCCGATCTGGCAGGTTACCGAAATCACCAGGTTTATATTGGCGGGTCTATGCACACGCCATTAAATAAGGAAGCTATCAGGGATGCAATGCCCGCTTTGTTCGAATTACTTGAAACAGAAACAGAAGCATCAGTAAGAGCAGTATTAGGACACTTTATTTTTGTCTTTATACATCCTTACATGGATGGCAACGGACGAATGGGACGATTCCTGATGAATGCAATGCTTGCATCAGGAGGTTATCCATGGACAGTAATACCTGTAGAATCACGGGAGGATTATATGTATGCATTAGAAGAAGCAAGCGTGAGACAAAACATCGAACCATTCGCCCGGTTTTTGGGTTATCTGGTTCATGAAGGAATGAAAGGAACACCAGTTGCAACATTGAAATAGTAATATACGTGTTTAACGTAGCGAAAGTGATATATCATCTCTTTAAATCTACTGAGCTGTATTCAAATTATAATATCCCACTTCCTGAGATGTGTGTGCTTCGATTAATTTGAACCCTTGCAATTTTTGCAACAGTTTTCATTGAACTATAATATAGCCTATATCTTATCGGCTGTACAAACCGAATATTAATTATGCTTATAACAACTGAATGGTCAGAACCTAAATCTGTAAAATATGGTTATAGCATTAAAATTCTTTCTTCGAGAGGAGACATTCATATAAAGCTAAGTTCCAACAATCCAGCATTTTTGGAGAAGAGCAAATATTTACACACTGATGCAAAAGAAACAATATTTAATGCAGAAGAAATTTCTGAACTAACAACTCCATGGATTCAATTCAAAACACAAGCAGGAGAAGCCCATGTGGAATATGAACTTTTTTGAGACAAATGTTACGGCTTAAGACATACCTTATCCCCTTGCTGTTTTGTTTTTGGTAAAATTCCTCCTTTAGGTCGATTACATAAAATCTATTTAGCATTATAATGCTGCTCATAATAAGAAAAAGTATAGTGATAGAATTCATCCTGCGTTTTTAAGTGTTCTTCCACGGCATGTGTTTTTTCATCGAAATTATCCGTGGCGAACATTGCTTTTCCCAGCTTTCTGAATTGCAACCCAAAGGACATATAATCACTAAGGGTGCAGTAAATGCAAGCGTCTCCGTTTTCATACAGGTTGAGCATCATTGCAGGTGTGACACTTTCAAGGTCTTTCGCCTCTTTGATTGAAAAAAACTGAATTAAAGAACCGATGCTTTCAAAAACAATGTGCAATCCAATAGTATAAATCTTCCTCTTATCTTCAAAACCCGGTACACGACAGCCAGCACTGAAGTAATCGCTATCATGCATACATATCTCAACCGAATGCTTATTTCGGAATATACACATGTGATTATCGAGATAGTCAATTACAGAGGTTTCAATATTCTTCATAGATTCTTTCCCCAAATTTATAATGCCCAGAGCAAAGCATCGTTAAAAAAAGAATTGTGAAATAGATATTATAAGTCGTGAAATTAGCACAACGACGCAGGCCAAAGGGGTATATGACTGGAAATACAAAGTGGTCTTTGACGATGAAATCATACTCACTGAAAATCAATGTGAAGATTTTCAACACTGCCGTAAATTAAAATCAAGATAGGACTACAAATGCTGGTTCGATGAATACCAGAAGAAAATCGATGGGAGTATTCATTCTTTTCTATAAAAAATTCACAATAATAATGCTGTTCAGTTTATCATATTCGGCATTGGTTGACCACATACCAACTCTCCATCACTTGCCAAAAAATGTAAATCCTTTTCAACTACGCCTCAAAAAACCTGGCCATTAGTTTTGTACTTTTTCAATATAAATAATGATATTTTCCAACATCCTGCACAATAAAAATCCCCGCTGTTTGCGGGGATCTCTTTATTCGTCAAAGCAAGTTATTTCTTACCTGCTACAAAGTTTTTTGGTAACCCATATTGGTCAATTATTTTCTTTGCCGCTTCTGCTTTTTTTACAAAAAAAGGCTCCTTGCTATAATCTCGTACATTACGGCTTACAACTACTTTTCCGCTGCCTATTTTTTTGTCGTTCTTTTTAATATTAGATGACATACTTACCTCTCTTTTTTGCTCTGTAAAGTTACTGTTTTTTCGTCTTACCGCAAATGCCTTGTAATTATGCCCCTTTTCAAATTGCTGAAATCCCTCATTTTCAACAAGCCCCAGCACATCAAAGATTGGTTCAATTTCATGCCAGTATTTGTTAATTCCCATCTGATAGCGTCTTGTTCTGGCTGTAGTGCTGCCTTCGGCATAAACAATCACGTCCGGATAATGATCTGTAAAATCGATGACAGCATGAGCAACAGTTGCCAATACTCTTTCTGCATCTTTATTATTACTTACAACAAAATCATCAATCTTTTTTTCTTCCTCATTCCAATCTCCGAAACCAAGATTATAGATATTACTGTATTGAAGTAGCGACATAAACCGTACAACTTTTTTGATTGCGCCCTTTGGTCCGTTACTGAAAAATTCATAATCCAGATAGCTTTCATTCGTCTGATAATCGTATTGCTCAATATTCATTCTATAAGGTTAAAACTTGTTTGAAAAGAAAATGAAATGCACACATGAACAGCCCTTCATTTTGTACGCCAAATAATAATTCACCTTACCCTTTAAGTACATGCTTCTGCATATACTTGTCCACGTAGTCTTCCACTGATAATTCAGGGCCTTCCCTTTGCTCTTCCATCCATTTAAGAATATCTGCCTTTTTGAACCGGTACCCTTTACCTATTCTGAAATAGGGTATATCAGCTTTAGCACATTTAGCGTAAATGACGTTGGAATCAAGACCCAGATATTTTCCTACTTGCTTTACGGTCATGATCTCATTGTCATCATTTGCAAGCGGGCCTTCTGTCGTTTTATTCATATTTAATAACTCTTCCATCATCCGCTTGATAGCTGCAACATTCTCATCAATTCTTTTTAACCGCTGTTCTATATTCAGTTCTAGCATATTTTAGATTTTACAGTTAATGAAGGTTTTGCTGCCGCCTTTGCCTTAACAACATCTGAAACCTGGGCATAAATTTGAGTAGTCTTAATATGCTTGTGATTGAGCATCTTGCTTACAATATAGATGTCCTCTCCCTTCTCAATTAAATCGGTGGCATATTTATGCCGCCAATTATGAAACTTAGCTTTATCATGAAGACCGACAGAATTAAACCACTCCTTTAACTTGTTTCTTGTTCGATGATAATCCAGTTCAGGAAAAATCAATTCATCGCGTTGCCTGATTTCACCAAGCACGTCTACTGCTTCCTGACTGATATAATGTTTGAAGCAGCGTTCCGGCTTAGGATCGATAAAGTATATATACCATGATTTCAAAATGGTGGAGTAATGAAAATCACTCCAGCATAGAATTTTCAAAGCACTAAACCTGCATCCTGTTAATAAGGCAAATATGGAAGATTTGAAAACAAGCGGATCGTCTATTGGATTTTCCAATAACAATTGTAATTCATCATCATCAATAATCTGCCGAAATGTATCGACGTTACTAATACGGGCAACACGAAGCGTATAATCTTCCGGAAGAAACTTATCTAAGAATGCCTGATGAACGATCAGTGCAAATTTATCATAGTACGAAGCAGCAGTATTCTGAACAAGTTTCATATGCTTCGACTTTAATGATTTGGTCGTTAGCAGATGTTCTTTAAACTTCTGCAAGAATCTTTCATCAATATCTCTGAATTTAAAATGTTCTCCAACCCATTTTTTTAAATATTTGACTCCTGTTTCGTAATGGGTTGTATCAACTTTTTCTTTTTGCTTGTTGTTTATAAATGAAGCTGCGTACGTGAAAAAATCCGCTTCCAGAACATCTTTATTAAACAATCCATTAGCGTCCAGCATTAATGCTTTCATGCGTTTGATAAAAATCTTCTCAGCAATTTCCTGATAGAGAAGATTCTCTTTCTTTTGGAGTGATGTTACAGGGTTTACATAGATGTACAGATTTAAAAATTCACGACGTGTGTAAATTTGTTTTTGCTGATTCCACACCGGCGGATAATAATCGATGTACAAACTATACTTTCCCGACTTCAGTAATTTCTTTCTCAATTTTCCTCTCATATCCCTTCACTTTTACTGATGAAATAATCTAATACGAACTGTTTGTTGAACAGTAATCGTCTCCCAACTTTCACTTTGGGAAAAGCTTTATCCTTGATCGCCCGAAACAGGGTTCGTTCTCCTACCCCTAATAATTCTGCGATGTCCTGGATATTGATCCACTCCCTGCTCAACCTATCAGCCACCTGTGTTACCTGTTTGTCATACGGTGCTAATGCATAATGCTCCATTGACTGATCGTTGACCGCCAGAATGGTCAGTGTGATTTTCTCTTCCCTCTTTCGCTTTTTATAATTGCGTTGAGCACAGGTGAGAGAACAGAATTTTGTGACTGTCTTTTGCGCAATGAATGACTGCTTACAATGCAGGCAGATCTTTTTGATGCGGATATTCGAGCTCATATATTTTACACTTTTTGTCCGGACTATCCGCTCCAGTTATTTCGCCGGTTATTTCACCTTTATTTCGCCAGTTATTTCGCCGTTATCTCGTCATTTTTTTTACTGGTTACTTCGCCGGTTATTTCGCCGTTACATTGCCAGTACCTGCCTGGCACTGTCTGGAGCTGCCTGAAACTGACATCATTTCGCTACCTCCTTCTGAATTTTGTACCTCCTTCTTTTTTTGAAAAAAGGTACAAATGGTGCGCAACATGACAATAAAAAAAAGGGTAAAGTGTAGTAATTTTAACTTTGTAATAAGTTGAAATACAAAGAATTAGTAAAGAGAAGGAAAAGTAAGTTAACTGAAGTAGCCCCGTCTATTTTCCGATACAAAACTTACTGAAAATATAATCCAACCGATCTTCATTGGTAATCTCGCCGGTTATCTCACCAAGAAAATGAAGACAACGGCGAATATCCAATGCCAGCAGATCACCGGGCAATTGATTATCTAAACCTGCTTTAATATCATTCAGTGATTTTTCCACTTCCTGCAATGCAGTATAATGCCGTGCATTGGTAACAATGGTGCTTTCTGTTTGTATGGTTCCCTGCACCACTTTATCAACCAACCGTTCTTTTAATACATCAATATGTTTGTTTGATTTGGCGGCAATAAAAAACACGCCATCACCAGAGAACTTTTGTTGCGCTGCATCTTCACCCAGCACATCCACTTTATTACCAATAAGCAAATAGCTTTTGTTTTGTTCCTGTACCTGCAGTAATGCAATTTCCAGATCGGCTTTTGATTCGGAGTTTACATCAAAGAGATAAAGCACAAGATCGGCCTGCTGCATTTTCTCCATGCTTTTTTCAACGCCTATCACTTCAATGGCGTCTGTACTCTTGCGTATACCTGCGGTGTCAATCAAGCGAAAAAGAATACCGTTGATGTTGATCACTTCTTCAATGGTATCTCTTGTGGTGCCGGCAATTTCACTTACAATGGCACGGTTCTCATTCAACAATGTATTCAGCAATGTTGATTTGCCTGCATTGGGTTTGCCAACAATAGCAACACTTACACCATTCTTGATCACATTACCTAACTGAAACGATTGCACCAGATCTGTTGTTACTTTCTGTGAGCGATGGATGAGTTCATAAAATTTTGTACGGTCGGCAAACTCCACATCTTCCTGCGAAAAATCAAGCTCCAGTTCAATCAATGCAGAGAAAGTGATCATTTGCTCTCTCAACTCTTTTAATACAGTTGAAAACCCTCCACGTATATTATGTAATGCTGTTTTTTGTGATGCTTCTGTATTACTGGCAATAAGATCAGCCACTGCTTCAGCTTGTGTAAGGTCTAGCTTACCTTTCAAAAAAGCACGTTGTGTAAATTCTCCAGGCTTGGCTAAACGTGCACCGTACTTTACAATGGTATTGATCACCCGCTCCTGGATAAATGGTGAACCGTGACAGGAAATTTCAATTACATCTTCACCCGTATAACTCTTCGGATTTTTAAACAACGATACAACCACTTCATCAAGTACTTTATCACCGTCTTTCAAAAAACCAACATGAATGGTATGCGATGGTTGTTTTGCCAAGTCTTTGGAAGGAAACAATTGATTAACGATATCAATCGTCTTTGGCCCGCTTAAACGGATCACGCCAATGGCACCAACTCCATTTGGTGTTGCAAGAGCAACAATTGTATCGTCCCAACCAGATAATTTTCCGAGCATGCTGCAAATTTAACGGTTGCTGACATGCTGCACTACTTTTACTGCTTCCCGTCGAGCAAAACGTATTTGTTGATAGCAAGAATTTGCATTTCATCCAGCACATCAATTACTTCCTTGTAAGAGGTCTTTGTGGTTGGCTGAATAAGAACAACATAATTTAAATCTGTACCCAGCTTTTGAAGAATACGGTTGCGCTTGTCAATTAAATGCGTTCGTACAGAGTTTTGGGCATAGAGAGCAAGTGTACCTTTCTGCAAAGGCTTTTGCTCAAACCCTTCATAATAATCAACAACACCATTGCCTTTCAGTTGCAAAGTGATGGTTGCCGATGCAATAGTATTGGTCGGAATCTCAACCGGGCCATCATCAGGCATATTCAGTTGAAATGCTTTTGCCTCTGTAAGTTTTGTGGTAAAAATAAAGAAGGTGATGAGCAGAAATCCAAGATCAACCATTGGAGCGAAATCAATGTTGAGTGATCTTTTGTTGGTTTGATTGATTGCCTCCATAAGCTTTGTTTTCAATTGAGATGTGAAAAGAAGATGATTCCATAAGAAGAAAATATCATCAACACATGCCACATAGAAACAAAAATCCCCATCGGAAATCCGATGGGGAACTTGCTTGTATATTCCTTCTTGAAAAGGTCTTAAGGTTGTTCGTCTGGAAGACGGAACGTAATTTTTTGGCGACGCCATGCTTTTACCTGGCGACCGTTTTGAATAGCTGGTATCCATTTAGGTCCACGCTTGATAGCGTTTACCGATACTTCTGCTAATTTAGAACCTTTCATTGACAATGCTTCCACATTACTTACGTTACCTTCTTTATCCACGATGAACTGAACTTCACATGTACCGGCTTGTCCATCATCAACGAGATCATCGATATTCTTCATTATTTCATTATACACATATTTATTCCACTTAGCTTCACCACCGGGGAACTGTGCTTCCACTTCCACTTTGGTAAATACCTGGTTGGGATCTTCTTTTGGAGCTTCCACTACTTTTGTTTCTTCTTCCACTTTTGGAGGATTCACAATTTCAGGATCCTTGATACCTTCCTGGTCAATTTTACCTACGTTGGTAATTTCTTCCTGTTCCTTCACCTCTTGCTTCTCTTCAAACTTTTCGTCTTCTACAATTTTAGGAGGTGTAAACTTGGTGATCTCAATTTTTGGAGGCTCCTGTTTTGGAGGAGGCGGTGGAGGCGGCTCAATTTTTTGCTGCTCTTCCTGCTTAATTTCCGCAAGTGTAACGTCCTGCACTTTTACTTTGTTCTTTTCCCTGTCACCCACGCTACGGCCCACGATTACCATCAGGAAAATCAGCAAAGCTGCACCGGCTGTTACCAACAGGGCAGTAGTTAACCTGCGCTGGTAGTTTTTGCGGAGTTCATAAGCACCATAATCCTTGTTCCTTTCATCGAAAAGGATGTCAAGAAAATCGGCGCTTAATATTTTATTTACTTCCATAATTAACAGTTGTGTTTAGAATTAGATGCTGGTTTGCTTTTTTTCCATAAACTACTTTCCACCAGCCGGGGCAGGGGGAGTAGTTCCTTCGGTGGCGTTGATCAACTCAACCTCACCTGGAAAAATATCAACAATCGCATATCGCTTAATGTCAGTAATCTGCATTTCATCAAGCATGTCCACCACATTCTTATAAACAGAATTGTCGTTGGGCTTAATAATTATTACCAGATCTTTTTCAGGCGTATTTGCCTTCTTCTTCAGAATTTCGGCCCTGATATCTTTAAAATTAGAAGACTTGAAATTGGAACCGTCCGGAGCCAATTGCCCTTCGTAATAATAAATGTGATTATCCTTACCTAACAACACGGTAAACGCACCCGATGCCTTAGCCTGATTCTGTTCCTCTTCTTTCGCACTATCGTCAGGAACATTGAGCTTAAAAGCCTTAGGCGTGCTCATTGTGGTAGTGAAAATGAAAAAGGTAATCAACAGGAACCCCAGATCCACCATTGGCGTCATATCCACCTTGGTATCCTTACGGGCTTGCTTCTTGACCCCGGGGCCTTTCTTATGCCCCCCACTATCCGGTGCTGATACATCTGCTCCCATAGCGTTTGTTATTTAAGTTAAAAATGTTGTTTACTTATTACCTTCTCTTTGCTTTTTATAAAGCGGTGTTCCGCTGGGCACTGCTTCTAATGCTGTAATGAGTTTAAAGGAGAATATACCGTTCTTCTTAAATGCAGCAAGTACATTTTTAAAGTAAGGATATTCTGTTCCGTTATCACCATTGAGCATTACGTTCTCGGGCTTGCGACCACCTGTACCTGTAAGTAAAGCGTTTAAATAATCATTTAACTGATTGTTCAATGTGTCTCTGACAGGAATACCAGGTTGAGGAAATTCTTTATACTGAGCATCTGAAAGTGCCAGAAAACTTTTTAATTGTCCTACAGGCACCCCAATACCGCCAACAGAAAACTTTACAAATGTTGCAATTTCTGTGGGAGTGAGCCCTAACCCTTTCTGGCGGTTTAATACTTCCGCAGTAAGTTGCGCTTTTTCCGCACCTTCTTTATCGGGACTGAAGCTGATAAATACTTTACCGTCTTTATCAAACGAAACCTTAAACACGTCTTTCTCCGGTTGGTTTGCGGATGATACTGAGTGAGGGTTTTGAATTTTGATTACCTCAGGCGGCTTAAATTTTGTTGCAAGCATAAAGAAAGTAAGGATCAGAAACGACAGATCCACGAAGGCTGTCATATCCACCCAGGTACTTTTTTTAGCTACTTTATTGAGTTTAGACATTTACTTACCAGTTTTGTAATGAAAGATTCAATAATTCAAAAAATCCATAAAACTCAATCAATTACTTGTACTGAGTTGCAAAACTTTGGGTTAATGTAAAGCTTGTTTCGTCGATACCGTATGTGATAGCATCGATCTTTGTTGTAAATACGTTGTACATGATCAATGCAAATGATGATGTAGCAATACCCAAGGCCGTATTGTAGAGGGCCTCAGAGATACCAATTGCCAACGCAGTTGCATCGCCGCCGCCACCAGCAGCACCTAAGGCGCCGAATGAACGGATCATACCTAATACAGTACCTAACAGGGCAATCAATGTACCGAGTGAGGTAATAGTAGATAAGAATACCAGGTTTTTAGAAAGCATTGGCAATTCCAAAGCAGTAGCTTCTTCCACTTCTTTCTGGATTGCCTGAATTTTCTGTTCGTGATCCATTACAGATTCACTTGTCATTTCACGGTATTTTTTCAAACCCGCTTTCATTACATTACCAACAGAACCTTTTTGCTTGTCGCATTCTGCCATTGCAGCATCAATATTTTTGTTTGCAAGATGATACTGTACTTTACGGATAAAGTCTGTAGCATTACCGGCACCCATTGCTTTGCTGATTGTGAGGAAACGCTCAATCGAAAATACAATTACCATTAAAAACAAGCCGATAAGAAAAGGTACAATGATACCACCTTCATAGATTTTGTTCAACTCGCCAATTGGGGTGTGATGTTTTGGCCAGAACCATGCTCCTGTTGTATCTGGCTCTTTAAACCCGCTTGCGTTACCGAAGATGAAACGCCAGATTAAATAACCGGCAATAATACACACGATTGGCGCTATCCAGGAGATAACGTTGCTGCTCTTCTTTGCTTGACCTGAAGTTGCAGCCTTTGCTGCCGTTGGTTTAGTTTCAGCCATGACAATTGATTTTTTGGTTTTTAATTTAGTAAGTTTTTATTCTTTAATAGTGGTACAATTCTATGAAATTTTCCTTTTCAAAAAATCAAACCATTCCCTCTATACGGGTGGCACAAGTTAGGGAAATATTTATTTTCACCAACTTCCCGTCGTTTTAATTTTTTGCTTTATTTCAGCAAACGATTGTGCCGTTTATCATATTTCTCCGCTCACACCTCACATTTTCCATTGCCATTTTGTATATCTGTGGTTTCGGGCATTCCCATTAACTTCAACCGATTTTCTAAACCACTCAAAGTATGATGAAAAATGTAACATTAGCATCGCTGTTGCTGGCATGCAGCTTAACCGCAGGATTGGCACAAAACCGTCCCACTGTGCCCGCCCCAGGAGGCGCTCCTGCACAATCGCCAACAGGTGCCCCGCCTGCGGCACAACGTACAGCAATGCCCAAACCCTACAAAGAGGTAATAACTGACAAAGCCAAGACCGATGAAGGTTTGTTTAAAGTACATATGGTAGATGACAAATGGTATTTTGAAATACCGGATTCTTTGTTAAACAGAGATATTCTTGTGGTAACCCGCATTTCCAAATCGGCTGCAGGTCTCAGCAATGGTTTTTCAGGTTATGCAGGTGATATTGTAAATAACAATGTGATCAGTTTTGAAAAAGGCCCGAACAACAAAGTGTTTTTAAGAAGAGTGTCGTTTGACCAGCGTGGTACAGACGAAAATGGTATGTATAAAGCAGTAGTGAATTCAAACATTCAGCCTATTATGCAAACCTTTAGTATAAGTGCATTTGGCAGAGATTCTGTAACCAATACAGCTTCCACCGTAATTGATATGACAGAGTTTGTTGCAGGTGATAATGATGTGTTGTTCTTCAGCACCGGCTCTAAATCAAGTTTGCAGTTGGGGGCAGTACAGTCAGATAAGTCTTACATCAATACCATCAAATCATACCCGATTAATATTGAAGTAAAAACAGTAAAGACTTATACACGTGGCGGTGCTCCGGGCGCACAAACAAATCCTTTTTCAACACAAGGCAGAAGTGGCAATTTTACATTAGAACTTAACAGCTCTATGTTGTTGTTACCAAAAGTTCCTGCAAAGCCCCGTTACTTCGATCCCCGAGTTGGTTTCTTTACACGTCGCTATACCGATTTCGATGCAAACCCACAAGGTGTAAAAGAAATTGAAATGGCTGTTCGCTGGAAGCTTGAGCCAAAAGATGAGGATATTGAAAAATACAAGCGTGGTGAATTGGTTGAGCCAAAAAACCCAATCATCTATTACATTGATCCTGCTACGCCTAAGAAATGGGTAAACTATCTTATTCAGGGTATAAACGATTGGCAGGCCGCATTTGAAAAAGCCGGTTTTAAAAATGCAATCATTGGTAAACTCGCCCCTACTCCACAGGAAGACAGTACATGGAGTTTGGAAGATGCACGTTTCAGTGCTATTGTTTACAAACCAAGTGAAGTGGCTAATGCAAGTGGTCCTAACGTACACGATCCACGCAGCGGACAAATTCTGGAAAGCCATATCAACTGGTATCATAATGTAATGAGCCTGTTGCGCAACTGGTATTTTATTCAAACGGCTGCTGTTGATCCCGGTTCCCGCACAATGGTATTTGATGATGCATTAATGGGCGAATTGATTCGCTTTGTATCATCACATGAAGTTGGGCATACATTAGGTCTTCGTCATAACTATGGATCTTCTTCCACTGTTCCTGTTGACAGTCTCCGTAATAAAAAATGGGTTGAAGCAAATGGTCATACACCATCTATTATGGATTATGCACGTTTTAACTATGTAGCACAACCGGAAGATAATATCACACGCAGCGGTTTGTTTCCACGCATTGGTGATTACGACAAGTGGGCTATTGAATGGGGTTATCGCTGGATGCCTGAATATAAAACTGCAGAAGCAGAAGTACCTGTTTTACAAAAGATCACTACTGAGCGGTTAAAGAACAAACGTAATTGGTTTGGTACTGAAACGAATCCTGATGATCCACGTTCGCAAAACGAAGATTTAGGTAACGACGCCATGAAAGCAAGTGCTTATGGTATTAAAAACCTGCAACGTATTGTTCCTAACCTCATCAACTGGACCAAACAGCCGAATGAAAGCTATGAAGGTTTAGATGAAATGTACAACCAGGTACAATCACAGTTTGGACGTTACATGGGTCATGTTGCAAAAAACATTGCCGGTGTTTATGAAACACCAAAAATGAGCGAACAGGAAGGCGCTGTATATGAGTTTACACCAAAATCAGTACAGAAAGAAGCAATGGCATTCCTGAATCAACAACTGTTTACAACACCAACATGGTTGATCAATAATGACATCTTCAGTCGTACAGGTAATAATGCACAGGTAGTAATTGCAAACAGGCAGGAAACAATCCTGAACCGCATCATAAGTTCTTCAACCATGACAAAACTGTTTGAAGCTGAATCTGTGCTTGGCAACAATGCATATAAAGCAACAGAAGTAATGGATGATCTCCGTCGTGCAATCTTCAGTGAAGTATATGCAAAGAAAGCAACAGACGTATATCGCCGCAAGTTGCAGAAAATGTTTGTTGAGCGTATCATTACTTTATTGCCAGGTGGTGCTGCACCTCTTTCACTTGGAAGCTTTGGCATTACATTGCAGATATCACCATCACTTAATATCAAAAACACAGATGCGTATTCTATTCTGAAAGGAACATTACGTACACTGCGTAACGATATTAAAGCTGCATTGCCTTTAACAACAGATGCAATGACAAAACTGCATTTGCAGGATCTTAGTGATCGTATTACAGATGTGTTGGAGAATAAATAAGACCTGTCAACTTCTTATAACACCAGAGCGGTTTCAATTGAAGCGGCTCTTTTTTATTTAGCTATGCTATGAATTAAATTACTCATAACGTAAAGCTGTAATAGGATCGAGTTTTGATGCTTTACTGGCAGGATACAAACCTGCAAGTAATCCTGTAAAGAAACAAATGACAGCACCAAGTGCGGCCCAACCCCAGGGAACAATAAATCCTGTTTTAAAGAAGATGGCAGCAAGATTACCAACAAGAATTCCTAATACGATTCCAAAGAAAGCACCCAGCAAACTGATGAGAATACTTTCCCATAAAAATTGTGAGCGGATGCTTGCCCCCTTTGCGCCAATTGATTTAGCCAAACCAATTTCTCTTGTTCGTTCGCTCACAGCAACCAACATAATATTGGTTAAACCAATAGCAGCACCAAGCAAAGTAATGGCACCAATAATGTATGCAGCGTATTGTACATAACGAAGTGTTTTCTTGAGGGTTTCAACAATACTATCACTACGATCAATATAAAAATTATCTGCTTCTTTAATGTTCAGCTTACGTGCCTGGCGAAATACACCTGTTGCTTCACCAACAGCTGCATCCATCTGCTTAAAATCATTTGCTCTTATGGTGATATTGTAACTGCCGCTGCTGCTGAAAACACGACGCACATTGTTGTAAGAAACCAGTGCCAGGTTATCGAGCGATAAAAATGAACTGGCTCCACGTTCTTTCATTACACCAATAATGCGGTAACGGTTAGAACCAATGCGGATAAGTTTACCAACAGCATAAGAACCTTTTCCTTTAAAAAGTTTACGTACAAGGTCGCTTCCAATGATCACTACGTTCCGGCCGGTTTCTATATCAAGTTTATTAAAATCACGGCCATGCTCTAATGTGTACCCACTGTTGAGTAAATAATTTTCATCGCCGCCTATCACTCTTACGTTCGGATTGGTTTTTTCGTTCTCATACAGAACAGTTGCATTGCCACTGGCAAATTTGGAAATACTTACGGTTGCCGGAAATGTAAACTGATCTTTAAATCTGCGGGCTTCGTCAAACGTAATGAATCTGTCGAGGTTAGAGTTACGCTGCCTGTTACCACCTTTCCTGGTTTTGGTAAGATCGCTTCTGGGCCCACCACCAAAACGGATGTTCCGTTCTTTAAAACGTATGCTGAATGAATTAGCACCAAGTATAGAGAAGTTCTCATACAAACTCTGGTTCATTGCTTCAATGGCCGTAATAATGCCAATAAGCGCCATAATACCGAATGCAATAATAGAAACAGTAATACCCGTACGTAATTTATTGGAACGTATGGTGCGCCATGCCAATGATAAGATGTCAGGGAATGTCATTGTTGAAATGTAAACAAAGCTGCTTCCGGTTCTGTCCTGCTTTATTCAATTGTGAAGTTAAGAAAGCTGCCGGGAATTGCAAGTTGTTTCCATGAATGGCATTGCCGCCCTCCACCGCAGAGATCAACAATTAAAAAATCGCATTAAAAGGACGATTAAAACAATGTAAGCCAGTTCAGCAGCAAGCTTGGATACACACCCAACAGGATCACCACAGCGGCTACAGTAACCAATAATGCTTTAAACGGAACAGTAATCAGCATTTCCTGTCCTTCACCTTCTTTGAAGTACATTGCCTGGATAACACGGAAATAATAATAGACACTCACCGCTGCCATTACAACCGCAAAGATCACCAGCCACAGGTAAGTACCTGTTTTAACAGCTGCTGCCAGCACAAAATATTTAGCAAAGAAACCGGCCGTTAAAGGAATACCGGCCAGGGAGAGTAAACAAACAGTTAATACCAATGCCACCAACGGTTGCTTTTTAGCAAGACCATTGAAACCATCAAACGTATAATCTTTCATTTTCACCAACACAGCAAATATGCCGATGGTAGCAAAACAATAAGCCGCTGCATACAACAACAAACCTTGTTTCGCCATATCGTTAATGGCAAACACAGCAAACATCATAAAGCCTGCCTGTGCAATACTGGAGTAAGCCAGCATACGCTTTACGCTTTGTTGGTAAACAGCCGTGATATTTCCAATAAACAAAGTAAGAGTAGTAATAATTGCAACCGTCATTTGCCAATTGCCGGTTTTGTTGCCAAAGGCATTTGCAAACAGGTTAACAAAACCAATGAACACTGCTGCTTTTACAATGGTTGCCATGAATGAAGTGAACACCGTTGGTGCTCCATCGTACACATCAGGTGTCCAGAAATGAAACGGAGCGGCTGATACTTTAAAGGCCAACGCCACCATGATCATCACAATTCCGATCAGCATAAAGATCTTATAATCTTCCTGCGGTTGCAGCATTAATTGCTCTAACTGGAACGAACCTGTTGCGCCATAAAGAAATGCAATACCCATGAGCATAATACCTGTTGAGAAAGATCCCATCAGGAAATATTTCAAAGCAGCTTCGTTACCCTTGAGGTTTCGTTTATCGGAGCCGGTAAGAATGTATAGCGGAATAGAAATGATCTCAATACCAATGAACAGGATAAGCAGGTTATTAAATAAGGCTACCAATCCTGCACCACTCATGACAAAAAAGATCAACGCAAAATATTCAAACGGATGATTGCCCACTGCTTCCACATCCTTGCCACTTAGCAGGATGTACATGATAAGAGCAAGCACAAGAACAGTTAAGAACAACAAACCAAAACGTTCGTATTGCAGCATACCATTAAAGTTGCTGTTGATGATCATTTTACCGGAAAGATCAAAAAAGTTGCCAATCAGTAAAGCAATCGATCCAATCAATGCAACAGTTTTTGCAGACGATTTGCTCTTGAGAAACAAACCGCTGAACATCATCACAATACCCCAAATCGCCGAAATTAAAATCAGGTTCATCGTTCTTCGTTGAATAAATTATTTAAACACACCAAGTATCAAGGTTACAGTATCTGTTGTTAATTCAAATACAGGTTTGGGATAAACTCCCATTACAAAAATGGCCACTACAATTACAGCAAGACTTGCTTTTTCAACCCAGTTGATGTCTGCACCTGTTGCTGTTAATATATTTTCATTGCCGTAGAATACTTTCTGGATCATACGCAAGGAGTAGATGGCACTGAGGATAACACTCAATCCACCAACTGCTGCATACCAGATATTGAATTTGAACAAGCCGTTGAACATTAAGAATTCTCCAATGAATGCGTTGGTGAGTGGTAATGCCACGTTTGCTAATGCAACAATCACCAATAAAATCGTTAAGCCCGGAGCTTTTTGTGCAAGTCCGCCCAACTCACTCATCTTGCGTGTACCGAACCTGCGTTCGATCAATTCAATTACGATCCACATACCCAATACATTCACACCATGACTGAACAACTGGATCATGGCACCTTGCAAACCACTTTCGTTGTTTACAAACAATGCAGCGCTCATTAAACCAATATGTGCAATAGAAGAATAAGCGATCAAACGTTTAATATCATCCTGCTGCATGGCAAGGATACTTGCGTAGATCATACCGATCACGCTTAAACCAATTACAATATTATCATACTGCACAGCAGCATCAGGGAACAATGGCAACAACCAACGGATCACTGCAAATAAACCCATTTTCACCATCAATGCACTCAACACCATTGTTACAGCTGTTGGTGATTGCTCGTATGTATCGGGCTGCCATGTATGAAAAGGAAACACCGGCATCTTTACTGCAAATGCAACAAAGAATAACCAGAACAACCACGATTGTTGCTCACCAGTTAATTTCACTGCATACAATGATTGCATGGAAAATGATGCATCAGCTGTTTGATAGTACATATACAACAAACCAACCAGCATCAACAAAGAACCGATGAATGTATAAATGAAGAATTTGAATGTAACTGCAATTCGTTTTTCACCGCCCCATTTGCTGCAGAGAAAGTAAACAGGTATTAATGCCAACTCCCAGAAGAAGTAGAATAATAATCCATCAGCTGCAAGAAATACACCGGTAATACCGGCTTGCGCCAGCAACATCAATCCATAAAAACTATTGGGTGATGCATAACTGCTTTTCCATGTAGAAGAAAAGATGATGGGATAACAAAGTGAGGTGAGGAAACAAAGTAATGTGCTTGCACCATCCATTTGCAAAGCGAATGATGAGCCGAGCATAGGCAACCATTCTGCAGTAAAGCTTCTTCCAGCTTCATCATGCATCAACAGGTTAACACTCATAGCTGCCAACGTAACCAACGATACCACAAAGCTCCACAGCTTTGCCTGGCTTTCCTGTTTCACGAAAAATGTAACAAGACCACCAATTAACGGAACCAATATCAACAATAATGCAGTCATAAACAGTTTTAACCCGATTTATTTAAGGATTGTTATTGTGATTACAAATAATATTAAAATACCAAGTACCATCCACAGTACATAGGAACCTACTTGTCCGCTTTGCATCAAACGCAACTGGCGGCCACCCCACTGTACACTCTTGCCCACACCGTTTACAATTCCATCAATACCACTCTTCTCAATAAAACGATTGGTAAATGCACCCAGCCCATTCAATGGTTTTGTAACGATGCTGTTATACAATTCATCCACATACCATTTGTTGGCCAGCACTTTTCCAAAACCTTCTGCTTCGCCGGTTTCAGGTTTTTTGCTGAAACGATTCAATGCATAAAGAATAGAAAGAACAATGAGTGTTATACTTACAGCTAATAAAATATATTCAGTTGAATGTTCTACATGATGTGTTTCTGCAATTTCAGTTGATGCTTTAAACACTGGTGCTAAATAATGCTCCAGTTTATGAGCATCAGCAGCAAATAATTCAGGAATACCAACAAAACCTGCAACAATTGCCAATACTGCCAACACTATTAATGGCATCGTCATCTGCCAGGGGCTTTCATGCAGATGATGTTCCTGTTCATGTGTGCCACGGAATGTTCCTCTGAACGTCATTGCATATAACCGGAACATATAAAACGCTGTCATTAATGCGCCTGCTAATCCAATAACATAGTAAACAGGATTGGCAGCAAATGCATGTACTAAGATTTCATCTTTAGAAAAGAAACCACTGAATGGAGGAATACCTGCAATGGCTATACAACCTGCTAAGAATGTCCAATGTGTTGTTGGAAGTTTTTTCGCCAAGCCACCCATCTTGCGAATGTCTTGTTCGTGATGCATTGCATGAATTACACTACCTGCACCTAAGAACAACAATGCTTTGAAGAATGCATGTGTCATTACATGAAACACAGCACCTGTATAAGCACCTACACCTAAACCAAGGAACATATAACCTAACTGACTAACCGTGGAGTAAGCCAGTACTTTTTTAATATCGTTTTGTTTGAGAGCAATTGTTGCAGCAAGTATGGCTGTTGCTAAACCAACTACTGCCACTACTGTTTGTGAAACAGGAGCAAGTGTATATAAAATGTTGCTCCGTGCAATCATGTAGATACCGGCAGTAACCATCGTTGCAGCATGGATGAGAGCAGATACGGGTGTTGGACCAGCCATCGCATCGGGCAACCATGTATAAAGGGGTATTTGCGCACTCTTACCTGTTGCACCAACAAAAAGTAACAAGGTGATCACCACAATAATTGCGTCGCCTTTAAACATGCCTTCTGCCTGTGAAAACACTTCAGTGTATGTTAGTGAACCGAATTGTTGAATGATGAAGAACAGACCTAATAAAAATCCAAGATCACCAATACGGTTCATCACAAAGGCTTTGCGTGCAGCATTGCCATATTCTGTATTCTTAAACCAGTAACCGATGAGTAAGTAAGAACAAAGACCGACGCCTTCCCATCCAATAAACATGATGAGATAGTTAGCACCCAGCACCAGCAACAGCATGCTGAACACAAACAAGTTCAGGAAAGAGAAGTAGCGTGCATAATGATGTGGTTCTTCTTCGTGCATGTATGAAGTAGAATACACATGAATAAGAAAACCAACACCGGTAATGATCAACAAGAACAAAGCTGATAGCTGATCTACCTGGAAGGCGAAAGGAATATTCAGCCCGGCTACATTAATAAACTCAAAGAGGTTTACTGTTGTTGCTATAAAACCTTCTGCCCTTGTTTCGTTAAAGATCAACAGGCTCACAACAAACGACGCAAGAATTACTCCACTGCCGATAATGCCGCTGAGCGATTTGCTTAAATTTTTTCTTCCCAATCCATTGATCAGAAAACCAATCAATGGAAACAACGGAACCAAATAAACCAGGTCGATAATACTCTTCATAATATTTAAGTACGAGGTACGAATTACGAAGTACGCCATCCGTAGATCGTACTTCGTAATTCGTACTTGCTGCTTTAATGTTTAAGTCTGTTCAAAAAGTTTACATCCACACTATGAATATTCCTGTACATCATTACAATAATGGCCAAGCCCACACTTACCTCTGCTGCAGCCACCACCATAATAAAGAATACGAACAACTGTGCTTCTGTTCCTGCAATTGCAGATGGGTTAATTGCTACCGCATTGGCATAATGCATTTTTGAAAATGCAACCAGCAACAGGTTCACCGCATTCAGCATCAGTTCTATACACATAAAAATGATGATAGCGTTGCGGCGTGTTAACACACCCGCTACTCCAATACTGAACAACGCAACTGCAAGAATGATATAATAATTGATCGGCATAAAATCTTAGCTTTTAGCTATTAGCTTCCAGCTTCTAGCAAAATCTTAAAATATGTTTACAGCAAGCTTGCGGCCAATAGCTAAAAGCTTGCAGCTTTCTTCTAATCTCCCTTCTTCCCTATTACCACAGCACCAACCATGGCGCTTAAAAACAACACACTGCTTATTTCAAATGGTAATACATAATCTGTGAACAATGTTTTACCTAACACTTTAATCAAACCTGCTTCACCACCCATGTTCACCTGTTGCGCCTGCAAGGTTTCTGTTTGGCGCAATGCAGCTACAAACACCAGCATTAAGCTACCGCCTGCAACAGCACCTGCTATTTTCAACCATTTGTTTTTTTGTGGCTCATTGTCTGCATTCATGTTCATGAGCATGATCACGAAGAGGAACAACACCATGATAGCACCTGCATACACAATGATGTTCACCACTGCAAGAAACTGTGCGTTCAATAAAATATAATGACCGGAAATAGCAAAGAATACAACAACCAACCACAGTACACTGTACACCGGGTTTTTGCTGGTAACCATCATCAATGCTCCGCCAAGTGCCAATGCACAGAGGAACCAGAATAGAATTTCAGTAATGCTCATAAATTTTTAAGTACGAGGTACGAAGCTGGAAGTACGTAGCTCGTAGCTCGTACCTCGTAGTTCGTACTTCTGTATTTTTACTTCTCTTGATTGGCTTTCGCCTTTCGTTCGTCAATTAATCCTTTTGCTTTGGCAAATGCTTCCGGGTTTTCTTTTGGATGAGGAATCACCAGGTTGTCTTTACCGTATATAAAACTTTGTCTGCTGTAATTCGCAGGTGCAAATGTTTCAGTTAAATAGATCGCATCCTTCGGACAAGCCTCCTCACACAAACCACAGAAAATGCAACGCAGCATATTGATCTCGTACTTCGCTGCATATTTTTCTTCACGATATAAATGCTCTTCACCAGGTAACCGTTCTGCCGCATCCATCGTAATGGCTTCTGCGGGACAAGCCACTGCACACAAACCACAAGCCGTACAATTTTCACGACCCTCTTCATCACGGTTCAGAATATGCAACCCACGAAACACAGGACTGAATGGTCTTGTTTGTTCGGGGTATTGAATCGTTACCTTCTTTTTAAAAATATGCGAAAACGTGATACCCATTCCTTTAAGAATTGCAGGCAGATAAATCTTTTCTGCAATACTCAACGGCTTACGGTCTACCAGTTTTGCTCTGTTTGTTAATTGCATCAACGTTTTATTTAAAAAAGCCCCTTTCTCCTCCTCTTTCCCCAAAGGGAAAAGAGCGGTGCTTTAGTTTATATAATCAATTTCATCACTCCCACATCTTCTTTTACTGTTCTACTCAACCTCACTTGCTATGCCCTCTTATTTATTATGGCTAAATAAGTAAGCCTTGTGCCTTGCCATCCTCCCCCTTCGGGGGAGTTAGAGGGGGCGTTATTTCTTCAAAAACAAAATCACCGCTGCTGTAACCAACATGTTGAACAAAGAAAGCGGAATCAATCCTTTCCAGCCAAGGTTCATCAACTGATCGTAACGGAACCTTGGAATCGTCCAACGTACCCACATGAATATGAAAATGAATACAAGAATTTTTATAAATAATGCAGCCGCACCTAACAAGGCCATGATGTTGGCGGAGAAACCCCATGCACTTTCATCATAAAAAGGGATGATGTCGTAGCCGCCAAAATACAAGGTAGCCATGATGGCACTGCTGATGAACATGTTAATGTATTCCGCAAATAAATAGAATCCAAGTTTCATGCTGGAGAACTCACTGTGATAACCACCAATCAATTCGTTCTCTGCTTCCGCAAGATCAAAAGGCGTACGGTTACATTCTGCAAACGCACACACTAAGAAAATGAAGAAGCCAAGTGGCTGAACAAAAAAGTTCCACCAGCCTTCTTGCTGTTGTTTCACCATTTCACCAAGGCTCAATGTTCCGGTGATCATGATCAAAGCGATCAATGCAATACCCATCGCCAGTTCATATGAAATGATCTGTGATGCTGCACGCAAACCTCCCATCAACGAAAACTTATTGTTACTTGCCCATGCACCTATCATGATACCATACACACCTAAACTTAAAATACCGAACACATACAGGATACCAATATTTACATCTGCTATCTGCAGAGAAATCGTACGTCCAAATAATTCAACTTTATCGCCCCATGGAATTACAGCGCTGGTTAACATAGCTGTGATCATTGCCAACGATGGGCCGAGAATAAGCCCGACGAGCAGTTCGCCCAACACCGCCGGCTGCCGTAGCCGGACGCTCACCCAGCCGCCCGCTTTGGCGGCCAGGATGATGATCGGGAGCGTCACGGCCAGTTGGAGAAACGGCTTGACGTCGGTAATCATCGATCCATCACCCCTCCACGAGTCGCACGATCGTCACGCCGTCGCCGCCCTCGCCTTCCTGGCCCGATTCGACCGCGTTGACCACCGGGTTGTCGCGCAGCGCCTCGCGCACGGCCTTGCGCAGGCTGCCCGTGCCCTTGCCGTGGATGATGCGCGTGAACGGCATGCCGGCCAGGTATGCCGCTTCGACGTGTTTCTCCAGCTCGCGGATCGCCTCGTCGGCGCGCAGCCCGCGCAGATCGAGGTTGAGCTTCGGCCGGGTCGATAGATGTACCGTCGTCTGGCCCGCGCGCCCGGCGCCGGGCGCCGGCGAGGAGCGCCACTCGAGATCGCCGAGCTTCGCACGCATGCGTGCCGCGCCGACGCCGATCTCGGCTTC
>JAKFDY010000100.1:0-11268 GCA_036675885.1 Lacibacter sp. | reverse complement strand
AGAATTTCCAAAAATAAAATTTGTTAATACACAAACGAATTTGACCGGCGATAACCTGTCCAGCTATCAGGTAAAACAGGAAGAATCCGCATGGCTGGCAGGCGCAGCTGCAGGACTTCTGACAAAAACGAATGTGGTTTCTCATATTTCCGGTGCACGCGTAGGTCCCGGTCTGTTGGGACGCGCAGCATTTGCCGACGGTTTGAAATACACGAATCCTGAAGCAACGTTCCTTACCACGTTTACAGGTGATCAGGAAAACGCCGCTTTGGCGAAAAGTGTTGCGCAAGCGCAAATTAACGCGGGGTCGGATATGATTTTTACTATGTTGAATAAGGCTCGTTCCGGTGTTACGGAAGCGGCACGCGAGAATGGCGTGTATCAATTCGCTAACGTTCGTGATTATTATGCCGATGCACCCGATGTTTTCATTGGATCTGCGATTTCGGATGCAAGCTTGACAGTATATGGAGCAATTAAAGATTTGACGGAAGGCACGTGGAAGCCGAATACAGTGAAAAAAATCGGACTTGAAAATCCGGATGCCGTTCGACTTGCCCTGTCACCTTTTGTTCCACAAGACGTGAAGGATAAAATTGTAGCGTTTGTATTGCCGCTTGGTTATTCATTTAACCTCGATGGCAGTATGATGTATATGACGTTTGCAAGTTTGGCCATTGCACAGGCATACGGCATTCAACTCGATCTTGGTACACAGCTCGTGATGTTGCTTGTATTGATGCTCACCAGTAAAGGTATTGCCGGTGTGCCACGTGCATCATTAGTGGTAGTATTGGCAACCTGTGCGATGTTTAATATACCTCCGGAAGGTGTAGCACTTATTCTGCCCATCGATCATTTCTGCGATATGTTCCGCAGTGCAACCAACGTGGTTGGTAATGCCTTGGCAACATCGGTAGTAAGTAAATGGGAAGGGGAATTACACGACGGGCATAGTCATCATCATGATCACGGCCATCATGACCACGCACACGGAGCATAATTTCAAACAAATAATAACAGAGTTATAAAAGGATAATTGAACATGAAGACAAGATTGATGCAGGTATGGATGATGTTAGCAGCAGTGATAGGAGTGAATAATCTCTCTGCACAAAAACAAGTGAATGTGCGGGTGTTTAACCAGTACGAAGCGCCGGCCGATAAGTTTACGGTTGATGGTGTAGAATATGCAACCACAAAAGACGGAACTATTACACTTACCATTAATGGAATTGATTCTGTTACGTTTGCAGGTGAAGAATACGAGCCTAAAAAATATGCAGTGGCCGATCTTAAAGAAGGCATGACGGTTGAATTGTACAAGCAATTCACCTGGAAAGATATTCTTAACCCCATGTTTTATATTAAATATGGTGGGCTGTGGTTGTTGCTCTTTATCATTTTTGCAGAAACAGGTTTGTTGTTCGGATTCTTTTTACCAGGCGACAGTTTATTGTTTGTTGCAGGTATTTACAGCAGCAACCTTGCACGTGAGTTTTTAAAAGTTATTGGCCTTGGCGGTGTGCAGAACGAATGGTTTGAACTGTTGGTACTCTGTGCACTTATATCAGCTGCAGGCATATTAGGAAATCTTGCTGGTTACTGGACGGGCCGCAAGGTTGGTCCTGCTATGTATAACTGGAAAGATAATTTCCTGTTTAAACAACGTTACCTCCATGAAGCGCATGATTTTTACGAGAAGTATGGTGGCGGTGCTATTGTGTTTGCACGTTTCCTTCCGTTCATCCGCACTTTTGCTCCAATTGTTGCAGGTATTGTGGGTATGGATCGTAAGAAATTTGTTTTCTATAATGTTGTTGGTTGTGTGGCCTGGGTGGTGAGTATGATTTTTGCCGGACATTTTTTACAGATATGGGTGAAGAACCAATTTGGCATTGAGTTGAAAGATAAACTTGAGTTGATCATCATTATCATCATTGCCGTTACAACTGCACCTGTATTCTGGAAACTCTTGTTTGGCAAAAGAGCTAAAAAACCAAAAACAAACGAGGATTGATATTTCTTGTATATGACCAACCAAAAAGAACATTCTATTTTTTCCCTTGCTGTAGTTGTAGCAGCGCTGGGCTACTTCGTTGACATTTATGATTTGTTGCTGTTCACCATTGTGCGTGAGCCAAGTCTTATGGGACTAGGCATCGCTAAAGCCGACACTGCTGCAATGATTTCTGCAAGTACGAAGATCATCAACTGGCAGATGGTGGGGTTGCTCATCGGCGGAATTTTATGGGGAACTCTTGGTGATAAGAAGGGACGCTTAAGTGTTCTCTTTGGTTCTATTCTTTTATACTCCATCGCAAACTTTGTAACTGGCTTTGTGCAAACAGTGGATCAGTATGCGTATGCACGTTTTGTTGCAGGTCTTGGTTTAGCCGGTGAACTAGGTGCAGGCATTACATTGGTAAGTGAATTGCTTCCAAAAACTAAACGTGGCGTTGGTACATCACTTGTTGCCGGTATTGGTTTGTTCGGTGCAGTGTTTGCCTATTTCACATTTCAATACACACAGGATTGGCGGCTATGTTATAAAATAGGAGGCGGATTAGGTATTGGTCTGTTACTGCTTCGTGTAAGCGTTGCCGAAAGTGGCATGTTCAAAGAACTTAAACAAACCAACGTAAGCCGTGGTAATGTGTTGATGTTTTTTAATAACGCTACACGCTTCAGGAAATATATGCTGGCCATTTTAATTGGCTTGCCAACATGGTATGTAATTGGAGTTCTTGTAAATCTCAGTAACCGTTTTGCCAACGAATTTTATGGTGCTTCAAAAATAGATAGCGGTCGTGCAATTATGTTTGCGTACGCAGCTATTGCAACAGGCGATATCTTGATTGGTCTTGTAAGTCAGTATTTCAAAAGCAGGAAGAAAGCATTGTATCTTTTTTATGGCTTCACCATTATTGGGTTAGTGCTATTCTTTTCTCCCATCAATAACAGTGATGTAGCAATGTATTCCATTTGTGCATGGCTCGGTTTTAGTACCGGCTTCTGGGCAATATTTGTAACGATGGGAGCGGAGCAGTTTGGTACTAATTTGCGTGCAACTGCTGCCACCACTATTCCGAATATGGTGCGTGGTGCATTGCCCTTAATCAATCTCATGTTCCTGAACCTGTTTCAAAAAAACTGGGGGTGGGGTTTAACAAAAAGCGGAATCACCACAGGTGTAATTGTTATGGCCATCACGTTAGTAGCCGCTTATTTTACTCAGGAAACATTTCATAAAGATTTGAATTATATTGAAGGCGAAGAAATGTTGCCTTAATTAGTAACACATAGAAAGTTTTTTGATGAATAGCGAAATTGTCAATAGTGAAGCTGTTACAAGTCCCCCCTTAAGGGGTCGGAGGGGGCCTAAATTCCTCATCATCCGTTTCAGTTCCATTGGTGATATTGTATTTACCACACCTGTTGTACGTTGTTTAAAACAACAGGTACCCGATGCAGAAGTGCATTACCTCACCAAGTTCAGTTTTCATAAAGTGATTGCAGGAAATCCCTACGTTGATAAATTTTATTATCTCAACAACGATTGGGATCTGTTGATGCATGAACTGAAGGAAGAGAAGTACGATTACATTATTGATCTGCATCATAACCTTCGAACGCTTCGAATAAAACGAACATTAAAAGTAAAAGCATTCTCGTTCAACAAACTGAATATTCAAAAGTTCCTGCTTACGAATTTCAAGATCAACCTCATGCCCAATGTGCATATTGTTGATCGGAATTTTGAAACGGTAAAATCGTTTGGCGTAAAGAACGATGGCAAGGGAATGGATTATTTTATTCCGAAGGATGAAGAAATAAAACAAGACGATCTGCCGCATTCTCACTCGCTTGGTTATGTAGCGATCGTTATTGGCGCTGCTCATTTCACCAAACGATTACCGGTTGAAAAGTTGCAAAAGCTTTGTGCTTCCTTGCATCACCCCATTGTATTACTTGGTGGGCCCGATGATAAAGCGGCTGGTGATGCAATTGCTGCCATTGACCCGGTTAAGATCTACAACGCCAGTGGCAAATTCTCCATTAATGAAAGTGCCGATCTTGTACGCAAAGCAAAGCTCGTAATTTCACATGATACAGGGTTGATGCATATTGCTGCTGCATTAAAGAAACCTGTTATTGCTGTTTGGGGAAACACCGTGCCGCTGTTGGGTGTTGCACCTTATTATGGCAATGCGCCTGTACTTACCACAAAGTTTGAAGTAGAAAAACTCAGTTGCAGACCCTGTTCAAAAATCGGCCGAGATAAATGCCCCAAAAAACATTTCAAGTGTATGATGTTGCAGGATGTGGAAGCCATTGCAGCAACTGCACAAAGCTGGGCTAAAGAATTACGTTAAAGCACCGGTTATTTTATATGCTTTCCCGTCCATTCTCCTTCTTTGTTAAACACATTGAACCCTGCGTTTGAATCGGAGCATATATAGTCGCCTGTCCAATCGCCATTCATATCAAAATGGTTGTAGGTTCCTTCCGCAGTAAGTACATAGTAGCAGGTCCAGTTTCCTTTAATATCAAAACAAATCAACACATCCCTTGTTGGCCTGGTGATATAACCGATGAGGTTATCTTTTTCGTTGTAGATATACAATCCTTTCCACGAATTGCTGCTTGGGTAGAGATGTTTATACATTAATGGATTGAGCAGTTGATTCTTTAGCGGATTGATTGATTCATTTGCTTTTGGATTGATCGTTTTATTTTCAACCGGATTAATTTCTTTATTCAACACCGGATTAATGTTGCTGTTCATTTTAGGGTTAATTCCCGGGTTAGTTTGCGGATTTATAGCCGGGTTATGCACGGGACTAATGTTAAGATCAATTTTGGGATTATGCAATTGTGCCGGTTCCTGTGCAAGCACTGTTGCTGTTTGCAGGCATGTGATAACTAAAGTAAACCAAAACGCATGTGGAGTTCTCATAACCAAATTTTAAGTGACAACAGGGCAATTGATAGTGTGTAAGGTCAGTACAGGAGAAATTGGAAAAGGCAGGAATGTCCACAGGATGGTTAGTGTATATAAATATACCAAATTAAAACAGAAGTTAAAAGCCCCGGACTCTTTAATTGCCGATGATGCCTCCTGATTCAACAAAAAAATCCCGAAATTCTGCAGGTATTGCAGAATTTCGGGACGATCAGTTCTATCCGGTTTGAGATATGTTATAAATTATAATGTCTTCAACACATCATTCATATTTCTAACTGCATCTGCACTCTTATTAAAGAGAGCTTGCTCATCAGCATTCAATTCAAAGTCGAGAATTTTTTCCCAACCGTTACGACCAATCGTAACTGGAACGCCTAAGCAAATATCTTTCTGTCCGTATTCGCCATCCAACGCCACGCAACAGGTAAAGAGTTTCTTTTCATCACGCAGAATACTTTCAACCAATGCAGCTCCTGCAGCACCTGGTGCATACCATGCAGATGTACCGATCAACGCAGTAAGTGTAGCGCCACCAACCATTGTGTCTTTAATGATTTTCTCTTGCTGTTCAGCACTTAAGAATTTTGTTACAGGAACACTGTTCCATGTTGCCATGCGGATCAATGGAATCATAGTTGTATCGCCATGTCCACCAACAACCACTGCATTTAAATCAGAAGGAGAGCAACCTAAATGCTGGCTCAATTGATATTTAAAGCGGCTGCTATCGAGCGTGCCACCCATACCAATGATGCGGTTCTTTGGTAAACCGGTTGAAGTTAATGCCAGGTAAGTCATCGTATCCATCGGGTTACTGATGATGATGATGATGGCATTGGGAGAAAATTTCAGAATGTTTTCGCAAACAGATTTTACAATGCCTGCGTTTACACCAATCAATTCTTCACGGGTCATACCGGGTTTACGTGGTAAACCGGAAGTGATCACTACTACGTCACTGTTGGCGGTTTTGCTGTAATCGTTCGTGCTGCCCACGATCTTGGTATCAAAGCCAAGCAGGGTAGCAGTTTGCATCATATCCTGGGCCTTACCCTCGGCAACACCTTCTTTGATATCGAGCAATACAAGTTCAGAGCACAATTCTTTACGGGCAATATTATCAGCACAGGTTGCACCCACGGCACCGGCACCTACAACAGTAACTTTCATGGATCATCAATTTAATTAAGAATGAAAAATTTTTTAGTGCCGCAAAGGTATTGGAGGAACGGCGAAATGTCAAAACAGGAATTAGTATCTTTAAACTAACCAAAAAAAACCAATATGATCATTCTCTATGTTATCCTGGGCATTATTGCCCTTGTGTTACTTGCAGCAGCTGTAATGCCAGGTAAGTACCTTGTTGAAAAATCAACGGTCATTAGCAGACCATCAGCCGAAGTGTACAACAAAATTGCTGATCTTAATCATTACCGTGAATGGAACCCTTGGGCAAAAATGGAACCCGATGCTCAATCGACCATTACCGGTGAACCGATGCATGTGGGTCATAAGTATTACTGGAATGGAAAAAAAGTGGGCGAGGGTAGTTTAACTGTTCGTTCAACTGTGCCCAGCAAAGCCATCAATTTCGACCTGGTATTTCTAAAACCATTTAAATCGCAGGCAATTGATGCATGGGATTTAACCGAAGTTGATGGAGGTACAAAAGTTGTATGGCGCAACAGTGGTGCATTCACTTTTCCTGTTGCACGGTTGATGGGGCCATCGATCACCAAACAACTCAATACACAATTTGAAGACGGGTTACGTAACCTGAAAGAAATGTGTGAGAAATAGTGAAGGTTGCCAACCTTGCTAAAACGGATGTTTATTACTTTTTATAAAAGGTTTGCAACCCTTAGCATTAAAACAAAGGCTGGTCAATTTGATCGGCCTTTGTTTTGTCAATCAGTTAACAAATCAGGAGAAAATAAATTTGGAACTCTACGAAAAAGCCGTAGATTTACGAAAAATTCGTAGACATGCTCGAAAAACTCACACAACAGGAAGAGGAAGCCATGCAGGCCGTTTGGCGTAATGGCGAAGGAAATGTGAAAGCCTTTCTCGACAACCTGGATATTGAACTTCCTTATACAACGCTTGCTTCTACTATTAAAAATCTTGAGAAGAAAGGATACCTTACCAGCAGGCTGGTTGGTAATGCTTATTTATATAAACCGGCTATCACAGAAGAAGAGTATAAAAAGAAATTCATGAATGGATTTGTAAAAGAATATTTCGAAAACTCTTACAAAGAGTTGGTGAACTTTTTTGTGGAGCAGAAAAAACTATCACCAAAAGAGCTGAAAGAAATTGTAGAGATGATTGAAGGAAAGAAATAATGAGTAATGAATGATCAGTGATGAATTAACTGATATTCAATTTTCAAATTTTCAAATTATCAAGTTAAGATGCCTGTTCTCATTGAATATCTGCTGAAAGTATCCATCGCCCTTGCGGTTGTGTACCTGTTTTACCAATTGGTATTACGACGCCTGACATTTTACAACTGGAACCGTTGGTACCTCGTGGGGTATAGTTTGCTGTGCTTTGCTATACCTTTCATGAATATTACTGATTTCCTGTTCAGGCATGAACTGGATGAAGCACAGTTTGTACAACTGGTACCGGTATATAATCTTCAACTGAACAGCCCGGGTTTTGAATGGAATCAATGGACTGTTTCAATAGCCATACTTGTAACAGGTATGTTGATCATGGGTATCAGGATATTGATTCAGCTATTCAGTTTGCAACGCATTAAGACAAATGCAACATTACTTAATGAAGGCGATGTAAAACTTTTTGATGTGAATGAACAGATCGTTCCATTTTCATTTAATAATGGTATCTATATCAACCGTCAGCTACATACAGAAGCTGAATTGAAAGAGATTATCCGTCATGAGTTTGTACACATCAAACAAAAACACAGTATTGATATTCTGCTGGCCGAAGTATTATGTATGCTGTTATGGTTTCATCCGGCGGTATGGCTTATTCGTAAAGCCATCAGGCAAAATCTTGAATTTATTGCCGACGAAAAAGTATTGCAGGATGGCGTTGATAAAAAACAATACCAATACCTGTTGCTGAAAGTTGTTGGAAACACCAATTACAGTATCGCACCAAATTTTAATTTCTCATCACTTAAAAACCGAATCATCATGATGAATCAAATCAAATCTGCCCGTGTACAGATCATCCGCTTCCTGTTTGTATTGCCGCTTGTGGCAGTGCTCTTACTTGCCTTCAGGGAAGTAAAACAAAAAGAAAAACGTAACGATTTTGCACAGCAAACAACATTGCTGAACGATACCGTTCCTGCAAGTGACATTACGAACATAAATGTAAAGAAGAACAACGATCAGGAGATGATCACTATTACATTGAAGAATGGAACAACTGAAACCTATAACCTGAACAACGAACAAGAAAAAGCTGCCTTTGAAAAGAAATACGGCAAGCTCAATAAGCGTGTATCACCCCCACCACCTGCACCTCCTGTTGTAATTAAATCAAACGATATTGAAACAGTTGAAGTAAAAAAAGAAGATGGGAAGAAAACAATTCAGATCCGCTTAAAAGATGGCACAATTGAAAAGTACGATCTTGAAATTAAAGAACAGCGTGAAGCCGTTGAAAAGAAATATAACCTTACCACTACAGTGACTGGTGATCCAATTGAAGTTGTTGTAGCCCCCACAGCTCCAACGCATGCTGTGGCATTAAATGAAAAAGGATACTATTTAACAATTGCCGATAATCTTGGCGAATGTGTGGTTATTGTTAAGGATAAGAAGAAGAACATTGTTGAAGCATTAAAACTAACTGACTGGACAAAGAATGAAGCTGCTTATGAAAAGAAGTATGGCAAAATTCCACCTCCGCCACCGCCGGCACCTGCAGCACCGGCAAAAGTTTCTACTGTTACAAACGTAAATGGTACGGTAACAGTAACAGAAGTATCAGCTACCGGCAAATCTGTTCCTGTTACAGTTACACTGAAAGATGTAGAAGTTCCAGCCAACGTCTTGGCAACGGCACCTTCAGTAAAAGAAGTAACTGTTGTTGGTTATGCAACCGGTGCATCAACTAACACAACTAAAAAACCAAACATTGGTATTGGTTTTGGCAATGGCACCAATGCAGAAGAAATTTTATACATCGTAGATGGCAAGGAAACCAAATATGAAGAAGTTGGGAAGATCGATCCTGATAATATTGAAAGCATCAATGTTATAAAAGGCGAAAGTGCAGAAAAACTCTACGGGGCAAAAGGTAAGAATGGAGTGATCATCATTAAAACAAAAAGTAAAACAACTACGTTCAACTTTTTTACAACTCCCTGGCAGAAAGAAAAAGAAAAATGCTGATCAATTAACCCGCAATCATTCAACCTTATTATCAAAGAGGCGAATCATGTTCAAAAGTGATTCGCTTTTTTATTCCTTCATTAAGCGGATGAGTTCGGATGTTGGCAAACCGCCATCGGCATAATGCAGCAGTTCACCTTTTTTATTATAAATGGCAATGAGCGGCAGGTAATGATTCAGGAAATACTTCGGGAAAAAATACAACACGTCCCTGCCCATGATGATATTCTTATACGAAGCGATTTTGTATTCTTCATGAAAAGCCTTCATCATTTCAAAAGGCAGGGTAGTGGCCATTACAATCTGCGCATCTTTAAACAGCCTGATGTTTTCAATAATCTCTTTTGTTTGTTGCTTGCAATGATCGCACTCGGGGCTGAAGCTGATGAGGATGGTTGTCTTTTTTGAGCTCAGCTGTTCAGTATAAAAATTGGTAACACTATCGGGCAACAACAATTTAAAATCCGGGAGTTTCAGGTTTTTTAAATGCTGAGGGATTGAATCGTTCGCAGCAAAAACCTGTGTTGCTGTAAAAAGGCTGAGGATCAACAAGACATTTCTCATGTTTGCAAGATACGGAAGGGGGCAGAGTTGCCAATCTTTCGATGTCAGCACTCTAAAAAGGAGTCGTAATTTTGGGGCCGGTTGCCTTATATTTGCAGCCTCAAATTAAATAACCAGTTTTTATGGCAACTACTTCCGACATCAGCCGTGGTATGATTATTAAGCAAGATGGCAGCTTGTATAAAATTGTAGAGTTTGGTGAAAACAAAACAGCCCGTGCAGCAGCCAAAGTGTGGGCAAAACTGAAGGGTGTTGATAACAGCCGCTCCATTGAAGTAACCTGGAACAGTGGTGAAACCATTTATCCTGTACGTGTTGAGCGTAAAGATTTTCAGTTCCTTTATAAAGATGATACGGGCTATAACTTCATGAACAATGAAACGTTTGAGCAGATCGTGGTTCAGGAGGCATTGATTGATGCACCGCAGTTTTTGAAAGATGGCGCTGAAGTTTCAGTACTTCTCAATACCGAAACTGAATTACCGATGACGGTGGAATTACCTGATAAAATTGTGATGCTGGTAACCTATAGTGAACCCGGTATGAAAGGCGATACAGCAACCCGAACCTTAAAGGCAGCCACCATTGAAACCGGTGCTACAGTGATGGTTCCGCTGTTTGTAAACGAAGGCGAACTGATCCGCATCAACACCAAAACCGGTGATTATGTGGAAAGAGTGAAAGAGTGATTTCTGGGTAAGATACTCAAAACGGGCAGTTTTAAAAACTGCCCGTTTTTGTTTGATTTTTGGTGATTTTTGCCCGAAAATCACCCGTTTTGCCTCTATTTTTGAGGAAATCGGGGAATTTCGAATCTAATTCCCTTATCTTAGCCGCCCGTTATTATTTAACATTTTAAACCTCAAGATCATGGATTTCAAGCAAATTCAGGAATTGATCAAACTGGTCAACAAATCCAACCTCAGTGAACTCACCATCGAAGAAAAAGACTTTAAGGTTACAATAAAACAAAAAGAAGAGATCATTCAGCAAACACTTATCTCAGGTCAGTTTCAGCATGCCCCTCAGGCATTTGCCCCGGCTCCTGCACCTGCGGCGTTATCCGCTGCCGCTGCTCCGCCAGCCGCAACCAAGACTGATGATACCAGCAAGTATATCACCATTAAGAGCCCGATGATCGGTACTTTCTACCGCAAGCCATCACCCGATAAACCATTGTTTGTAGAAGTAGGATCGGAAGTAACACCGGGTAAAGTAGTATGTATCATTGAAGCCATGAAACTCTTCAACGAAATTGAAAGTGAAGTAAAAGGAAAGATCGTGCAGGTATTGGTTGAAGATCAATCTCCTGTTGAATACGATCAGCCATTGTTCCTGGTAGATCCTAGTTAATTT
>JAKFDY010000099.1:0-5090 GCA_036675885.1 Lacibacter sp. | reverse complement strand
TACTGGAAAACGGAACATCAAATTATATTATTCTAACAAACCGCCGTATACCAGACCGGTACGTACGGTGGTGTGAGAGGACAGGTAGCAAACTAATTGCTACCTTCCTACTCAATTCCACAAACTTCAGTTTTCTTACAGAGTCTTTTGAGTTATTTTTATCTCGTTCGTTCACCAACAATTTTATCTACGATCAATAGGTTTTGCTTGGAAAGAAGTTTCGCAACATCAGGCTTCAACCACAACAACACTTTCCATATTCACTTTTTCCCGAACGTTCTTTAACCGGTCTGCAATAGTAGTCAGTATTTCAGTTGCAGCATCAATCTCATCTTTCTTGTTCGAAATACTTTCAACATTAAAACCAATGGGTATTTGTTTTAACGCAGCAAACTCCAAAAGCTCATCAGCTATCAGAATGGATGTTTTAATTGAAGTATCAAGAATGTCTTTTGCATTTCTCAGATCATTGTACAACCACTTCGGCACTTCAATGCCAAGCCACTTCATAAACTCTAAAGTTTTGATGGAGCCACAAGGACTGAGTGTAAAGAAAATGGGTTGGAGGTCGTAGTTGTTATCAATCGAATCGTAGTAATAATCGGAGAGGAGATTTTTTGATTCGTACACATTGTACACGCATTGCGATACAAAGAAGCTGCATCCTTTCTGTGTTTTATCGAAAATGCGTTTGTTCTCATCTCCCTTTTTTGAATGACGTTCTGGAATGGTGATGCCGCCAAGTAATAAATGATCATGATTCTCTCTTCTCAGATCATACGCATCGGTCAAAGTAAAATTTGTTTCTGCTATTTGCTGGCTGGATGATGCTCCAACAAACACGAAGTTTTCAAGATCACTGTTTTTATTCAGCCACTCATTAAATGTATCTCTTGTTTGGTTGGCGATACTCTTGTAAATAATGCTCGACGTTTTTATACTGCTCAAATAATTCCGATAGTATTCTTCCGGTGGAACCGTTTGAATAAAAGGAAATGTGCGTTGTTCATTTGTACGGTGACTTTCATCCTGGATGTCATACAAGATCAAACCATCAATAGCAAGATTGTTGATACGATCGATCTGCTTGTTTGCAATGACCTGTAGTTTATCTTTTTCTGTTGTGATCTTTGGAGGAGCAAAACTGTAAAGCAGTAACCCGTTTTCTCTATTTTCTATTTTTTCTTTTAATGAGCTCATTAGTTGGTTGAATGTCTGGTCGATTGAATTGTTGCAAAGCTCAAATTTAAGCTGTTACGGGCAATTAAATAACTAAACACTGTTAGCTTTAGTGCTTAATTACGACTAACCTTTTCAGAAAATTTTCCCTTGAATAAAGATGTAACTCAACTTTTGATCACATCGCCTTATAGTTGTGCAATACCACACCGCTTTTAAATGTTCGTGTGCCGGTAAGTTGTAATTGCAGGGGAGTAGTTAATCCTTTAAACAAAGAACTGCCTGCACCAATGGCAACCGGGTCGATCATAATGCCATATTCATCAACAAGATTTTCGGCTGCCAATGCAGTTAATAGCTGTCCGCTGCCAAGTATAGTGATATCCTTAGTTGAGTTTTGTTTCAATTGCTTTATCTGTGCAATGATATCGCCACTAATAATTTCTGTATTGCTCCAATCAACTTTTTGAACCGTATTCGACACCGCAAGTTTTTTGGCTTTGTTCATTCCCTTTGCCACATCAGGAAATTGTTGTGCGGCCATTTCAGTGGGCCAGAAAGAAGCCATCATTTCAAATGTTTTCCGTCCAAACAAAAGAATATTTTCTGATTGTAAACTGTCAGCAGAAAATTGTCCTTCTTCTTCGCCGTGATGGTGCCAGCTGATGTCTTCATTCAATCCTTTGTAATAACCATCAAGAGAAAGAAAAGTAAAGCTTGATAATGTTGCCATGTGATGTGTTTGAATACAAACCTACACTTCCTCAACAATAGTTTCAGGGTGTGATCGGGACAAATAGCAGGGGAGAATGCGACTGAAATAAAGGCAGCCACCATTTTCACAGTGGCTGATAAATTTTTTATGTTTTTTGTTCAATCAATTATCAGCACCATCGTTCTTTATTCTCTGCACAATGTAAGCGCCAACTTTTCTGCCCAACTGTATACCCGCTTCATTATCGGTACGGAAATGAATGCCTCCCTGGAATCTTGACTCTGCACCATCTTTTGCACGTTTATCAAAATAAGCTTTGTCGGCAGGAAAGAAATATGAATACAATTCGCTCATCACTGCTCCCATGGTTGCATGACCTGATGGATAACCGGGGAACGGTGGTGTGAAAAATAAACTCGGACGAAACGTTGTATCATATTGATCGGGACGTATACCCCAGTATGCATACTTGGCATCAAAACAGGAGACAAATGTTTCATACATGCCAATAGCATTGATGGCATACATCCTTGCTGCACGGGGAGGATTGAGATGAATATTGTATTCAAACATTTTTTTCGTTAACACATCATCATATGAGTTTGCATAATAAAACGCATTGGAAGTGGAACGGAATGTTGGTTTAAATTTTTTCAACTCTTCCATTTCTTTTGCAAAATCAGGAGGCGGACCAGGACGAAACTGGCTGCTGCTATCAAGCACAACCGTTTTACACAAACCTGCTAACACAAATGCAGGCTTCGACCCATTCCATAAACCAGCTTGTGTTGGACGTTTACCATCCCATCCTTTCTTGGGTGTGAAGTCTTTTGTCTTTTCAATTTCTATTGCAGCAATGCGTTTACCCAATTCAAAACCTGCTTTTGTATCGCTTACAAAAGAAACACCTGCTGCAATGCGTGATGCCATGGCTGTTTGCGCCAGTTTATTCATTGAATCAGCTAATGCAGGAAAAAAATGAGAGATAACAGTAACAGCCACACCAGCCGCCACCGAATGTTCACAGGGATAAGATGGACTGTTGGGGTCTGGTATCAACAGTTTAATACCTGCATTGACAGCAAAAGGCCTTGCACGTTTGTATGCATACTTTGTATCCCATGCCGCCACCGTTGCATCATAAGTAGCAGTGCCCAGCAGCATGTTGGCGAGCATGCCGTTGTAGCCCGTATCGGTCATCCATAGTTTCGACATATATTCCTGCCAACGATAACCCGGTGCACCTGCATTCCAGTAAAGGATCTGTTGCATGGTTTGCGCATCGGCTTGTTGTTGTTTGGCAAGTACCTGTGCAATTTCTTCTTTGTTAGAAGAGGGAGCAGGTAAGCGATAGTCTTTACCAGATGAAATGAACCATGTTTTCCAATTGCCGGCAGTTGGTTCAATTTGGGCATGCAACTGAAAAATGAATACACATGTAAACAGGAAGGTTAAATTCTTTTTCATAATGCTGATGATTTTGCACAAGAGTAGCTGATTCATAAAAGCTACAGATAGCATCGTCAACAGACGAAGCTCTATCATCAATGAAAAGCAGGAGAGGGAACCGGCAACCGTGGTTTTTACTTAGTATGCGGCATATTCAATACTGTAGCCTTGTATCCTCCATTCGTTGATGCAAAACCTCGTTCGGTTGATGATAAAACGAAACGGGAAAGATTTACCGATATTTAATGATTGATAGCAAGATGAAAAAAACGATTAACCGCAAGCTGATCATGTTTTATGTATGGACGGGCTTTGCCTTTCTGTGCATGTGGATGTTTAGTGTATTGATGAAATATCCCGATGAGTTTGTGATGCGTTCAACAAACTATCTCTGGAACATTGTGTACCTGGTAGTGTTCAATTTTATTTTATGGGAATATACATTGCCATCGATCAGGTTAAACTGGAAACGTATATTGCTTGGCCTCTTATTTATCTGGCTGCATTTAATGTTTTTTTCCTATGGATTGTATGGATGGCGGGCTATTGGTATTGCGCTGGGTATTTACACACCCTTAAAGGAATTTAAATCGGTTGATGATGCAGTGGCTTACCACATGGGGCTAAGTATGGCTTCTGTTTTGTTCATTGGTATTGTGCGTCATATTTATCACTATGTGAAATTAAAACAGTCAACACAGAAGTTATTGATTGAAAAACAACAGGCGGAACTTAATTATCTGAAATCACAAACCAACCCGCATTTTTTATTTAACACACTCAATAATATTTATTCTCTTGCACGTGATAAAAGCGATCTGGCACCTGAATCAATCTTGCGTCTTTCCAAGATATTACGGTTCATGTTGTATGAAACAGGCGGTGCTTATATTGCCATTGAACAGGAGTTAAAGATCATGACCGATTATATTGAATTGGAAAAACTGCGTTATGATGATTCATTGCAGATCAGGTTCAGTCATGATGTGGAGGATATGAAACAAGCCCTGCCGCCGTTGCTGTTGATACCATTGGTGGAGAATGCATTTAAACATGGCGTTTCTGAAACAAGGGATCGACCTTTTGTGCATATTCATCTTTCTGTGAATGAACGTAAGCTTAATTTTGAAGTAAAGAATTCGGTGGAGCAATTTTCAGGTGAACGCACTGTAAAAGAAAACATCGGCTTATCGAACCTGCGCAGGCAACTGGAACTGTTATATACTGAATTCAGTCTTGTTGTTGAACAGGGCGATGATGTGTTTACATCCACGTTAAAAATCAATCTTGCAAGCCATGTCTGAAATAAAATGTATTATTGTTGAAGATGAGCCTTTGGCAGTAAAAGTGCTGAAGGATTATATTTTGCAGGTACCTTTCCTGCAATTACAGGCAACATTTAAAGATGCACTGCTTGCTACCGATTGGCTTCGCCACAATACCACCGATCTTATTTTCCTGGATATTCATTTGCCGAAATTAAAAGGAATGGCTTTTTTGAAAACACTCAGCAACCCTCCGGCTGTGATCATTACCACTGCTTATCATGAATATGCAGTTGAAGGGTTTAACCTGAATGTAACGGATTATCTGCTGAAACCTTTCGAGTTTGAACGTTTCCTTGTAGCAGTGAGTAAAGTAAGAACAGGAGGGAAGCCGGTGCAGGCTTTCACTGAAGCACAGGAAGCAAAAGATTATTTGTTTCTGAGTGTACAGAAAAAGAAAGTAAAGCTGCAGTTCTCCGAGA
>JAKFDY010000098.1:0-9743 GCA_036675885.1 Lacibacter sp. | reverse complement strand
GTATCGGCATAAAATTCTCAAGAAGCTCAACCTCAATAGTACGATTGCACTTGTAAATTTAGTCAATGCATCAGGTTTGGAACCTCAAAGCCGTTACGTTGATCGATCGGCTCCGGATAAAGCCCGTCCGTAAGTTTCGTGCTGTATAGTTGCTATTGTGTTTGTTCTAAAATTAAATTCCTGACCTTCATCATCCGTTTACTGAACGGGGGCAACTTAGTTGGGGATATACACTTCTAATGTGCATCCTTCACCAGGAGCAGAGGTAAGGCGCATCTTCCCTGAATAAAAATCTACCCGGCTGTTGATGTTTTTTAACCCGATACCAGTGCCTGTTTCATCAACATTAAACCCTACACCATTATCATTGATGCAGAGATAAATATGATCATCAACGTGCTTAAGGTGAACACTGATCTCGCTGGCATCTGCATATTTGATGATATTGGTTAGTTGTTCCTGGGCAATCCGGTAGAGCATCAACTCCTTGTTTTTATCAACAGACGGGGTGGGATAGTTATCATCTGCAAAAAACAGGACGGAAATATTATTTGACTCTCTTACACTTTCCACAAGTTCTTCCATTGCTTCTTTCAAACCATTCTGGCCAAGTGACGGAGCTACCAGTGAATGTGAAAGCTTGCGGATTTCGTTGATGGCTTCTTGAAGGTGCAAATATGATTTATCCACAATAGTCATGTCTATTGTTCCCTTTACTTTGATCATTCCCAGATAAAGCATTGACACTGAAAGAAGCTGGTTGATATTATCATGCAGTTCAAGCCCCAACTGATGGCGTTCTTTTTCCTGGGCAAGGATGGTTATTTCGGTGATCAGTTTTTGCTGCGAAATCATTTTAGCTGAAAGTTCCTGCTCCATTTTTTTTCGTTCAGTGATATCTACCATAATACCACTTAACATCACGGGTTTATTGTCCTGTATGCGGATCGATACAATATCACGCATCCACACAATCCGGCCATCGGAAGCGACCATCCTGTATTCGAACTGGTGGTCTTTCTGCTCAAGTATACAGAGAGTGCAGTAATCTACTGCCCATTGGCGGTCTTCTTCATAAATATGATCCTTCCAGAAATTGGGGCTGGTGGTCCAACTCGCAACGGGATAACCAAGTAACCGCTCTGCCTGCCTGCTTACAAAACTAAAAGCAAGCGTTTCTATATCGGCTTCCCATACAATACCATCCACGCTATTGATAAGTGTTTGATAACGCTCCTGTGTTTCACGGTATTCTTTTTCTGCCGTTTTCTGTTCGGTGATATCCGTTGATAAAATAAACAACCCCTCGGGCACAGGTTGAATACTTAAGTAAAAATATTTTCTGCTGCCATCCGGAAAATCATGTTCATATTCCAGTCTTTTGGCAACCCTCTTCTGCATACAGGTTTGCAGCGTGGTAAAAACAGAGCCATCCTTAATGCCTTGGTATTGCTCGCTTAATTTTATACCCAGCAGACTTTTTTCATCTTCAAAATTGTGTTGCTGAGCAACCGATTTATTAACGAAAAGATGTTCCCAATCATAGCTGATGATCTGAGCACCTTCCCGTATATTTTCAAGCAGCAAACGGAAATATTGTTCCCGTTCAACAATAAGGCGGGTTTGTTCCTTTACCTGGTTTTCCAGGTCCCGGTTAAACTGTTGCAGCTTTTCTGTAGAGGCGTCCCGTTCTTTTAACCGTTCCGATTCAGATCTGTTGATGAGGCGTGCTGTTACCCAAATGATAAAACCAAAAACAAGTGTGATTGCCGTAACCAGAACTGATACACCTGCAACGATAGAAACGACTCCGTTCAATACCGCACTCACAATAAGAAGCCCCAGTACAAATGGTACGACAATGCATGCGGGAAAAAGAAAGCGGGCTGCTTTGCCTCCCGCATGCGGGTTTGTGATCTCGCCAATAAAACCATCCTTGTTTTTAGTAAACAACAGGGCCGTGGACAGCACTAAAAAACAAATACCGGTATGAAACGACATTGGAACAAATGTAGTGGCGTGGTAAGCCGTTGAAACATGATAGGTATAGCCGATAACAGAAAGTAACCCCATCAGTGCAACCGGCAGGCTCAGATACTGCGACGCAGTGATTCGCCGGTTATTGAGCAGGAGCAGGGCTATACTTGTAAATACAAAAGCGATGGCCGATTGCGGCACCATACTGTTGGGAAGAGCGTGATAAAGTGTACTGTTGATTTTATCTGCATAAAGCCAACGGTCAATTCCGGTATCGCAGATGCCGGCAACAGCAAATAATTTAAATAGCGCAATTAATAAAGCGAGAGAGGCAGTGCTGCCGATCATTAATCGCTGATACGTTGCAGGAAAAGGAATCAGTAACAATAGCAGATAGGAAAGCCCTGTAAGAAGAAACGCAACCGCAGTGGCTGGGTTCATTGCAATCAGTTGAGGGGACACCTGTTTGAGCACCACACTGTTGGTCTGCCAGCCGTATAAAACAAGCAACGCAACAATAATTGTCAGGCAAGCAGATGCCTTGCTGATATAGCGATGGATAGTACTCAAAGCTTCCAGGATGCACTTAAAATGGTTGCAAAAAATACAATAATCCTGTCGTCAAAAAGCAATGCTGCCCTATATGTTGTATGTTCTTTACTCCGGAGAAGAAAACAGTGAAACATGACCGGCGGTGAAATTTATTGGGTAAAAAGGACAGGCAATATTAAACAGTTTTAGCGAGCAGGTGCTTGTAGTTATACTTCGTAAATACACTTAGATGAAATACCAAACCTCCGGTTTGTTGGTATCTGAATTTATTTTTACCCCGCTTCGACTGCTAGCCGGCAAAGAATATACACTGATCTCAATGCAGCCGAATGAATGTTTCATCAAAAGTCCGTTTGCTTTTGCGGAACAGAATCAGCGCAGCGTATGTTACTTTTTGATACTACTTTCATTTTTCATTTTTATTTCCTAACTTGTTGACACGTCGAAATCCCTATGCTTTTACATAGTGCAAGGCTGGTGCGATGGTTACGCTTTGCAGCGAATACTCATGTTCAGTTAGTCAATACATACCTGACATAAAATATTGGGATGTAGCAGTCCCGTTCATCAAAGCGGCTTTTTTGGAGCTGCTTTTTTTATCGTTGAGTAAGATTTAAGTTATTGGCAGCCCGACACGTTATTTATACGAAAGCTGCTTTTAAATGTGGTTTTTTTTGTATATTACTCTTATCTCATAGATTAAGTTTTATTCTTAACAGGTTAAGGAAGGCTGGATGTTTATCCGGCTTTCTTTTTAAGCACAGGTACTGTTTGTACTACTCTGACCAATTGCTCTAAAACACCGCCTGATACTCATAGCTAAACGCTGATTGTTTCGAAGACCTGAAACAATAACTACTGTTTACCACAAAGATGAAATTCTAACTTGGCAATGAGTGAGATGTTGGCAGCGATTGAGCGGATTAATGACGTTAAGAAGATAGGTTATATCGTCTGGTTGGTTTACGTATGCCATTCAATTGTATGTAATTAGTAAATATTCTCCAACGAAAGTTAATTCAGGCGTTTATTGTTGAGGATAAATGAGCTGCATGGAAACCAGGGAAGAGAAATATTAACCGAAGGCTTGCTGTATTTAGTTTGGCAATCATAATATTTGATCGTCAGGGTATAATTACTTTGTTCATTGCCTGTTTTGGAATTTTCCTGAGTCATTCGACAAAATCATTTTTTGACAATAATAGTTCTGGCTACAAAAAAAAATGATATAAAGAATTTTTGACTCAGTTAGCTGTCCTCTGTTTCATTGTCAGTGGTCTTTGGTCAGCTCATTTTGCAATACCAAGCGTTCTGCAAATGCCGTCACCTTTGTGTGCCGCCTCCGCTTTTTAAATACTATTTACTGATGCGGACGATACAGATGATCAAATGGATTAAGATAATAAGAGGCCGCAATTCATTAAATTGCGGGCAATGATAGTACTCTGCCTACAAAAGGATGTCAGCAGGCTATTATTCTTCTGATAAAGTGAATAAACAAAAAATGCAAGAGAATTGTCACTGAAACATGGACAGATTTAAAGTTGAACAGGTTAATTTTTAAGTATTTTTTTGTGTACTTGCTCACTGTCACAACTGATGTGCAAAATGTAATACCCTTTCCCGATATGGCTGAAGTTCAATTGCTGCTTATTACTGTTAACAGTACCATTGAAACGGGCCACTGTTTTACCATTCAGATCAACCAGCTCATAAAAGATCTGCTTCCCCTTCCATTGTGCAGGCAAGCTAACTTGTAACTGACTGACAACCGGGTTGGGAAATACATTTACAAAATCAAAGGTTTCAGTCACTTTAAGTACACGCACCACAGAATACTCAGAATATCCGTTGTTATCTTCGGAACGCAGGCGGTAATAAAGCAGGCTGCCTTTTGCAGCACGAACAGGTTCCCTGAAGGTATAAACCATTTGCGCAGCAGAACCAGTACCCGCCGTGCCGGAAGTAACAAGACCTGTTTGATGATAGGTTCTTCCATTATTGCTTTTTTCAATTACAAACCGTGTAGCTGAAGAAGAATCGTAAGACACCCAACTTAATTCAGCATATCCGTCTTTCTGACTTACATTAAACTGTTCTGTTTTCAACGGAAGTACATACATGTGTGTTGAACCAATGCTGCAATCAAGGTTTAAACTCACTGGTGTAAGTACAGCATTCATATACATGCGTATGCCGGAAATAGAAGTGTAGGTAGTAACAGAAGAAAATTCGTGGTTTCCGATATAAAAAACAAGACCTCCTGCATTACCCGATGAATTTAACTTCGAAACACTTGCGCCTACCGGAACGCTTCCCGTTGTGTTATTTGCATGATTGTGTGCATTATTTTTATATGCTCCAAACTCTACCAATTGCCAGTTGCGGACACTTCCCCCCTGGGAAATATCAAAATCGCATTGGAACTGCGAAAAAGAAAGATCGGCATTGGGATAAGATAATGATGAAGGGGAGATGTTACCGTTGATTTTTGAAATACCGGTTGTTGATTGAAAATAACCATTACTTCTGTTTTCGTATGAAAGTACAGCCTCACATTGTGCAAGAAAATTTCCGCCGTATGTTACAAATGTTTTCACGGCATCAATCTTGGAACTGCTGATCGCAGTTGTATCTGCATGCGGTTCAGAAGCAAATGTGTAACATTTTGAAATAAGATCGGTGGCCATTGCAATCTGGTAATTCCCGCTTGGAACGGCGGCATTTTGAAGATACCCCGAATGAATAGCAGCATTACCCCCATCGTTCAGTATCGCCACTTTTGGTATAAAGCCAGTGAGATCGTGTCGTATATCAACATTAGATGCTTCGGCTGTTAATTTGTACACAGCAGGGCGGTCGTTACCCGATAAACTGTTATTTGTATAAAAGGTCTGTACCAGGGCGGCAACACCTGTTGTATCAGCTGCAGCAATTACAAAAGGCCCGGCAATAAAATTACAAGTAGCAGCCGAAGCCGACGAAGGCAATATTTTTTCAGCAGTTCCGGAAAAGTCAATACCGTTTTTTGACTTACCGGCTTTAATTACCCATTTAATTTTTACATTATTATTGAGCAGGTGTATAACAAGACCGTAAGACCGCAGATTGAAATAACCCGAAGCATTTTTCTGCAAGCTTGTATCCATAGGAATAACGTAACTCCCGTTTGCTAATGTTTGCAGGTTGGCTGCGGGTGAAGGAAGATCCTTTGTACTTTGGGAATGTACAAATAGAGTCAGGTATATGTACAACAAAAATTGTACAGTTGTTTTCATGGAGATAATGGGTACTTTACTTAAATAATTGAAACAAATAAACCAGAAAAACAAAGGAGGGAAATCAGGCAGTACATCAAAAACATTTTCTGATGTTGTTGAAATTTTGATTTGGCCAGCGCATTGTGTTTTCTAAGGATACCTGTTTATTCAAATTTACTGCTGATAATCGGCAAATGCAATTGCTTTTGTAAAAGATTAAACGATATACGTGGTTTCCTGTATCAAGTTTTCAAATAACCATAATTCATAGCTGTAAAACCACCATCAGTACAGCAAATCGCAAAGAGGCATTTGCTGCATTTTATTCTACTTCTGTCCGATCTTGTTCCTTAAGTGCATTCGGGCTATAAAGAATATACTTTGAAGGGGGAACCAGAAAAATGCAGGATGCAGATCGGAGTTCTTTTTCTTTCAACAAGGCTATTATGGAAAATGTTATAGCGATCTTGATTAATAAAAACAGACCCGGCAAACGAAGAGAAGCTAATAAGATGAAATGTGAATTCTTTTTGACAGAAGGGGTGAGTATCAAAGCTGTTAAAGCTTACCGTTTTGTTTATAAAATAGTTAAAGAAAATTACTTACCAGGCTGATGAAGATGAGTTAAAAAGTATGATTGGACTATTAGAAAACGAAGCCCGGTAGTTTCACAAAAATCAGAGGCTACCTGGAATTGTATTGAACATTGGCAGGTATAAGATTGCTGAAGCCGCACCGTTAAAATATTTATTGATAAACATTATGGAATTTAATAAGGCAGGTTATGTAATTTTTTTTGCTTCTGAGCCCTTCTGCATTTTTTTGATGGACGGTCAGTTTTAAGCTCTAACAACTGTGTTTGCCAGATTAAATATTCATCATTTCTCCTGAGGCTTCCTTCACCTGGCTTCTTAAAACAATTAATTGCTCTTTTACGTTCTGCATTTTTTTCTCCTTCACCACTGCTTCAAGTTGTTGTACGGTCTGTCCCGCCAACGGCATTTCAACGGTGGAAAACATACCTTTTAGTGTGTGGCAGATTTCCAATAGCTTTTCCTCTTGTTGGTTTTGCATCCCTTTTTCAAAAGCATGCAGCAGGGAAAAACTTTCTTCCCGGAATAATTGCAATATATGTTTCAGCTGTCCTTTATCTCCGTTTAATTTTTTAAGCAACGCTTCCAGATCAATGACTGAAGCATGACTGTGCGGTGCTTCAGCCAAATCAGGCGTTGAGGGTTCTCTTCTTATACCAGCTGTTTTGGCGAGCAGGTCTTTCAGGCGAATGGGTTTGGTCATATAATCATCCATTCCTGCCTCGAGGCATTTTTCCTGGTCACCCTTCATAGCATTGGCTGTAAGGCCAATGATGGGGGTATGCTGCCCGGTTTGTTTTTCCATGGCCCGTATTTCCCGGGTAGCTTCATAACCGTTCGCCATCGGCATCTGCACATCCATCAATACAAGGTCGTATGCCTCTTTACTGATGGCTGCTACTGCTTCGCTGCCGTTGCCGGCAATCACAACTGTATGGCCCATTTTGCACAGCATTGTTTTTGCAACTTCCTGGTTCACCAGGTTATCTTCAGCCAGCAATATTTTCAGTTGACCATTTTGTAAAAAGGGTGATGTGGCTGCTTTTATGTCTATGTATTCTTCTTTGGCTATTGGTTTACCTGTTATTAAAGTGTTTTGAATATGATCGAGCAGATCGCTCTGGCTGAAAGGTTTTGATAAAAAATCCGTTACACCCAGGCGGGCAAAGCGCTCCCGGTCACTGGCCTTTTGCGACATGCTCAGGATAATGATATTGATATCATAAATTTCATCTTTTTGCTGTATCAAACCAGCAACATCAAAACCATCTAAAATGCCGGGCAAATCTGTATCGAGCACAAGCACACGGTAAGGCAGTTGCTGCTGCATACCTTTTTTTAATTCACTCAATACTTGTTCACCGGTACTTACAGGAGTCGGTTTCATACCAAAATGCTTCAGTACTTCCTGCAGATAATCACGGGTCGATTTGTTGCTTTGAGCAACCAGAACCGGGATGCCATCAAGTACAGGTGCAGGTATAAAGCGTGGTTGGCTATGTTGGGCCTGTAATTTTAATTTAATGGTGAAATGAAAAGAACTTCCTTTCCCTTCCTTACTTTCTGCCCAAATAGTGCCACCCATTAATTCCGCCAGTTTTTTTGAAATGGCAAGCCCCAGTCCGGTGCCGCCGAATCGACGGCTGGTAGAACTGTCGGCCTGCGTAAATACTTCGAAAATAGAAGCGAGTTTACTATCAGGAATACCAATGCCCGTATCAGAAACCGTGAAATGCAGCGTGGCTTCATCGTTTACTGCAGATTGCAGTTGCACCCGCACCATCACCTCACCTTTTTCAGTAAACTTAATGGCATTGCCAGCCAGGTTGGTAATGATCTGCTGTAGGCGTTGTAAGTCGCCAATAAAAAGATCGGGTACATTTTGCTGCAGGGTGAAAATAAACTCAAGATTTTTTTCTGAAGCTTTCAACCCCAGTGCCTGCAGCCCTTTCGGAATTTCATCACGCATTGAAAAAGCAGTGGGTGAGAGCTCCAGCTTACCGGCTTCAATTTTAGAAAAATCAAGAATATCATTGATGATGAACAGCAAAGTTTCCGACGAGGATTCAATAATTTCAAGATAACGTCTTTGCTCAGCTGTCAATTCAGATTCAAGGGCCAGTTCAGTCATACCAAGAATACCATTTAAAGGTGTACGTATTTCATGACTCATATTGGCCAGAAATTCGCTTTTTGCGTAGGCCGATTCCTCCGCTTTTTCTTTAGCCTGCCTGAGTTCAGTTTCTATTTCTTTTATGACCGACACATCCGACATGGTTCCCACCCACCGGAGTGGCTGTTTTTTTTCAGAATATACAATAACCCCTCTGTCGAAAATAAAAGCATAACTGCCATCTGCTTTCTGAAAACGGTACTCACCCTTCCAGCTATCCAGCTTCTGCTCCAGGCAATCCATCACCGAAGCCATGATCCGCTCATGATCTTCGGGGTGTATCCTTTTTTCCCACCATTCCAGGTTAATAAACTCCAGGTCTTTTTTATATCCAAACGACTGAAAAATTTCATCACTAAACCACATGGTATTGGTTTGCCAGCTCCAGTCATAAATAATATCTTTCGTTGACCGGGAGGCCAAACGAAAAAGTTCCTGGTTTTTACGGATGATTTCTCTTGCTTCGTTTCGTTCCGTAATATCCAGCCAGGAACCAACCAGTTCCACAGGTACGCCGTTTTCATCTTTCATTACCTGTATCCTGTTAAATATCCATAGCCAGTTCCCGTTTTTATGTTTTACACGAAACTCGTTTTCCCACATGCCTTTTTCGTAAAGCGCAGGTGTAACAGACAATATTTCCGGAACATCTTCCTCATGGATAATATTCAGCCAGAAATCCGGTTCATAAAAATTTTCCGGCTCATAACCAAGAAGGATAGTAACATTGGCACTGATGTAGGTGGTGATATGATGAACAGGGCTGGCCGTATAAATAATAGTGGAACTGTTGTTCAGGATCATCTCCATCTGCTGCTGCGATGCAACCAGCTTATTTTCTATTTCCCGGTGTATGTTGATATATTTTTTGTGTTTATTCGTCCGCCACAAAAAGTAAATACATAATAAACTACTGAAAGCGGCAAAATTTATAAGGATTTCTTTCAGCGGGTAATTATTATACTTATAGAAATATCCTGCAACTGCCTGGGACCAATTCACCGTAACGGCAAATATTAAAAGGAAAAACGTGGTGGCAAGTACAGCGGGGAGACATTTAAAAAAGAGCATGCTCTTTTTCTTTTGTGGAAATTGGTTGTTCATGGGTAGGGAAATGAATTAATAAAAAACGGAACACTTAATATACTGTATGAATATGGATCAATTTCAAAGAAAGAAAAAGAATAA
>JAKFDY010000097.1:0-5062 GCA_036675885.1 Lacibacter sp. | reverse complement strand
AGCGCCATCGTCATTGAAGCCGGTTTGAGTTTCCTGGGTGTGGGCGTGCAGGCACCACAACCCAGCTGGGGTCTCATGATCAAAGAGAATTACAATTTCATCATCACTAACAATCCCATGCTGGCCATTGCGCCGGGTATTGCCATTATGCTGCTGGTGCTGGCCTTTAACCTGCTGGGCAATGGGTTAAGGGATGTGTTGGATGTGAGGAGTTGAGTGCGCCAGACCTATAAGATTTGCAGCCCTGCCGATGCTGCCCGGCAAACCTCATAGGTCTGGCGATAAATCCTTACTTTTGATTGAATTGACCTGTGGTAAAGGGTTTGAGAACAGAAAAGGTCAACCAGTGAAGAAGGATTTTGTGTGCAGGCTTTTGAATCATTAATCAACTTCGTTGTGTCACTCACTTCAACATATTACAACTCTTATGAGCATTTTATTGCTCCGTAGTGATATGAACTGAGGAGAGTCGAGACCCTTTGGTCTCGATGCTGAATACAAACTTCGGCATGCGACGCAACCGTTGCTTAATCTACATTCTGCTGCTTGCCCCCATCCCTCTCTTCTTATTTATTAACTTTTTAATCTCTCATAATAATGAGTTGTACAAGTTGTAGTACGGGTAAACCGGGCGGTTGCAAAAGCAACGGTGGCTGCAGCACAGGCGGCTGTAACCGGTTAAATGTGCACGATTGGCTGGCAAACCTGCCATTCAGCGACCCCGACAGCGATTGCCGTCTTGTGGAAGTAACATTCAACAACGGAAGCCGGAAAGAATTTTACCGCAACAATACCTTGCAAACGTTCACCAAAGGCGACATGGTGGCGGTGGAAGGTGTAAGTGGTTTTGATGTGGGTATGGTAAACATCAGCGGTGAACTGGTGCGTTTACAGATGAAGAAAAAAGGCGTGAAGGAAGATAACCCGGATATTAAAAAGATCATGCGCCGGGCTAACGAAATGGACCTTCAGAAATGGAGAGAAACCAAGGAACGGGAAAAACCAACACAGGTAAGAGCAAGGGCTATTATTATTCAGCTGAATCTGGATATGAAACTGATTGAGGTGGAATTCCAGGCCGATGGCCGTAAAGCAACTTTCTATTACACCGCCGAAGACCGTGTTGATTTCCGTGAACTGATTAAGGTATATGCCAGTGAATTCAAGATAAAGGTGGAGATGAAGCAGATTGGTATTCGCCAGGAAGCGGGGAAGATCGGTGGCATTGGCAGTTGCGGTCGTGAGCTTTGCTGCAGCAGCTGGCTCAGCGATTTTAAAAGTGTTACCACTACCATTGCCCGTTACCAGAACCTCACCATTAATCAAACAAAACTCAGCGGCCAGTGCGGCAGGTTGAAATGTTGTTTGAATTATGAATTGGATACGTACCTCGATGCGTTGCAGCAGTTCCCGAATAATGCGGATACGCTGGAGCTTAGCCGTGGTACCGCACAACTCATTAAAAAAGATATTTTCAAAAACCTGATGTGGTATGTGTTACCCGACAGCAACAAACAATACCCGGTTCCTATTGAGCGTGTAAAGGAGATCAGGTTTATGAATGTGAAGGGTCAACGACCTGATGAGTTGGGTGCAGTTGAACTTTCACCTGCAAAAGCGGAAGAGAAAGAACATGCACATGTGGAGTTGGTTGGACAGATCAGCTTACGCACACTGGAACGTAACAGCAAAAAACGTAAAGACAAAGAGCGTTCACAACAACAGAAACAAGAGGGCGGTGGACAGCAAGGGCAACAACGTCAGCCACAACAACAGAAACAACAGCAGCAACAGCGACCACCACAACAGCAACGTGGCCAACAGGGACAGGGCGGTCAGCAAAATAAACAAGGTGGACAAGGACAACAACGTCCGCCACAACAACAAAAACAACAGCAGCAAAGACCTCCGCAACAGCAGAGTGGTCCGCAGCAGCAACGTCCGCCACAAAACAAACCACCTCAACAAAACAGGCCGCAGATCGAAAAGAAAAAAGATCCGCCGCCTCAAAATGATAATGCATAAGCAAACAAAACCCCGACGATAGTTGGGGTTTTGTTTGGAGAGCAGCACAGGAAAAGCGATCTGAACCATATCAAAAAGTTTTCTTAAAGAAAACTTTTGTAACTTCAACTGAATGTTTAATATCATTAACCGTCAATCCTTGTTGGCCTATTGCAAAAGCTATCCACAGGCGGCTGTTGCATTACAAGAATGGTATTATGAACTGCTGAGAAGTAATTTTAAGAATTTCAACGAATTGAAAACAGTTTACGGCAACGCCAGTATTGTATCGGATGACAGAGTTGTCTTTAACATCATGGGAAACAAATTCAGGCTGGTTGTGCGTATTGTTTTTCAGTATAAAGTAATTCAGATAAAATGGTTTGGCACGCACAAAGAATATGAACTGATCGATGTTGCCCGTATTCAACCAAAAAAATAAAATAACATGGAACTGAAACCGATCAAATCAAAAAAACAATACCAGGAATATTTAAATTGGGCTGATGCCCGGTTTGATAAAAAAATTAAACCCTCCACAACAGAAGGTAAAAAACTACAGGTGGTACTCATTTTAATAAAAAATTATGAAGATGAACATTTTCCTGTTGCCAAGCCCGACCCTATTGATGTGGTAAAATTGAAAATGCTGGAAAAGGGTTTAAAGAATCAAGACCTTGTTGGTAAAATTGGTTCAAAAGGTCATGTATCTGCCATTCTTAGTAAACGTAAATCATTAACCTTGCAAACAGCAAGGCTGCTGCATAAAGAGTTTGGAATTCCTGCAGAAGTATTATTAAGTTGAACCTTTTTAACTATGCCCCGCTGGATGAAACGCTCCTTTATGATTCTCGGAATTATTTTACTGCTCTGGCTTATAATGGCGCAAAGCTGTATGAAAATGCGCATGAGTGATAGTAAAGCCAAACTGCAATTTGAAGAAGCAGGCGTGCAACTACAAACACCTGTTAAGACGATCAATGGCTTTCCATTGCATTACGCACAAACGGGGAGCGATACATTACCTACTTTGTTATTTGTACATGGCACACCCGGCAGTTGGGATGCATTTGCTGCTTACTTACGCAACAAAGAATTATTACAGCATTACAGAATTATTTCCATTGATCGACCGGGTTTTGGTTACAGTGATTTTGGCAATGCCATGAATCTTACTGAGCAAACAAAGATCATCAGTGCATGGATGGATTCTGTTAATAACAACAAGCCTTTTATCATTATCGGGCATAGCCTTGGCGGACCAATGACGATCAAACTCGGAGCAGCACGACCACAGTACACAAAAGCGTTAGTGATACTTGCAGGTTCGCAAGACCCTGTGGCAGAAAAGCCGGAGAAGTGGCGGCCCATCCTATTTAAAACACCGTTGAATTATTTAGTGCCCGGTGCTATGCGGCCAAGTAATGAAGAGTTGTGGTATTTGAAGAAAGACCTGGTTGATATGAAACCGGAGTATGAAAAGATCACTTGTCCTGTTTATATCTTACACGGAACAAAAGACATGCTTGTTCCTTACAGCAATGTGGCTTACACCCAACAGATGCTCACGAAAACAGATTCTGTTTTTGTAACCACTTTCGAAAAAGAAAATCATTTTATTGTTTGGACGAGAGAGAAAGAAATTGTGGAGTTGTTGATGAAGTTGAAGTTAGATGAGAAGCCCACCACCAATAAAAAGCGAACTTAATGAGCCAAATTTTAACCATCTTCGGATACATAGTCGTAGCAGGATATCTTTTGAAAATCCTTTTTTAAATGTATTCAAAATATAAGGCGGACGAGAACCTAAACCTTGACCCATATAACACAATTGGTTGGGAGTATTGGAAGCCAATAAAAATGGTTGAAGGTTCCAGATAAAATTCATTAAGGCGGATATTCAACTTCATTCATATTCTATCCATTATTTATTTGGCTTTGCTACTATTAAGAATATTCTTTATTAGAAATTAGAAGTTGGATAAGAAAAGAATGTTGATTAGTATGAACTAATCGAAGCATTATTTGTCGGAGTGCATGATGTTTACGATGGAGACATCCCTGAATAATTTTCAAGTCACATTTCATCTGAGTAATTGCAACATACTTACGAAACAGAGTCTCGTGCCTCGACATGATCGAAGGGTTAGAGTAAATGATGCAGGCAAATTATAAATGAACTATTTCTCCAACAACACTTTATAAATCGCATCCTGCACTTTCCCTCTCACATTCATCGTTAGCAATTTTGTATTTGTTCCACCCTCGGGATATACACGGTTGCTTAAGAAAATGTACACGATCTTATTCTCAGGATCGGCCCATACACCTGTGCCTGTATAACCTGTATGACCAAATGTAGAAGGTGACACACTTAATGCAGGATAAGGATCTTTACGAGTTGCATTATCTTTCTCCGGTTTATCAAAGCCTAAACCTCTTCTGCTATTTGGACTACCATAAGCAATAAACTTCTGTATGGTTTCCGGTTTAAAAAAAGTATACTGACCAATTGTTCCGCCATTGTTGAGCATCTGCATGATGACTGCCAGCTCGTATGCTGTGCTGAACAAACCTGCATGTCCTGCAATACCGCCAAACATCGCTGCACCGGGATCATGCACATCGCCTCTTAATAACTGCCGACGAAACTGCACTTCATGTTCAGTTGGTACAATTCGGTTAACGGGCATGCGCTGTAACGGCAGAAATCCTGATGATTCTAAATGCAATGGTTCGTAAAATGTTTTACGAACATATTCATCGAGTGTCATACCTGTTAGTTGCTCAATAACTTTCCCCAAAAAAATAAAATCGTTATCGCTGTACACATATTTACCATTTGGTCCCATTTCGCTTTGCAGGATGCGCTGATACATGGTATCACGCCAATCATTCCGCATGTAAAAGGTATCGGCTACACGAATGTTATAATCTTCACTCGGTCCGTTTGTGTACAACTGTGCAGAAGGAATGCCGCTGTTTGTATCAATTGTTTCTTTGTAAAAGGGAATCCACGATTTTAAACCGGCCTGGTGCAACAGTATATCTTCAATGA
>JAKFDY010000096.1:0-4213 GCA_036675885.1 Lacibacter sp. | reverse complement strand
TAACGGCTCCCATTATCAGCATAGGAATCCCAAACAGCATCAGCAAGACTAAAATTTGCTTATTTGTATAATGAAGTTTGAAAGTGCTTTTTGACAAAACAACACCTGCATTATATTCAATTCTTCCATCCTTTATCCCGGCTGTATTAGACTTGATTAAAATACTATAAGTGCCTGGCAACTCCAGAAAGCCAAGCCAGCTTTTTATTCTGTATCGAAAGCCATCTGCATAAAGCTTTTTAGATAGGGAATTCTTTTTTACTGTAGTATCAATCAATTCGAAATTGTTATTGAAATCAAGATGGAAAATGCCCCCATTTTGCCAAAAAAATAATCCTGGCCTTCTAATTTCAATAAAATAGGCCGATGGGTGCACCTCCGTTTTTATAAACCCGATCAATTCTCCGACCCTACCGTATGCTTTTTCAGTAAATAAATTCTTATAGGAACTATCCTTCATGTAGGCAAACCAAGCCATTTCAGGTTTAGGTATAACGGTTTGTGTTCCAATCATAATCCTGATGTGAAGTTGAGGATTTCTTAAATCATACAATTCAACCAGTACAGATTTCTGGGCGCATTCAATACCTTGGATATTGACCACATGAAATTTACCCTCATGCTTAGCATTAATAAATGGCTGATCAGTACTCCTTACCGAATCGATGCCTTCTATGATAGAATACCTGATATTTTGTATATCGAAAGTGTCCGCAATCTCAAACCGCATTGCCATTGAGATTACACCCGGAACAAAATGATACATAATCGTATTACCACCATTTAAATCTTTAAATCCACTTGCCTGGTATTTTTTTACACCATTACTATTTTTTTCGCAAAAAACCTTTGCTTCTACCAGAAACTTGTCCTCCAAAAACGTTGAGGCAACAAATAATACGGAATCAGAGTGGCTGGGAAGAGACTGTGCTTTTGTAAAGTGTACCCCAAAAGCAAGAATCATTAAAATAAATACAATTCTTTTCATAAATAAATTTTGTACTAAACTAACAGGGCACCATACAGTTTGAAATGTACAATTAGTAATTGTATGTTTTGGTTTAGTATTTGGCCAATAACCAACAGCCTATTGCAGACTGAACTAAAAGCAACTTCATAAAAAAAGGCAACTCTGCCGAATTGCCTTTTAAAAAATGAAATGTAAACTTAGATAAAGTTCAATACCTGTTCACCCATTGCATCTGTTCCCAGAATTTTATCAGCAGGCGTTTGTGCATCAGCAATATCTCTTGAACGGAAGCCCGCTTTCAATACTTTATCAACTGCACTGATCACTGCTTCTGATTCTTCTTTCATGCCAAATGAAATATCTAATAGCAATGCTGCAGATAAAACTGAAGCCAACGGATTGGCTACTCCTTTACCGGTAATATCATGCGCCGAACCATGAATGGGTTCATATACACCTGTACCATCACCAATAGAAGCACTTGCCAACATTCCCATTGAACCGGCAATCTGCGAAGCTTCATCGGTAAGGATATCACCAAACAGGTTGGCAGTAACCACCACATCAAAACGGCGTGGATCTTTAATCAGCAACATGGCTGTTGCATCAACAAACTGATGTTCCACTTCCACATCAGGATATTCCAATGCTACTTTCTGCACCACTTCTCTCCATAAACGTGATGTTTCAATTACGTTCGCTTTATCAACTGAACACAATTTCTTTTTACGTGTACGTGCTGCTTCAAATGCTTTGCGTGCAATACGCTCTACTTCGTAGCGGCTGTATTCTGCAACATCATAAGCGGTATCACCATTGTTTTTACGTCCTTTTTCGCCGAAGTAAATATCACCTGTCAATTCACGGAAGAATAAAATATCAGCACCTTTTAAAATTTCCGGTTTAATGCTTGATGCACCCAACAACTCATCAAATAATTTAATAGGACGAAGATTGGCATACAGTCCAAGTTCTTTACGCATCTTCAACAAGCCTTGCTCGGGACGAACTTTTGCAGAAGGATCATTATCGTATTTCGGATGACCAACGGCACCGAATAATACCGCATCTGAGTTACGCATTTTCTCCAGTGATTCATCAGGCAAAGGAACACCTGTTGCTTCAATGGCCACATGACCAATTAATGCTTCATCGTATGTAAATGTGTGGCCGAACTTAGCAGCTATTTTATCCAGTACTTTTTTACCAACTGCTGTTACTTCCTGTCCGATTCCATCGCCGGGAACAATTAAAATGTGTTTAGTTGCCATTGTTTGTTGTAATTGAAAATTATTTTGCTTTTGAATTTACTTATTACCTATAACTATCAACCGACCACAGGGCACTTCGACTTCGCTCAGTATAAACCGCTGTCGGGGTTTCTCCACCTACCATTCACTACTCACCACTCACTATTATGTTCAACATCTTTTGCGTTGCCTTAATAGCAGACACTGTTTGATCGCTGTCAAGACCTCTTGTTTTAAATTCTTTATTGTTATGACTCCAGGTAATGATCGTTTCGCACAAGGCATCACTCTTACCACCGGGGGGAATACGCACAGCATAATCAGTCAACTGTGGCAATTCCATTTTCTTTTGTTTGTAAATTTTCTTCAACGCATTCATGAATGCATCATACTGCCCATCGCCTTGTGCATGTTCTTCAAACAACTCTCCATTAATATCCAGACGGAGTGTAACAGAAGGATGCAGATTCTTTGAATGCGTTAACACGTAATTCTCCACCTTCACTTTATCCTGAATGGAATTACTGTCGAGCACATCTGAAAGAATGTAAGGAAGATCAGCAGGTGTTACTACTTCTTTTCTATCGCCCAGCTCAATAATACGCTGTGTTACTTTTTTCAGATCTTCATCGCCAAGCTGAATACCTAATTGTGCAAGATTATTTTCAATGTTTGCTTTACCACTCGTTTTGCCCAATGCATATTTCCGCTGGCGACCAAAACGTTCCGGCATCAGATCACTGAAATAAAGTTTATTCTTTTTATCACCATCGGCATGAATACCCGCCGTTTGTGTAAACACATTCTCCCCCACAACAGGTTTGTTTGAAGGAATACGAACGCCTGAAAATGTTTCCACCAACTTGCTTACACCGTATAATGATTTTTCAACCACTGATGATTTGATGTCCGGCATAAAATCATGCATCACCGCAATAGCACTGGCCAACGGCGCATTACCTGCACGCTCGCCCATACCATTTACCGTAAGATGTAAACCATGTGCACCAGCTTTCATTGCTTCAAGCACGTTAGCTGTTCCAAGATCATAATCGTTATGACCATGAAAATCGAAATGTGTATCTGGATAACGTTGTACAATTTCAGAAATAAAATCAAATACTTCAGATGGTGTTAAGATGCCGAGTGTATCGGGCAACATTACACGCTTCACCGGTTGCTTTACAATAAAATCAAGGTATTGAAAAACATACTCTCTTGAATGACGCATTCCATTGCTCCAGTCTTCGAGATACACATTGCTTTCAATCCCTTTCTTTTTTGCAAGTTTAATCACCTCAGCAATTTCAGCAAAGTGTTGTTCAGGTTTTTTCTTGAGCTGATGTGTAAGATGATTAAGTGAACCTTTGGTTAACAGGTTTGCCACTTTTGCACCGGCTTTGATCATCCAGTCAACCGATACCGTTCCATCAACAAACGTGAGCACTTCTACCCTGTTCAACAAATTGTTTGCCTTTGCCCACTTCGTAATTTTTTTCACTGCATCAAATTCTCCTTCCGATACACGGGCAGATGCAATTTCAATACGATCCACTTTTACTTCTGTTAACAGCAGTTGTGCGATCGTTAATTTCTCTGATGCAGAAAAGGATACACCGCTGGTTTGCTCACCATCACGCAGTGTGGTATCCATTATTTCAATGTAACGCTTGTTCTGGGGCATGTTTGTTTTGGGTAGCTTAGTATAAACTCTTTGATGCAAAATCTTTGATCTCTTCTTTCATCGATTGCAGGTAATCGATATCATCGAAACCATTGATCATGTTATGTTTTTTATAACCGTTGATATCGAATGATTCTTTTTCACCTGTTGCCACAATGCTGATCGTTTGCGCAGGAAGATTTATTTCGAGTTCAGCTTTTGGATCGGCTTCAATTGCTTTGAAAACTTTATCTAAGAATTCGGGGCTTACTGTTACCGGTAAGATACCGATGTTCAATGCATTTCCTTTGAAGATATCAGCAAAGAAAC
>JAKFDY010000095.1:0-6498 GCA_036675885.1 Lacibacter sp. | reverse complement strand
GCCATCGATTAACACCTATCCACGCAAGTGGCCAGGCGATCAGGTTTGATACAAGTACAAGTCTGATAAAATCTTTCGATAACATCGTTGTTATATTCTGAACTGATGCGCCCAACACTTTTCTTATACCAATTTCTTTTACTCTTCTTTCTGCGGAATAGGAAGCCAGTCCAAACAAACCAAGACAGGATATCAGGATAGCCAGCCCGGCAAGTATTCCAACAACTTTACTTACGGCACGGTCTGCAGTGTACATTTCTGCAAAATGTTCATCAAGGAAACGATATTCAAAAGGAAGATCAGGATTCACTTTTTTCCATGAAGAGGAAATATGATTGATCGCATCCTTGACTTTGGCGCCATTGACACGAACAGACACTTCGCTGTAACCCCAATCTTTCTGGCAAAAAATACTGAGTGTTTCTATCTTATGGTGAAGTGAATTGAAATTAAAATCCTTTGCCACACCTGCAATAAAACCGGCTGAATCCATTCCTCCGAAACCATAATTTTCCCCGATCAATGTTTCGTACGATGCTTTAGGCTGATCTTTCAACAGCTCTTTCGCCATTGTTTCATTAATAATATACGCCCTTGCATTATCGGTAACATCTCTTGTAAAATTTCTGCCGGCAATAATGGGTATTTTATAAAGAGTAAGATAATCTGGGTCAACAACTACCTGCGATGAAGTAAGCTGCCGGGCGGGACCTTCCCCATGAAATACCATACCCGCCTGGTGAAGGTTATTTCCAAGTGTTTGCTGCGATGCGGTAACAGCATTTATTATTGTGTTCGTCAATAATTCCTGTTTCAGCGTTTCATATTTTCCCGAAGCCACTCTATTAAGTGGTATCACCATTACCTGGTCACGATTGAAACCCGGATCTTTCGTTTGCATAAACCGCAACTGTCTTATCGCAAACACAGTTCCTATGATCAATAATATCGCTCCGGTAAACTGACCAACAACAAGAGCATTTCGAAATACACTTTTACTTTTTCCTGTTTGAACCGATCCTTTCAATACACGAATAGGTCGGAAGGAAGAAAGATAACCGGCGGGATATAAACCTGCAAATATCCCAACGACAATACATGCAGCAAGTATTGATAACAATAAAGGCAGATCAGTGAGTGGCAATTCAAGTTGGCGCTGGCTAAGATTATTTGTTACAGGCAAAGAAAGTTTAACGATCACAATGGCAATGATCAAAGCCATTACAGAAAGCAAAACAGATTCACCTAAAAACTGACCGGCTAATTGAAAACGTCCTGCACCGACTGTTTTTCGTATTCCCACTTCCCGGGCTCTTTCTGCCGACCTCGCAGTAGAGAGATTCATAAAATTGATACAGGCAATCACCAGTATGACGATGGCAATAATGGAGAAAATATATGTGTATCTTTTATCAAACTTTTTATAGTTGACATAGTCATGTGTAATATCGGCAGAATCGTCATGCACTTTACTAAGCGGCTGCAGGAATAGCTCATAAAACTTCCACCCTTCTCCTTCCGCCATATACTTCTTCAGATATGCCGGAAACTTTTTCTCCAGTGCAGCTATGTTTGTGCCTTGCTGCAACTCGAGATAAGTGACCAGCCAATTGCCACCCCAGTTGTTCATATTGTCGGGACCTGCGATGGTGCTGAAGGATGCGAGACCGTCAAATTGCAGGTGAGAATTTTCCTCAACATCTTTCATAATACCAGTGACGGTAAACGTAATGGTGTCACCAACATACTTGGTTACTGTTTTTCCGATAGGATCTTCGTTGCCAAAAAGTTTTTTGGCGCTCTTCTCGGTTAATGCAATGCTGTTAGGTTTTTCTAACAGCGATTTTTTATCGCCCTTTACAACTACAAAGTCGAACAATTGAAAAAATGTTGAATCGACATAAAGCATCGTTGGAAAGAATATTCGTTTGTCCTTATACGAAAGATCAACTTTACTTGCCTGTCTTACTCTTGTAAAATTTTTTATCTCCGGAAAGTCTGCTGTAAGTGTTGGCCCCATCGGGTACATGGATAAAGCTACATTCTGCGGCTGCACCATGCCTTCAAACTTTTGTACTTCATCCAGCCGGTAAATATTTTTAGTATGCATTCTGTCAAAGCTTCTTTCATAAAAAACAAAAAGCATGATCACAATGCAGGCGGCCATTCCAATAGCCAAACCCAAAATATTGATAGCAGAAAAGGCTTTGCTCTTCCATAGGTTCCGCAATGCAACTTTGAAATAATTTTTAATCATGCTACTAGTTTTATTTAGTTCTTTTTTCTGCTTTGTTACACCTGCAGTGAGGCTTATTCCGTTCGCAATGATTTCACCGGTTTAGCAACGGCCGCCTTAATTGCCTGGAAGCTTAAAGTAACAATTGCGATAATGAAAGAAATGATTCCTGCCAAAGCAAACATCCACCACTCAAGATGAATGCGGTAGGCAAATTCTTCCAGCCATTTATTCATCATCAGCCAGGAAAGCGGAATAGCTACCAACATGGAAATGAATACAACTTTCATCAAACTTTCTGTTAATAAGGAAACCATGCTACCCACACCAGCGCCAAGTACTTTGCGTATACCGATTTCTTTTACACGCTTTCCAACTGTAAAAGTGATCAGCCCAAACAAACCAAGGCAGGCAATAACTATGGTTAGAATGGTAAAGGCAAGCAGCACCTGCCCCTGTTTTTCTTCTGCCCTATATTGGGATGCAAAATTTTCATCGAGGAAACGGGAAACAAAAGGAGAAGCGGCATCAAATTTTCTGAATGTTTTCTCAACAAAAGCAAGTGATTGAGCGAGGTGCTGTTCGTCCAAGCGTACATACATGTCGTACTGATCTTCCGCCTTCCTGGGAAGTTCCATTATAAGGGTTTCTATTTTATGTTGCAAAGAATAGATATGGAAATCCTTTACCACCCCGATGATGTTGGCATAATGTATTTTGCCTGTGGAATCTGCCCCTCTGGAAATTCGTTTGCCCATAGCCGAAGCCCAACCTTGTCGTTTCACAAATGTTTCATTCACCATTACCTGGCCACTATCTGACGGAATATCTTTTGAAAAATGGCGTCCCTCCACCAGTTTGATCTGCATAGCAGGAATAAAATCAGCATCAATGGTTAAGCCATATGCAAGATTGCTGTGTTCATCCAGCATACCATTTTTTTCCACGCTGTAATCCATCATGCCAATATTGTTATTACCAATGGGACTTCCTGCTGAAGCCACGGCCTTCACCATTGGGCTTTGCAGCAATGCTGTGCGCAACACAGAGGCCCTTTGCCTCACCTCTCTTGAATCTAAATGAAAAGTCAGCATTTGTTTTTTATTAAACCCAAGATCGGTATTGAGTACATAATTGAGCTGGAGATAAATGATTAATGAAGCAGTGATCATTATCACTGTAACTGCGAACTGAAACATTACCAGCGACTTTCTGAAAAACGTTTGCCCTTTTACATCACCCAACTGGTTTTTTAAAGCCGGTATGGTTTTAAATCTTGATAGGAAAAAAGCTGGATACCATCCACCAATAAGCCCGGCAAGTACGGCAAAGCCCGCCATGTACGCAATGGTGCGGATAGTACCGAATTGCCAGATAGAGAATTGCTTTGCTGCAATATCGTTGAACAAAGGCATGACGAGTGCTACTAACAGCATACTAATGCAGGCAGCAGAAAGTATGGTAATGACAGATTCCACAAGAAACAGCCCAACCAGGTTCTTTTTACTGGAGCCGATTATTTTTCTCACGGCCACTTCACGTAAGCGAACAGAAGCCCTTGCGGTGGTGATGTTGATGTAATTAATAAAGGCAATAATGAATATCAGCAATCCTACAATGGACAATACATAGATATATTTTACATCACGGTTCTCACCCAATTCATAACTCAAATGAGAATTCAGATGAATAGAAGTTAATGGCTGTAACTCCAGGGTAAATTGAATATTATTTCCTTTTACAGCTTCTATCTCCATGTATTGGGTCACAAAGGCTGGCATCTTTGACCTCAGTTGGTTGATATCGGCATTCCTTTTTAGCAGGATATAGGTGAACATATTGATAGCACCCCAGTCGCCCTTGTAATCTGCAGGTAAAGCACGGAAAGCATGAAAACTAAAATGCGAGTTATGTGGAATATCTTCAATAACGCCTGTTACAACAAGAGGAGTTTTGTCGATATATACTGTTTTGTCAATAGCCGAAACGGGATCGGGGAAAAGCTTTGCAGCAAGCGTTTTAGTAAGTACAATGCTGTTTGGCTTTTCTAAAGCATGTACATTGCCTGAAAGGAAACGATAGGTAAATATGTTAAAGAAAGAAGGGTCGGAATAAAAGACCGCATCTTCTTTTATTTTTTTGTTATCATACTCAATAACACCACCGGCGCCCGGACCCATACGCACGGCATCCTCCACATCAGGAAAATCGCTTTTAAGCGCTGGTGCTGCAAGCCCCGATGTGCCGGTAATATCGAATCTCTGATCGCCCCATTTACCGTGCGTTGCCAACCGGTAAATTCTATTTGCTTTTTCATGATACCGGTCGTAACTCAACTCGTCGGCAATATAAAGTGCAATGAGCCAAACAGCTGTAAGACTCAATGCCAGCCCCGAAATATTAATAAAGCTATACAGCTTGTTACGCCATAAATTTCTGAAAGCGATTTTAAAATAGTTTCTGAGCATACAGAATGTTTATTCGTTTCGTAAACTTTTAACGGGGTTAGCAACGGCTGCCTTTATGGCCTGGAAGCTTACAGTTAAGATGGTGGTAACAATTGCAAGGCCGATAGCAATTGCAAAGACCACCCAGTTCATATCAGTTCTGTATTTATAGTTCTGTAACCAATTGCTCATATAGTAGTAAGCAATGGGGATAGCGATCAAACAGGAGATAATCACAAGCAGCAAAAAGTCTTTGGATAACAACTTACACAAACTGAATACAGATGCTCCTGATACTTTACGAATGCCAATTTCTTTTGTACGCTGTTCAGCAACAAAAGATGCAAGACCAAATAATCCCAGGCAGGAAATAAAAATAGCAAGTCCTGCAAAGAATGCCGTCAACTTACTTACTCGTTCTTCGCTTTTAAATTTTTCTCCAAACGATTCATCAGCAAATTGAAAATCAAATGGAGCAGAAGGAATATGTTTTTTAAGTACGCCTTCAATTCCTGCAAGTGATGCCTGAACTGGTTTTGCAGGATTTAATTTTGCATGAATAAAACTAAAATTCTGATCGGTGATCAAATAGATGGCCTGGCGCACGGGTTCGTAAGGCGATTCCATTAGCATATCCTTAATTACACCAACAATTGTATAGTGTTTATTGTTCCAGTCAATAACAGTACCTACCGGCTGCTTTACATTCATAAATTTTACTGCTGCTTCATTGATCACCACTGCAAGCGAATCTGTTTTAAAGTCTCTTGAGAAATCTCTGCCTTGTGTAAATTCCCAACCAACTGTTTTGCCATATTCATGTGTGACCCAAATGGTAGAAAATTCAGCATCAAGATTTGGATCCATTCCCTGCCATTTAAAACCACCATTATTACTCCATATTTGTGTTAACGGACTTGACGATTGTGTCATTTCACTAATGGCACCATTACTTTTCAGCTCATCTCTGAGTAAATCATATTTGCCTTTATAATCTGGTGTTGACATGGGTATCATTACAATACCCTGGTTGTTATAACCTAATGGACGGTTCTTTGTATGCTGCACCTGACGGTTCACTATAATAGTACCAATGATCAATGCAACAGAGACCGTGAACTGCAATACAACCAATACTTTTCTTGGTACAGATGCAAACCTGCCTGCACGGAATGTTCCTTTTAATACTTTAACGGGGTTAAAAGAAGATAAATAGAATGCAGGATAACTACCAGCCAATAAGCCGGTAATCAAAACAAATGCAATACTTAATAACCAGAACAATGACTCGCTGAATGGGAACAATATCTTTTTCTCTGTTACCTGGTTAAACCAAGGCAATAATAAGAGAACAAAGATGGTTGCACCGATAAATGAAATAATTGAAACTAAAACTGATTCGCCCAAAAACTGTTTAATGAGTCGTGACCGATCTGAACCAACTGCTTTGCGGATACCCACTTCCTTTGCTCTTTTTTCTGAACGGGCTGTGCTCAGGTTCATAAAATTGATACAGGCAAGCAGCAATACAAAGATGCCAACAATACCAAACATCCATACATATTGAATAAAGCCGCCTGTTTGAATTCCATTTTCCCAATTGCTTCTCAAATGCCAATCCTTCATCGGGAAAAGAAAAATTTCCGCTTTAAACTTTTTTTCATCAGCAGGAACCTTGTTCTGTTTTGCAAAGAGTATCTTTTTATTGATTGCTTCAAAATTGCTATTGTCGGCTATTTCTGTAAACAATTGAAAGGAGTTATTACCCCATTGATTTTCTTTTAATGAACGTTGCACCCACGGCCTTGAGCTTGC
>JAKFDY010000094.1:0-2760 GCA_036675885.1 Lacibacter sp. | reverse complement strand
GTATTTTAACGGAAATAATCTGAATTCAATTCAAATCGTCACCGTTGGTTTTTCGGCTGAAATACACGTCTATTAAGAATTTCAAAGAACTGCTATGTAGTTTTACGGGACACTAATGATTGCCAAACATGAAACTTCGTTCTCTCCTGTCAGTTGAAAAAACCACTATGCAGCTGGCAGCAGTTGTTTTTTTTATTGTACTGATTATTGTCCGCTTTGCATCAAGCACTACTTCCGATGAAGGCGACAGTGTGATGCATTACCTGTTTGCAAAATATGCGTTCAAACATCCTGATCACTTTTTTCACCAATGGGCAAAACCTGTTTATGTACTTGTGATGGCTCCTTTTGCACAGGTGGGGTTTAAAGCTGTACAGATCATAAATATTGCATTAACGGCTATTAATTTTTATCTCGTGTACAGGCTGGCAGTAAAACTGCTCATCCCCAAAGCATGGATGGCTTCATTGATCTATGCAAGTATTCCATTAGCTATTCTTATTTCAATGTCTGGTTTAACAGAGCCTCTGTTTGCCTGTGTATTGCTTTTGTCAATGCTTTTTATTGCTGATAAGAAATATTATACCGGGTTGATCCTGTTATCGTTTTTGCCTTTTGTACGTTCAGAAGGACTGGTAGTATGTTGTGTGGTTCTTATTTACCTGTTTGTAATTGAAAAGTATGAATTGATCCCCTTGCTTGCTGTTGGGCATGTTGTGTATGGTATTACCGGTTCATTGGTACATGGCGATGTAATGTGGGTTTTCACCAAGCTTTCGTATGCAACATTAACAAGCGCCTACGGCAGTGGCAGGTGGGGGCATTTTTTTACTGTAATGCCGGAGATCAGTGGTCGTATTATTCAATATCTTTTATGGGTGGGGTTGTTTTTTGGTTTCATATTGCTGGTACGTTATTTCCGCAAAAAACTGGCAACACATGAAGTAAATGAAATATGGCTGGTGTTTGCTGTGTTTGCTTCTGTGTTTGCAGGACATACTATTTTTTGGGCGCTGGGTATTTTTAATTCAATGGGATTGATCCGCCCCTTTGCAGGAGTGGCGCCATTCATTGCCATTATTGCGTTACGGGGAATACAATACGTTGCTGCCCCCTTGCAACAATGGACTGCTGCAAAGTATGTTCAACTCGCTTTGCTGGCAGCGGTTTTAATTTTTCCTTATACAGGTAATTTTTATGCGTACAAATGGGAACGTGACTGGATGTTAAAAGCTGACCAGCGTGCACAACTCCGCATGGTTGATTTTATTAAGAAGCAATATCCAGAGTATAAAAAATATACTTTCTATCATGTGTTGCCTTGGGTAAGTGTGCAGTTGAAACAGGATTGGTTCGATCCTAAACAACATATTCATATCAATGATGCATTTCGCTTAAATCAATTTAAAACCGGCGACCTGTTGATATGGGACGATTGGTTTGCAGTGGTAGAGGGGAATGCTTCTTTAGAAGCAATTGAAAAAGATATCCGCTTTGAAAAAATTAAAACAGAACAGGAAAAAGATTTTTGGGGTGGCATGCGTAAAACAGTTTTGTTCCGTTACAATTATCCCCGTTGATCATTCATCCAGCAAATCAGGCCTTCTCTCTTTTGTACGTTGCACTGCCTGCTCATGCCGCCATTCTTCAATTTTTTTCAGATCACCACTTAATAAAATATCAGGAATCTTCCAGCCATTATAATCAGCCGGGCGGGTGTACACAGGAGGTGCCAGCAAATGATCCTGGAACGAATCGGTGAGTGCAGATGTTTCATCGTTCAGCACACCGGGAATAATACGGCCGATTGCATCAACCAAAACCGCAGCGGCTAATTCACCACCACTCAATACATAATCACCAATAGAAATTTCCATGGTTACATAATTCTGACGGATGCGTTCGTCAATACCTTTGTAATGACCGCAGATGAGTAATAGATTTTCTTTGAGCGAAAGACGGTTAGCGGTTTGCTGCTTTAAGGTTACACCGTCAGGAGTGAGATAAATAATTTCATCAAACTTTTGTTCCTGTTGCAATTCAAGAATCGCTTTCTCCAAAGGTTCGCACATCATCACCATACCTGCACCACCGCCGTATTGATAGTCGTCCACTTGCCCATATTCATTTACTGCCCACTTGCGCAGGTGATGAACTGTAACAGTCAGCAGTCCTTTTTCCTTCGCCCGTTTCATGATCGAATGATTAAGCGGACTATCCAGCAATTCAGGAACGATGGAGATAATATGAATGTGCATGTGCGCAAAGATAAGTATGAAGTATGAAGTAAGAAGTACGAGGTACGAAGCTGGAAGTACGAGCAGCTTGATGTTTATCCCCTCCCTGGAGGGGCAGCAGTGTGTTACACTAAGTAAAGATTAAAAAGGGGTGGGTGAAACATTAATCCTCCATAAACTCATCCAAATCCCTCCGCTCACGTTTTGTTGGCCTGCCAACCTTGCTCAAACGTTTGCCCGTATGAAACGAAGAGGCAACAGATTTCATGCGTTCGAGTTCTTCAACAGGAGTTATGTCAATATAGTATTTGATGGCTTCACTGTATTGCACACGGTTGTGGAGCAGTCCCGTTACTTTAATTCGCCAGCGTCTTGCTTCGGTCTTCACCTCATATTCATCACCCACGTTCACCGTTTTTGATGCTTTGCAGGAATCACCGTTATGCTTAACCTTACCGCTTTCGCAGGCAGCAGCTGCCTGGCTGCGTGTTTTAAACAGGCGGATGGCCCAGAGATATTTATC
>JAKFDY010000093.1:0-6401 GCA_036675885.1 Lacibacter sp. | reverse complement strand
TGCAAATTAAAAGTGTACGGTTTCGATACAACAGGTGTACGGTTTTGATACAATTTCCTTTGGCCTGGATATTTGTTGAGAATTAGTTGTCAATACTTTACGAATATGGTAAACTTGTGGTGGTGAACGTACTGCCATGGATACAAACAGTACGATCGAAAATAAAAGAATGAATTTAAAAAATTCCCGCATACTGATCATTGATGATGATACGGATGTTCTCACAGCTGTACGGCTGCTGCTGAAAACTGAAGCAAAGGAAGTGGTGACCGAAAAGAATCCGGAAAACATCCGTCACTTACTTGCCAAACAAAATTTCGACCTGATACTGCTTGATATGAATTTCAACAGCACCATTCATACCGGCAACGAAGGCATTTATTGGTTGAAAAAAATTAAGGAGCAAACGCAACAGCCTGCGGTGATCATGATCACTGCTTATGGAGATATTGATCTTGCAGTGCGATCACTAAAAGAAGGTGCCGCTGATTTTGTGATTAAACCCTGGCATAACGAAAAACTCATTACCACCATCCGTGAAGCATTAAGTAAGAAAGAAGCAAACAAACCTTCAGGCAATCTTACTTCATCAGCCGCTGCGGGTAAAACGGTGGTGGGTGAAAGTGCTGCCATGAAAGATATTTTTGTGAAGATCGAAAAAATTGCACCTACCGATGCAAACGTACTAATCCTTGGAGAGAATGGTACGGGTAAAGATCTTGTTGCTCATGCTATTCACCAGCAATCATTAAGGGCAAACAAACCATTTATAAAAATTGATGCCGGTGCATTAACAGAAACATTATTTGAAAGCGAATTATTCGGACATAAGAAAGGAGCATTTACTGATGCAAGGGAAGAACGCATTGGCCGGTTTGAAGCTGCCAACGGTGGCACCTTGTTTTTAGATGAAATCGGCAATATCAGTTTGCAACAACAGGCAAAATTGTTATCGGCTTTGCAAAACCGTCAGATCATTAAGCTGGGAAGTAATGAAGCGATACCTGTTGATATTCGTTTGATCTGTGCAACCAATCTTCCTTTAGCTGAACTTGCGAATGAAAACCGTTTCCGGAAAGACCTGGTGTATCGTATCAATACAGTTGAAATTACCTTGCCGCCACTGCGTAAACGCAAAGAAGATATTCCTTTGCTGGCACAGCACTATGTGAGTGTGTATGCTGAAAAATATATCAAACCCAATATCCAGCTGGATAAAAAAGCAATTGATAAACTGATAGAACATCCCTTTCCCGGTAATGTGCGTGAACTGCAATACAGTATTGAACGTGCAGTGATCATGACAGAAGGTGATACACTTTCAGCAAGTGATCTTATTTTTTCGCCCATTGAAACTGCACGCATGCAGGCCGAAGAAGAAGAACAGGATCTTAAACTGAGCAGCATGGAGAAGAATACGATTCTTCGTGTAATTGAAAAACATAGCGGTAATATTACCAAAGCAGCAAAAGAACTGGGCTTAACAAGAACAGCTTTGTACCGTAGGTTAACGAAGTATGATATTTAAGCCCGCAACACGCCCCGTCTGACACCCTCGTCTGACGGATTAAACACTGATCAAAAAATGTTTCAACGTTACGAATTCAGATTATTTATAAGATTAATCCTGCTGTTTGCAATACTGTTTGCTGTTGCATTTCTGTTAGTGAAAGAATATTTCTTGTATGCTTCATTTCTTGCGCCCATACTCGCTTACCAGTTTTATGATCTTTATCAATTACTCAACAAGGCACAGAACGAAGTAAAAGAATTCGCTGAATCTATTCACTATAGAGATTTCTCGAGGCACTTTAATGTAAAACATGCACCTGCTGAATTACAACCTTTACGTGAAGGATTTAATGAGATCAACTCAACATTCAAAGTGATCAGCAGGGAGAAAGAAACCCAATATGTTTACTTACAAAAAATACTGGAGCTTGTTGATACCGGCATTATTTCTTACAAAACCGATACTGGTGAAATTGTGTGGATGAATGAATCGTTTAAACAGATGATGGGTATTCCCTATTTAAAAACAATCCACTCTTTAGAGAAAAGAGATGAAGGATTGTATAAAGAAGCCATCAATATCAAAACCGGCGAAAGTAAACTGGCAACTGCTACCAATGATAAAACAAGTTTTAAAGTATTACTTTCAGCCACTGCTTTTCAAACCGATGAGCAAACATTTAAGCTGATCGCCTTTCAAAACGTAAACGAAGCATTGGATGAGAATGAAGCAGAAGCATGGCGCAAACTGTTAAGTGTAATGACGCATGAGATCATGAATTCTGTTGCACCCATTTCTTCATTGGCAGAAACATTAAAGAACAGGTTACATCAAAGTGTGGAGCACTTGCAAAACAAAGAAGGTTCGGTTGATGATCTTGCATTGGGTATTGAAACCATTCAACGCAGAAGCGAAGGTTTATTAAAGTTTGCTGAAACCTACCGCAACCTGAATAAGATCACAACGCTCAACAGTAAGAAAATACTGGTACGTGATCTCTTTGAAAACCTGAACCAGTTAATGCAGCCAACACTTGAGCAAAAAGAGATTGAACTGGATATTATCCTGAAAGATCCTGCTGTAACATTAGTTGCAGATATTAATTTGCTGGAACAGGTATTAATCAATCTACTGGTGAATGCCATTGAAGCGGTAAAAGATAACCCAGACCCACACATCGTACTCACTGCAAGTACAACTTCAACCGGTAAAACAGTGATCAAAGTATCGGATAACGGCAGCGGTATGTCTGCTGAAATTTTAGATAAGATCTTTATCCCTTTCTTCAGTACAAGAAAAAACGGAAGTGGTATTGGCCTCAGTCTTTGCAAACAGATCATGCTGTTACATAAAGGCAACATCCGTGTGCAAAGTAAAGAAGGCGAAGGAAGTTCGTTTATACTTGTCTTCTGATTGCTGAAGCTACTACTGTACTAATGTTGCACTGCCAAACAAATGATTATACTGCTGACAATGGATCAATGCATATTTGTATTGTGTAAAATCAGGAGTGCCCGGAATGTCATATACCTGGTTGCCACTTGTTGACCGGAGTTTACCCAAACTGATAAAGTTGATAGGTTGTATTTCTTTTGAAAGGTATACATACAGATCAGGGCCATTCGAAATATTTACATTCACCAGCGCTAAGCTTAAAGTACCGTTTGAGGAACGAAGTACTCTTGCCTGCCCACTAACAGAACCCCACGGACCATTGACAAAACTCCCCATATAAAGTATCGTTTGATTCAACGAATCAACGGGATCTGTACCGGGTGTTGTAGACGCTTCTTTTCTACAACTAACAAAAAGCAAGGCAGTAACTCCAAGAACAAAAATGTATTTCATATTGATAGTTTTAAAAATGATAAGCAACACCAATGCCGCCGTTGTTCGCTTTGTTACGGAAACGGTCAACAACAGTACCATCAGGAGCTACTTGTTTTACATTGGTTGTTTTGTATTCAACAAACATGAATTGATAAACGCCTTTCACACTCCAGAGTTTGTTTAAATGATAATAGAGGAAAAATTCTGAGTTAAGCGAACCAAGATCAAGATCACCGGTGAGTAACAGATTAAAAGGGACAGGCTTTGCTTCAGGTTCAGTTCTTGTTGTTCCGTTGCTGGTGAAAATGGCGCTGCCTGTTCTTCCTACAGTAAAACCGATCAGATCAATATTAAAACCTGCATATAATTTCCGGCTGATATGATAACCAAAGTTTGCAGACAGGTTTAGTGAGTTGGTGAATGGGCGTTGTACAGTGAGTGTATCCCAGTTCTCTGTTTTTTGTTCTGATACTACAACAATGAATGGCACACTTGATCCACGTGCCACATCAGCAGGTGCTGTCCAGAAATCTTTTTTCACACCAAAGTATGCAGTGTTGCGAACGCCAAGTCCCAATTCAAATTTCCTTTTCTTTCCCACACGCCAATTATATACATAGGAAGCAGCGAGTGTTTGTTGCGATGCTCCGATGGTTGCAGTAAAATCTGCAAAGCGATTTGTGCGTGGTAATTCTTTTACTTCCTGTGCAGGTACAGAAGTACTGATAAACGCAACTAAGATGATAGAGGTCCATTTCATAATAACCGTATTAACGTAACACAAAACTAAAAGCAAGTACAAACCTGGTTTGTCCTGATACTGACATTGCTACCGAAATCACCGTTAAAATTGTTTAACGGATTTGTTGTAAGCTGCACGACCTTTTGCACACTCCTCTCCTTTTAGCTTTGTTCAAATTCTTAAAGATGAAAAAACTATTTCTGTTTACACTACTTACGATCTTTTCGACGGTACAGATGAATGCACAGCAAAAACAGATATTCACAAAAAACAATATTGCTGTGAATGGCTATGATATGGTTGCTTACTTTACGGAGAGTAAACCGGTAAAAGGGAATGATGAACATACTGTTACCTGGAATGATGCCAAATGGCTGTTTGCAACAGCAGAACATGCTTCGTTATTTAAAACGAATCCTGAAAAATATGCACCTCAGTATGGTGGCTATTGTGCGTTTGGTTGCTCACGTGGCTACAAAGCAAAAACTGACCCGGATGTGTGGAGTATTGTAAATGGCAAACTCTACCTTAACTATAATATAGAAGTACGAGAACTTTGGAAGAAAGATATTGAGAACTACATTAAAAAGGCTGATGCGGCATGGGAGTCAATAAAACATAAGTGACCCAGGTAGAACAATGCTTGAGGTTTGAGTAAATATCATTTGTTAACATTTAGTTTACTTATAATCCACAGTTTTGCAAAAATCATTCTTTGCACTTACCCTCCTCCTCTGCTTTTGGAAAAGATTTTCTATGGGGTGTGGCTATTGCGGCTGCACAAAATGAAGGTGCATGGAATACTGATGGACGTGGCCCATCTATCTGGGATGTATTTGCACGAAGACAAGGAAAAATAAAAGGCAGCGCCAAACCAACAGACAATTGCGATTTCTATCATCGCTATAAAGATGATCTGCTGTTGGTAAAAGCACTTGGCTTTAACGTATTTCGTTTTTCATTTTCATGGAGCCGCATTTTCCCGGAGGGCACAGGTAAAGTAAATAAAGAAGGCATTGCCTTTTATCATCGCATGATCGATGAATGTTTGCAGTTGGGTTTAACTCCATTTGCTACACTCTATCATTGGGATCTTCCGCAGGCATTACAAAAAGAAGGTGGCTGGACAAGTTTGCATATGCAAAAATGGTTTGCACGATACGCCACATTCTGTGCTGAAGAATTTGGAGACAAAATAAAACACTGGATCATCCTCAATGAGCCAATGGGTTTTACTTCGCTTGGATATATGCTAGGAAAACATGCACCCGGAAAAACAGGGCTTGAACATTTTTTCCCTGCGATTCATAATGCGGTGCTTGCACAGGCAGAAGCTGGCAGGATTGTGCGGAAGCATGTTCGGAATGCGATTATCGGAACAAGTTTTTCCTGCAGTGAAGTTGTGCCCTACACGAATAAAAAAGAAGATGTAGAAGCGGCCAAACGTTTAGATATTTTACTCAACCGTCTATTTATTGAACCAACACTTGGGCGTAACTATCCGCATGATGAATTTCCATTTATGGATAAACTTCACCTGCAAACAAAAGCATGGCGCTATACTGAACGGATGCAGTTCGATTTTGATTTTATTGGTCTGCAGAATTATTTTTCTATTACAGTAAAACATAATTCACTCATTCCTTATGTGCAGGCAAGTGAAGTAACTGCAAAAACAAGAAAAGCTCCACACACATCATTGGGCTGGGAAATTAATCCTGATTCATTTTATCGCTTGCTAAAACGTTACTGGAACTATGGCAGTGTAAAATCGATCATTGTTACGGAGAATGGTGCATGTTTTAAAGACACATTGATGAACGGTTCTGTTCATGATACAGAACGGATCGACTATTTTAAGCAATACCTGACAGCGGTATACAAAGCCAAACAGGAAGGCGTTAAGATACAAGGCTATTTAGCATGGACACTCATGGATAATTTTGAATGGAGTGAAGGATTCAGCGCAAGGTTTGGTTTAATACATGTTGATTTCAATACACAACTCCGCACCATTAAAGACAGTGGTTATTGGTGGAGAGATCTTTTATTGGGTAAATAAGTTGTCTGTTCACCCGAAGGTGACTGAACAACTTTAAATAAATTATGATGAACAATCACCCTTTGGGTAAGCAGTAATCGTTATTTCTTCAAATACTTTTTACTCATCTCATCATAAAGAAGTAAATATTTATTTGATTTACCATCCCTGTCAAAAAATTGCTCCCATGTGCTGAGCGGTTCCCAAATACAAGTGCCCTTTCCTTTACCATTCGGCAGACTGAATGCCGAGTCCACGGTCTGGTTCGGGCTGTA
>JAKFDY010000092.1:0-17365 GCA_036675885.1 Lacibacter sp. | reverse complement strand
GTAAGAGCCCCGCTTCCGGCTTCTACAGGATCGAATACCATCATTTTCAATACTGCAAAAATTAGAAATAAAGGTATTGAAGTGATATTAAGTGCTGTTCCTGTACGCACAAAAGATTTCTCCTGGAATACAACATTGAATCTGGCGAGGAATACAAATGTTGTAGAAGAGATAACAGAAGGTGTTCCTTTTATCGAAATTGGTAATGTGTTTGGCTCACTAGGCGTAGTGATGAAAGTTAAAGCTGGCGAAGCTTACGGAACACTTTACGGCACAGATTTTAAACGTGATGCCAACGGAAATAAGATTGTAAAAAATATCAAATCGGGCGGAGTTGTTATAGGAACGGAGTATGAAATAACTCCTGAGCAAGTAGCTATTGGCAATGCAGCACCAAAATTTACTGGTGGATGGTCGAATACTTTTAAATACAAAAGCTTCTCGCTATATGCATTGATTGATTTTAAAGTAGGAGGTGATATTTATTCTTTCGATCATGCTACCGCTGCTGGTAGTGGACTTTTACCTGAGACGTTAACAGAAAGAAACGGGGGTGGATTACCTTATACATATCCCGATGGTACTAAAGCAAATCATGGTGTAATCCTTGAGGGCTATAATGTTGATGATAATAAAAAGAATGACCGTGTGGTACATTACCTGTACAAATGGGGTAACCAATATGCTGGTTGGTCGCATCTGAACCGTCCAAGGAGTTTATCGGTATTTGAAAACACATGGGTAAAAATGAGAGAAATAGCGCTTACCTACGATTTACCCAAAAGCATTGCAGTTAAAACCAAGGTATTCCAGGGGGTCAGTTTGTCGGTTATTGGCAGAAATATTGGGTATATCTATGCTTCATTGCCTGATCATTTGAATCCCGAAGCGATTAACGGAACAGGTAATGCACAAGGCTTGCAATGGTCTGCATTCCCCAGTTTCAGATCTTTTGGCGTAAGTGTAAGAGCTAATTTCTAATTCAAAATTTTGAAAACAATGAAACAAATATTTAATAATAAATCAATAAAGATGGTGGCGGTCTCTGGTCTTGCCCTGAGCCTTTCGCTTTCTTCGTGTAAAAAAGATTTTGGTGAGATCAACAAAGCCTGGGCTAATCAAACTTATTCGGCTAATATTCCTGGCTTGTTTAATAACATTATAGCAAGCCTTGCAAATCAGGGTAGTGCTGGTACTATTTATACTTCCTGGATTTACCAAAACACACAGCTTGCAGGCATGTATGCTGCTTCCGGTTATCGGATGGATAACCAGGTTGGCTCTATCTGGGGTAATTACTATACAGCATTAGCTAATGCCCGGAAAATGGAGGCACTTATAGCCGCTGACCCAAATACAGCCAAGATGACCAATATCAAAGCCATGCTGAAAACATTAATGGCTTATCAAACATTAAAAACCACTTTTCTTTATGGGGATATGCCTTATGCTGAGGCAGGAAAGGCATTTACAGACGGTGTAGCTTTTTACCGTCCTAAGTATGATGCACAAGCTGATATTATTAAAGCAGCATTAGGCGATTTAAAATGGGCTATTGATAATTTCACTTCAGCATCAGACCAGGTTTCGCTCGGTGGCGCTGAAACACTTTTTGCAAATGATCTGACGAAGTGGACGAAATTTGCAAATTCTATTCGTCTGCGTTACGCATTAGCTATTCATCAGAAAGATGCATCAACGGCTAATACAGTAATAGCAGAAGCCTTGGCGAAACCTTTATTGTCTGCAACAGAAAATATGGGCTTATATCCGTCGGCGATTCCTGATTATTTTAATGATAGGGGCGGATGGTACCGAGGAAATTCCTATATCCGCATGGGCTCTACGATGTGGAATGCGATGTCAAGCTCAAATGCAACGGACGGTTCAGGTATTTATGACCTTCGTTGTAAAATACTTTTTGAACCCAATCGTGCAGGGGAATGGGCTCCCTTTCCGCAAGTACCAAGCAGCTCAACTCCAACTGAAACCGGAGAGCCGTACGCTGAATCAAGATTAACAACCTGGGCTACTACTGATAATTATAAATATTCTCCACTTAATTTTTATTATGTAGCTGACCGTATGTTTCCGCTTTTGCTTGTCTCTGGTGCAGAAGTAAGTTTAATGAAAGCTGAAATATACAACAGAGGTATTGGCGGTGTTACCGCTAACCCAGTAACTGCTAAAGCTGCGTATGACGAAGGGGTAAGCGAGTCTGTGAAGTTTTGGTATAAACTGGCAAACGGATCGTCTATATGGGCAGTTAATAAGCCGGCTGCAGCGCCAACTGTTCTTGAATTAACAACAATGCTGGCAAGCCCTGGGGTTAATTACAGTGCAACGCCTGCAACGGCCTTAGCACAGATCTATAAACAACAGTGGATTGCTTTGTTTCACCAGCCGTTCGAAGCGTGGACATTGTGCAGAAGAACCAATTATGCCACACCGGGAGTGGCTTTGCCAAGCACAAGCCCTGCCTATAATATTTTCCGCTTAACTTATCCGCAATCTGAAATTGATTCGAATAACGAAAACTGGCGGGCAGTTACAGGCGGTACGGATTCGCCAACTAAGAAACCTTGGTTTATGCCTTAATTTAAAAGTCACAAAGGGAGGCAATCTTATGTTGACCTCCCTTTGACAACTTTTTACTAAAGAGAAATTCATGAAAATTGCAAACATTAAACTATTCGTTGCGTTGCTAATAGCAGCGAATGTTTTTACGCAGTCACTTTTCGCCCAGCACAAAGAATACTATCCCGATCCTGACACCGCTATTCAACGCAGGTTGGAAGAGTGGAAGGATTTGAAATTTGGATTGCTCATGCATTGGGGTACATATAGTCAGTGGGGAATTGTTGAAAGCTGGAGCATTTGTCCCGAAGATCTTGGCTGGGCAACTGGTGCAAGAAAAAAAGGTGTTGCAGATAATTATGTTGATTATGTAAAAGCATATGAAAATCTGAAAACAACTTTCAATCCAACGAAATTCAACCCGGAGAGATGGGCCGCAGCAGCAAAGGATGCAGGTATGAAGTACATGGTGTTTACAACAAAACATCATGATGGCTTTACGATGTTCGATTCGAAATACACAGATTATAAGATTACCGATAAGGGAACTCCTTTTTCAACGAATCCGAGAAGCAACGTAACCAAAGAAATTTTCAATGCATTCCGCAAAGAAAATTTATGGATCGGTGCTTATTTTTCAAAACCCGATTGGCATACCGATTATTACTGGTGGAAATATTTTCCGGTGAGCGACCGTAATGCGAATTATTCTATACAGAAGTATCCTGAACAATGGAAAAAATATGTTGACTTCACGCATAACCAGATCAATGAATTGGTAACTGATTATGGCAAAGTAGATATTCTCTGGCTCGATGGTGGTTGGGTGCGTAAAAAAACTGACGAAGAAATAAAAAACGAATTGCTGGAAGTGTATGAAGGAAGTCGCTGGGCACGTAATCCACAAAGCCAGGATATAAACATGCCCGAGCTGGTTAAAAAAGTAAGAGCAAAGCAACCTAAGCTTATTGTTGTTGACAGAGCAGTGCCTGGTGAACAGCAAAATTATCTCACTCCCGAACAACATATCCCCGAAACAGGTTTGCCTTATCCTTGGGAAACATGTATGACGATGGCAAACAGCTGGAGCTATGTTCCAAATGATCAATACAAACCAACAAATGAATTAATTGAAAAACTGGTTGACATTGTAAGTAAGGGTGGAAATTATTTGTTGAACATTGGGCCAAGTCCTGAAGGTGAGTTTGATCCTGTTGCATACGATCGATTGAAAGAAATCGGTGTATGGATGAAATTAAATGGCAATGCTATTTATGGCACCAGAATGTACAGGTTGTTTGGTGAAGGTGAGAACATCCGGTTTACACAAAGTAAGGATGGTCGTACACTTAATATTTTTCTCTTCAACTATCCTGAAGGGAATGTGCATATTAAGAATGTTTCCTTCAACCCCAAAACAAGAGTTAAGTTGATTGGCAGCAATCAAAAAATAAAATGGAAAACAGGTGCTGATGGTGTTGACATTTCTTTACCGGCTTCGTTAAAATCTGTAACAGATCATGTGTGGGTATTGCAGGTGCAGTTATAAATGATGCAATGCCTGGTATGCATGTAAAAATATTCCTATGAACAAGTCAATTTTCTCATAATCAGTAGTTTTAGCATACAAAACTATACGGCCGGCCATTCCTGGCTGGCCTCTTTTTTAAACTACAGCGCATATTTGGTCAATCGTTATGTTATGAACAAAGAATTTCTGCTTTCACTGATTTTTGCTTTTTTTATTTCCGCAACAGCACCTGCGCAAACCACTGTTCAGAAAATACTACTGCATCAAAACTGGAAATTCAGTCAACAGAACAAAAACAAATGGTATGCTGCTAAAGTTCCCGGCACTGTACATACTGATCTTCTTTCCAACAAACTTATTCCTGATCCTTATTACAGGGACAATGAAAAGAAATTACAATGGATCGGCGAAACTAACTGGGATTACCAAACAACATTTAAAACAGATGCTTCTGTTTTGCAAAAGAAACATGTTGAACTTGTATTTGATGGATTAGATACTTACGCCGATGTATATTTAAATGGCGTGCTTCTTTTTTCTGCCAACAATATGTTCCGGCAATGGAAGGCTGATGTGAAACAATTGCTCAAGCCAAACAATACATTACTTATTCGCTTTGCATCGGCCAAAAACAAAGTTGATTCTATTGCAAAATCGAAACTGCCGTTTGTGTTACCCGACAATGCAAGAACCTACGCCCGCAAAGCACAATATCATTTCGGTTGGGATTGGGGACCAACTTTTATTACCTGTGGCATCTGGAAAAATGTGTACCTCGAAGCGTTTAATGAACGTCCTGCAGAAAAAACATTTACTGCAGTAAATAAAGTTGAATTGCTGCAGGAGCCCGATCAATACGGTAAAACATTTTATTTTAAGATAGACGGGAAGCCAGTGTATATGAAGGGAGCCAATTATATTCCTTCTGATATGTTTCTTCCTCGTTTAACAAAAGAAGAATATCGACGGGTATTGCTGTTGGCGAAAGATGCCAACATGAATATGCTGCGTGTGTGGGGTGGTGGTATTTATGAAGACGATGTGTTTTATGATCTCTGCGATGAACTGGGTATTTACATCTGGCAGGATTTTATGTTTGCGGGTGCAATGGTGCCTGGTGATGAAGCATTTTTTAAGAATGTAAAAGAAGAAATTAAGTATCAGATAAAACGTTTGCGTCATCATAAATCCATTGTGTTGTGGAGTGGTAACAATGAAGTTGATGAAGCATGGCATCAATGGGGTTGGCAAACGCAATTCAATCTGCATGGACAGGATTCTGCAAGAGTGTGGAATGATTATGTGCGGTTGTTTCGTGACAGTATTGCGGCGTGGGTAAATGAGTATGATGGTACCCGGCCGTATGTAAGTACATCGCCTACGAATGGATGGGGTCGAGCAAAAAGTATAACTGAAGGTGATAGCCATTACTGGGGTGTATGGTGGGGGCTGGAACCTGTGGAAATATTTGAACAAAAGACCGGGCGTTTTGTAAGCGAGTATGGTATGCAGGCAATGCCGAATTATGCAAGCATTGAAAAATTTACGGTGCCGCAGGATCGTTTTCTTTTTTCAGATGTAATACAACATCATCAGAAAGCAGGGAATGGGTTTTCGAAAATTCAATCGTACCTGCATCGTTATTTTCTTGATTCAGTTAAAGTAAAGCAATTGTCGTTGCAGGATTATACTTATCTCACACAATGCCTGCAGTATTACAGTTTTAAAAACGCCATTGCTATTCATCGCAGTAAAGAGCCGTATAACATGGGTACACTGTTATGGCAATTGAATGATTGCTGGCCTGTTGCCAGCTGGAGTATTACCGATTACCGCCGTGAGCCGAAGGCTGCATGGTATGCAGTGAAAGAAGCTTATCGTGATGATGTGAAACCTGTGAGGGACAGTGTGTATCCAAAAGATATTGTATTAAAGAAGCCCTCGTTTGAGTTAAAAGCTGAGGGTAAGAACATGTTTAGCATTGTAAGTAATGTGGATGCGAAATATGTGTACTTATATAAACAACAATCTTTTTTCGATATCGACAATAACTATTTTGATTTGAAAGCAGGCCAAAAGAAATACCTGCATGTGAAGAACAGGCATTTTAATTCAAGTGAGATAAGTGCTATCCACATGAAATCCCTATTCGATATCACTGGTAAATAAATTATTCATCAGAGCAAGTATAAAATGAAACAAATGAGTAAGCGGTTTTTCTTTTTTTCAGTTCTAAGTTTTCTCTTAAGCGCAAGTGCAGTGGCGCAAACAAATTATGCAAAGCTTGTAAATCCTTTTATTGGTACAGGCGGGCATGGTCATACCTATCCCGGTGCTAGCATGCCGTTTGGCATGATGCAGTTGAGTCCTGATACAAGACTGGAAGGTTGGGATGGTTGTGGTGGTTATCATTATTCCGATTCCATTATGTATGGATTTTCGCATACACATTTAAGCGGTACGGGTATTGCCGATTATTGCGATGTATTGCTGATGCCGTTTACAGGTGAAGTGAAATGGAAGAACAGTGAATATGCATCTCCATTCTCACACAAAAATGAAAAAGCCCATGCAGGCTATTACGAAGTGTTGCTGAAGAAGCATAATATCAACGCAGCGCTCACCACTTCTTTCCGTTCAGGTATCCATGCCTACACATTTGATGCTGCTGCAACCGAAGGAAACGTATTACTCGATCTCAAACACAGGGATGAAGTATTGGAATCATCCTTTGAAATAATAGATGAATACGAAGTAAGAGGTATGCGCCGCAGTAAAAGCTGGGCAACAAACCAGGTTCTTTACTTCCACATGAAATTTGAAAAACCAATCAGAGAGTTTGGCATTGCGTTGAACGATGTGTTGCAAAGCAACATACGTTCTGCCAGCGGTAAAAACATCAAAGCATATTTCAGTTTTGATGTAAGCAACAACAAAACCGTGCAGGTGAAAGTTGGTATTTCAGGCGTAAGCATGGAAAACGCAAAGCTTAATCTCGATGAAGAAATTCCGCATTGGAATTTTGCAACAGTAAAACAGCAGACCGAAAGTGAATGGAACAAAGAGTTAGGTAAGATCGAAATAAAAGGCGGCACACATGATCAGCAGGTAGCATTTTATACAGCTTTGTATCATGCATCGCTTGCGCCAAATATTTATACTGATGTAAACGGTGAGTATCGTGGCACTGATCTGAAAGTTCATAAAGCAGAGGGCTTTACCAACTACTCGGTGTTTTCGTTATGGGATACACATCGGGCCTTGCATCCGCTCATGTCAATCATTAATCAAAAAAGAACAGGCGATTGGGTCAATACTTTTTTGGCGCAATATAAACATGGTGGCATGTTGCCTGTGTGGGAGTTGAGTGGTAATGAAACGTTTTGTATGATCGGGTATCATTCTGTTCCGGTGATTGTGGATGCATATCAAAAAAGAATTAAGAATTTCGATAAAGAATTGGCACTGCAGGCCATGATCAGTTATGCTGAAAGCAGCCGCTTTGGTTTAACGCAATATGCAAAGCAAGGTTTTGTAAGTAACGATTACGATCATGAAAGCGCATCAAAAACTGTTGAATATGCATATGACGATTGGTGTATTGCTGAATTTGCTAAATGGATTGGCAATGAGGAAGTTTATAAGAAGTATGCAGCACGAGCGTTGAACTATCGTAATCTGTTCGATCCAACAACTTATCACATTCGTGGTAAAGTGCAGAGTTTTTGGTTCTCACCATTCAAAGCAACAGAAGTCAATAACTTTTTCACGGAAGGTAATTCCTGGCATTATTCATTTTCTGCGCAGCAGGATATTGATGGTTTGATCAAACTCTATGGCGGTAAAGAAAATTTCTTACGCAAGTTGGAAGAGCTCTTTACTACCAGGCAAACATTGAGCGGTCGTGATCAGGCTGATGTAACAGGTTTGATCGGTCAGTATGCGCATGGTAACGAACCAAGTCATCACATGGCTTACTTATTTAACTATGCAGGTAAACCCTGGCGCACACAGGAATTGATTCATCAAATATGCACTGAATTTTATCCAAACAACCCGGATGGTTTAATTGGCAACGAAGATTGCGGACAAATGAGCGCTTGGTTTGTGTTGAGTGCAATGGGTATTTATCAACCAACACCCGGCAGTGGTGTGTATGCATTGGGTACGCCTTTGTTTGACGAAGTGAAGATTCATTTAGAGAACGGAAAGACGTTTTCTATTCTTGCAAAGAACAGAACGGCAAAGAATTTTTATGTAAACAATGTAAAGCTGAATGGAAAGAATCATGCAGCAACATTTATTAAAAATACAGATGTAGAAAATGGTGGTGAACTGGTTTTTGAAATGAGTGCAACACCGAACAAAAACCGTGGTATCAACAAAGCGGATATGCTATCATCAAAAGTAAATGATGAGCAGTTTGTGGCTGTGCCGTTCTTTCACATGAACACAAACAAATTTAAATTTAGTTTGCCTGTTGCATTAAAGCACCAGGATGCAAAAGCTGTTATTTATTACAGTGTAACAGAAAAGGGGAAATCATCTAAGTTTGTTCAGTACAAAAAACCGGTTGCAATTAGTAATTCCGCTTCAGTTGAGTTATATGCGGTAAAGAATGGCGTAAAAAGCCCTGTTATCAAACAACAGTTCTTTAAAGTGCCAAGCGACAGAAGCATTTCTGTATTGAGCGAAGTGCATCCCATGTACACTGCCGGTGGTAAAGATGCATTGATCGATGGTATTGTTGGTGATGCTAATTGGAAAACCGGTGACTGGCAAAGTTATTATGCAAAGGATTTTGTAGCAGTTGTGGATTTGCAGAAAGTAAGACCGGTGAAATATGTTGCTGTAAATGTGTTGCAGGATGTTAGTCCGTGGATTGTATTTCCAAAAGAAGTAGTGTTTGAAGTGAGCAATGATGGAAAGAACTTTACAGCATTAACAACCGTTGCCAATAAAATAGCCATGGATGTGCCGGGGCCGGTTGTGCAACAGTTAGGAGCAACGGTGAATACAACTGCCCGTTATATTCGTGTGAAAGCAAAAACGGGTGGACAGCTACCTGCATGGCACGAAAGCGCAGGTTCGCCCTCACATATTTTTATTGATGAAGTAGTAATAAAATAGGAAACAAGGCGCAAGGAAGTATGCAAGGCACAAGTTTGAAAACCAAAAATCAAATATCCGGGAACGAAAACAAAAAATGAGAATTCAGAAATTGTAAATCAGATATCATAAATTGCTTGCTATGATCAAATCAATTGTACGTTCTGCTTTATTGCTGAGTCTTGTGTTGATGAGTAAAACTTCATTGGCGCAATATCAACCTACATGGGAGTCGCTTGATAAGCGGCCTGTTCCGCAATGGTTCAAAGATTCCAAGTTTGGCATTTTTATACATTGGGGCGTGTACGCTGTGCCCGGTTATTGCACAAAAGGAAACTATGCAGAATGGTATCAACAGGGTTTGATGAATGGGGATACTGCACGTATCAACTTTCATAAAAAGAAATTCGGCGACAGAACGTATTACGATCTTGCAACCGATTTTAAAGCAGAATTATTTCAACCTGATGAGTGGGCAAAAGTATTTGAACAATCCGGAGCGAAGTACATTGTGTTAACATCCAAACATCATGATGGTTATTCATTGTGGCCCGATAAAACAGCTAACAAAACATGGGGCTTTCCCTGGAATGCGGCTGATGTTGGTCCAAAGCGTGACTTGTTAGGCGATCTGTTTACAGCAGTGCGCAAAACATCTGTTCGTGCAGGAATGTATTATTCTTTGTACGAATGGTTTAATCCACTCTGGAAAAAAGATCAGAAAAAATATGCAACAGAGCATATGTGGCCGCAGGCACAGTATCTCATCAATACTTATCAACCCGATGTTTTCTGGACCGATGGTGATTGGGATGCAAGTGCAGAGACATGGAAGAGTAAAGAACTGCTTGCATGGATGTATAATGAAAGCCCGGTGAAAGATAAAGTGGTCACTTATGATCGTTGGGGAAGTGGTATCCGTTTCAAACATGGAGCTGTTTACACACCCGAGTATCAACCTGATCTTGATTTTGCAGATCATGCATGGGAAGAAAGCAGAGGCATGGGTTTCAGTTATGGTTACAATCGTGAGGAAGATGCGTGGGATTATAACTCCACGCAAAGTTTGGTGTTGCAGTTGATCGATAAAGTAAGCAGAGGTGGAAATTTTTTATTGGATATTGGTCCGGATGACCATGGAAAAATTCCGCCCATCATGCAGGAGCGTTTATTACAGATAGGCGATTGGTTAAAAGTAAATGGGGAAGCGATCTACAATACTGTGCGTTGGAAAACAACTGCGCAATGGAGCGATGGAAGAAGAGATTATACCAGCAAGAGTGGCGACATGTTGCTGAAGATTACGATTGATCCCGATCCCGGTTATGCGGTGAAGGAAGTGTTTTATACTTACAATGCAACCAACAACGATCTGTATGCATTGTTGCCAAAGTTTCCGGATAACAAAAAGATTGTATTAAAAGATATGCAGCTGCCTTCAGGAACAACCATCAGCTTTTTATCAACCAAAGGGCAATTGAAATGGAAACAGGTGGGTAACAATGTAGAAGTTGAGTTTCCGGAATACAATCCTAATGAGATCAAAGCACCGTATGCTTATGCAATCAAGATCAGCGGATATGGAAAGTTTGCATCAAAGCCACAGATCAAGGCAGAATATAAAAACGGTTCGTTGCAACCAACCATCAGCATGCAGGCTGCAGCAAATGAAATCATTTATTATACAATTGATGGTACTGAACCAACAATAAATTCTGCTGTGTACAGCAAACCATTTGCATTAACAAAATCTGCAACCATAAAAGCAATAACTTTCAGCAATGGATTGTTGCCCGGTGCAGTTACCGAAGAAGTTGTAACAAGATACGAATGGCAGAAAGCAGTTGCTGTTACAAATGCAAAGCTAGGAATAGCGTACAGCTATTTCGAGCCAACAGGCAAGATTGATCTGAATGCGGTAAACGCAAGTGCAGCAAAGTCGGGTGTTGCTGCAGTTGTTTCAGAAGAAGTGAAACAACGTAAAGAAAAATTTGCGTTGTCGTTTGAGGGTTATATGAAAGTGAAGAATGATGGTGTGTATCATTTCTTTACATTATCTGACGATGGCAGTAAGTTGTTTATTGATGGAGTGGAAGTTGTGAACAATGATGGCGAACATGGTTCGGTAGAAAAAAGTGGTAAGGCTGCATTAAAGAAAGGTTACCATAAAATACGTATAGTTTATTTTGACGGTGGTGGCGGAAATGAGCTGAAAGTATTCTGGCAACCTGAAGGGGGAAAGAAAGAAGCGATTCCATCAACAGTATTATTTCACTAAAGGCAAATCCATTCAAACGGTTGCGCAGATAATGAAAGAGTAAAAGAAGTAAGTTTGATCATCATGATTCAGATTGTCAAATAACTCTCAATTTAAAGCTATGCGTATTGTTTTCAGTTTCCTGTTTATTCTTGGAATGTTATCAGGATTTGCACAAAAGGCAGAGAACATTATCATTATTACAACTGATGGATTAAGATGGCAGGAGCTGTACAAAGGCATGGATTCAGCCATTGCAAATAATAAGAAATTTCACAAGGGCGATAGTGCGTATATCTACCAGCATTACTGGGCGGCAACGCCTGAAGAAAGAAGAAAGACGTTGATGCCCTTCATTTGGTCAACCGTTGCAGCAAAAGGACAATTGTATGGCAACAGAATGTATAATAATAAAGTGAATAATGCTAATCCTTACTGGTTCAGTTATCCCGGCTATAGTGAGATCATGACAGGTTATGCTGATACAGCCATCAACTCAAATTCATACAAACCTAATCCGCATGTAACCGTGCTTGAGTTCTTGCATCAACAGCCAAAGTATAAAAATAAAGTTGCTGTTTTTGGTGCGTGGGAAGCATTCGATCGTATATTAAATGAAGAGCGTTGTGGTTTTCCTGTTGTATCAGCTTTTGATCCCGGAGGTGCTGCAACAGCAGAACAACGGATTGTAAATTCAATGCTGAAAGATTCATACAAACCCTGGCATGAAGATGAATGTCTTGATGTGTTTACCCATTACGGAGCTATGGCACATTTAAAAGCAAACAAACCAAAAGTTTTATATATCGCCTACGGCGAAACAGATGAATGGGCACATGCAGGCCAATACCGTTCTTACCTTGATGCAGCTCACCAGGTAGATGCATGGATCAAACAATTATGGGAGTATGTGCAGAGCGATCCTGCTTATCGTAATAAGACTGCTATTTTTGTTACAACCGATCATGGAAGAGGTGATGCTGTAAAAGCTGAATGGACAAGTCATGGTAATTCTATTGCCGATGCATCGGAAATTTGGTTTGCTGCAGTTGGAGCCGGAGCTCCTGCAAAGGGAGAAGTAAAAGCGAATCAACAATTTTACCAGCAGCAGTTTGCACAAACCATTGCTAAGTTGTTAGGCTTTACTTACAAAGCCAAGCACCCGATAGCCGATGCAATTGGAGATGTTGTAAAATAGAGTAGAATCGAAGACGACTCTAAAGTTTGAGGAAAATATACCGGACAAGTGTGCAGCAGGGTTATCATCAACCCTGGATGGTTGTGCTGTTATGTTCACATCATTTTCCCATTTATTCACTAATAATTTCTCTTAATTCAAGGCATAGTTGGCCCTTGCTAAACCGCCGGTTTAATCATGCAATCGTTTGTGCAAAATGCTTAAGGCGGCAAAGAAAAAATAAATGTAAATTGAAGGCATAAGTTAACAGGCCACTGCTGTATGAAATCCTTCTTTAAACGAAAATCGGTTCTTGTAACCGGGCTGCTGGTATTATTGTTCCTGGGCTATCTTTTCCTCATGCCATCCCGTACTGTTGATTTCAGTGCCGATGTTAAACCTATCCTCAACAAAAAATGTATTTCCTGCCATGGTGGTGTGAAAAAGCAGGGAGGCTTCAGTTTTTTGTTTCGTGAAGAAGCGCTCGCTGTTACTGAAAGCGGTAAGCCTGCTATCATTCCTGGTGATCCTGATGGTAGTGAAATGATCCACCGGCTTACATTGAATGATCCTGAAGAACGGATGCCTTACAAACATGATCCACTGAGTAAGGAGGAAATTTCTATTTTAAAAAGGTGGATAAAGCTGGGAGCAAAATGGGGAGAGCACTGGGCTTATCTTCCTGTTAAAGAACAAACGGTGCCAACAGGCAAACGCCGTTTCTTTGGTTTGCTGAAACCGGAGAAACCAAGCTGGGTGAAAAACGAAGTTGATTTTTTTATCAATGAAAAATTAGTAAAAGAAAAAGTACAGCCTTCTGTTGAAGCAGATAAAGCAACCATATTGCGTCGTGTAAGTTTAGATATTACCGGTCTTCCTCCTTCTACTTCGTTGGCACAACAGTTTTTAAACGATACGTCTTTGAATGCTTATGAACGTTTAGTTGACAGCTTATTGGCTTCGCCGCAATATGGTGAACGATGGACAGCTTTGTGGATGGATATGGCACGTTATGCCGATACAAAAGGTTATGAACGTGATGCACATCGCTCTATGTGGCGTTACAGGGATTGGTTAATTCAATCGTTTAATGATGACAAACCTTACAATGATTTTTTAATTGAACAGGTAGCTGGAGATCTGTTGCCAAACCCAACCGATGCACAATACATTGCAACAGCATTTCATCGTAACACCATGACGAACGATGAAGGTGGTACTGATAATGAAGAGTATCGTACTGCTGCTGTGATGGATCGTGTAAGCACTACATGGGAAACATTAATGGGTACAACCTTTGCCTGTGTGCAATGCCATAGTCATCCTTATGATCCATTCCGGCATGAAGAGTATTATAAGTTTCTTGCTTTCTTCAACAACACAAGAGATGAAGATACCTATGAAGATTTTCCTGTGTTGCGTGAGTATAAAAATGCTGATAGTTTAAAATTTGAAAACCTGAAAGTTTGGTTGCAGCAAAATGTTTCGAAAGAAAAGCAGGCAGAGATCATACGTTTTATTAAAACAGGCCAGCCGGTTATTAATTCTGTAGTAACAGATGCATTTACTAATAGTGCACTTGCTGATACCAAGTGGCTCTCATTAAGAAACAATGGTAGTTGCCGCATTAAAAAAGTTGATCTTACGAATAGGAACACCTTGATGTTTCGTTATTCAACAGGTATGCAAGCGGGTAAATGGAGTATTCATCTCGATAGCATTGCTGGACCATTGCTTACAACAATTTCTTTGAAGACAACAAAGGGTTGGGAAATTGCAAGCATTCCTATTCCTGTTGCAAGTGGGGTGCATGATCTGTGGTTCAGTTATAAAAATCCAAATCTCAAAAAGCCGGAAGAGAACGGAGCAAACTTTAGTTGGTTTTATTTTACAGAAGCGTTTCCTGGTAACGACAAACCTGGTTATGATTCAGCACGTCAACATTATTTTGATCTTATTCGCTCCAATCAATATACCGGCACTCCGGTAATGGTTGAAAATACAAATGACCTGTTTCGTACCAGCAATGTATTTGAACGTGGTAACTGGATGGTGAAAGGCAATGAAGTGAAACCAGGTGTACCTGCAGTGTTAAATCCAATGCCAACAAATGCTCCTGCAAATCGCTTGGGTCTTGCTATGTGGTTGACCGATAAAAAAAATCCATTGGTGTCAAGAACAATTGTGAATCGCATCTGGGAACAATTGTTTGGTCATGGTCTTGCAGAAACATTAGAAGATCTCGGTACACAAGGTATTGCAACAACACACCAGGAATTACTCGATTGGCTTTCGTATCAATTAATGAATGATTACAATTGGAGTTTGAAAAAACTCATCAAGGAATTAGTAATGTCTGCAACGTACAGGCAAAGCTCAGTTGTATCAAAAGAGTTGTTAGAAAAAGATCCTGCAAACAGGTTGTATGCACGTGGGCCACGTGTACGTTTATCGGCTGAACAATTAAGAGACCAGGCACTTGCTGTAAGTGGATTGTTAAGTACAGATATGTATGGCCGTAGTGTGATGCCTTATCAACCAATGGGTATCTGGCTTACACCTTACAATGGTGATAAATGGCGAATGAGTGAAGGGGGCGATCAATACCGCAGAACCATTTATACTTATTGGAAACGAAGTGCGCCTTATCCGTTTATGATGATGTTTGATGGTGCTGCACGCAATGTATGTGTGGCAAGGCGCATTAACACCAATACACCTTTACAGGCATTGGCAACATTGAACGATTCTTCTTATCTCAATATGGCACGCAATCTTGCTTACAATATCAAGAAAGAAGAAGCAACCGATGCAACAAAACAAATAAGCAAGGGATACGAGCACATGATGTATAAAACCATCAGCAAAGAAAAATTAACTGCACTTACAAATTTGTACACACAATCAGTAAATGTATTCAAAGAAGATAAACTGAAAGCTTGTGAGGTAATTGGTATGGATAGTAAACATAATAATCCTGAAACAGCGGCATTGGTAGTTGTGATGAATGCAATGCTGAATCTCGATGAATGGATAACAAAAAACTGAGCACAGGATCAGGATGGGTTAGAAGAAAACAAAAATGCCATAGATATTGTGTATTGGTTGATAAGAGCCAGATAAAAAATAAGTAGACAACTTAGGACAACATAATAAAAAAGCAAATCAATGAGCAAGCAATCATCGAGAAGAAATTTTATTCAAAAGATCAGCACAGGAGTTGTTGGAGCCGTATTGGTTCCGGAAGTATTGAAAGCTGCCGACCCGACAACAAGATTTGAAAGTTTGAAAAGACTGCAACAATTCAGCGCAAATGATACGATCCAGATCGCATTAATTGGTGCCGGGGGAATGGGATTGGCAGATGCTAATACCGCAATAACTGTTCCTGGTGTAAAACTGGTGGCCGCTTGTGATTTGTATGATGGCCGTCTTGCTGATGCGAAAAGAATCTATGGTAACGATATTTTTACCGCCCGTGATTACCGGGAAATATTACAACGAAAAGACATTGACGCAGTCATTATTGCTACACCTGATCACTGGCATAAAGATATTTCTGTTGCGGCTATGAATAGTGGCAAGGCGGTGTATTGCGAAAAACCAATGGTACATGATGTAACAGAAGGTAGTGCGGTAGTGGAAGCACAGGCAAGAAATAAAGTGGTGTATGAAGTAGGTAGCCAGGGTGTTAGTTCTTTAGGTAATGAAAAAGCAAAAGAATTGTTGGCAGCAGGAGCCATTGGAAAATTAAACTATGCGGAAGGATTCTGGGCACGTAACTCTCCTGAAGGTGCCTGGCAGTACAAAATCCCTGCAGATGCATCAGAGAAAACGGTAGACTGGAAAATGTTCTTAAATAAATATCCTGATCGTCCGTTTGATGCAAAACGTTTTTTTCGCTGGCGTTGTTACAAAGATTATGGTACTGGTGTATCCGGCGATTTGTTTGTTCATCTTTTCTCCAGCCTGCATTTTATCACCAATTCAAAGGGGCCGCAAAAGATCATGGCTATGGGCGGACTGCGTTACTGGAAAGATGGTCGTGAAGTTCCTGATGTGTTGATAGGTATGTTCGATTATGCTGAAACACCCGAGCATCCTGCATTCAACCTTTCGTTGCGTGTAAACTTTGTAGATGGAACTGCCGATAGTACTTATTTGCGGTTAGTAGGCAGTGAAGGGAGCCTGAATGTTGAATGGGATAAAGTAACATTGACCCGTAACAAAGCTTATGCTGCTACTGATGATCCATTGATGGCAACAAAATTAAATAACGATAACCCGATGGCCTATGAGCGGAAAAAAATATTGCCGCCAAATACCACAGTGTTTGAAGTAGAGAGAGGTTATAAAGGAGCACACTTCGATCACTTCAATAATTTCTTTAACGCAATACGTGAAAAGAAATCAGTAACTGAAGATGCATTATTTGGCTTTAGAGCTGCAGCACCGGCATTGCTTTGTAATGACAGTTATTTTACAGGCAAACCGGTAACATGGGACCCGGTGAAGTTAAAATTGGTATAGAAGTGAGTTGTGAATAACGGGCTTGTTCAATTATAGAATTGTATTAATCATAGAAAACATATCATTAGTGTCCCGTTAAATTAATTCAATTTTTAATTGTTCACATTTTTGTTCTTTGACATTCTTATAGACAGTGCTTTTCAACAACTCATTTAAGGGGGCTTTATCAAAGAGCGAAGCACTC
>JAKFDY010000091.1:0-11708 GCA_036675885.1 Lacibacter sp. | reverse complement strand
ACTTATTAGAAATAACCTGGGTTTTGAGGGAACTTTGGCCCTTCCGTTACCAAATCAATCTGGTTTTGCGGTATTGGTCGCAGCATATTATACGCCTGCACACCAGCTGCACCTTCAGGGTTATATTGCTTAACTCTTGCCACAAGAGACTGTGTACGGGAAAGATCCCACCAGCGGCAATCCTCTGCAAACAGTTCACGGCTTCTTTCATCTAAAATAAAATTCAGTGTTATCTGTGCAGCAGTAATTTGCTGTGCTGCAACAGCAGCTGCATATTCTGCAGGCGTTTGATTTAATTTAAGTGCAGCCCTTGTTCTCAAAACATTGATCATATCAGCTGCCTGCTGCAAAGTACCTCCACCTTTGAAGGCTGCTTCTGCAGCAATTAAATACAAATCTGAAAAGCGGAACAAAATAAACGGCCTGTCTGAATAATCATTCAAATCAGCTCTTGTGGAATCATTAAATTTTCTAAGGTTGGCGAAATAACTGGCAGTGTATTTAACGGTTGCTCCGGGTAAGTGTTCAGGCTCAAAAATAATACCTTTAAAATTTGCTCTTTCGGCTGGGGTAACAACTCTGTCTGCAAACCAAATGGCGGTATCTACTGCATTAATCAGCTGACCTCTTGGTGTTACCGCACCAAGTGTTCCTGCTGCTGCCATTTGAGTACTGTTAGATAAGAATACAGTTTGGAATGTGCCATCATAGCGTGCATCTGTAGCCCTGTTAGCAAATGCAACATCTATTACATATTGTGTATTTGGTCTGATGCGTTGGAAAGGACGACCATTCCTGATATCTCTTACACAAACAGGAGGATTGGGTGTAGGTGGCGTAGTTACAGGGGGATTATTAGGATAATATGCAGTAACTGTAGGATAATTTGGACGCCAGAAGAAGTTGGATTTATTTTCAGCCGGACCAGATGCAAAGCTACCAGGCGCAGAGTTTTGTCCAAATTTCAGATCCTTGGTATGGTCAATAACCATCAAAATTTCGGAGCCATACTCATTCCCTTCTTTAAATACGTCGCCAAAATAAGGCATCAGGTTTAAGCCATATGTTCCTTTATTATCGATTACATTTTTTGCCGTATTAAAAGCGTTTGTAAAATCAGTTGGCTGTGCTGCAGTTGACCAACCTCTCCAGAGGTATGTTTTAGCCAGCAGGTACAAAGCTGTTGCTTTGGTTGCAGGTTTGCCTGTACCAGCAGCCGGGGTGTTCGGCAAATCATTAGAAGCTTCTGTTAAGTCCTTTATAATTTGAGCGTACACATCCGCTAAAGGTGCTCTTGAATCAGCAGCAGTAGCCTGTGTATTGAAAGTTGTATGTAAAGGAACTTCACCGAAAGTTGTAACGAGGTAGAAATAACAAAAAGCCCTCAGGAACTTTGCCTGGGCAAGTACCTGTGTTTTTGTAGCCGCAGGCATATTTGCATTGGCTCCATATTCCAATACCCCGTTTGCTGTATTGATATCAATAAACAAACCATTCCAAAAACCAGCGTAATCGTTGGTATTACTTTTAATCAATGGATTATTATAAGTAAACCAGTGTTGAACATCAGCTGCCGCTCCTTTGAGCGATTCATCTGTACCTGCACTAAATAGCTGGGTAAAAATCTGGGTTCCCCAATGTCCACGAAAAGAAGAATAGATACCTGCAATACCACCCTGAATACCTTCTGGAGTTTTAAAATATGAAGGATCTATTGTTGCCCTTGGTTGTTCCTCCAGAATTTTCTTACAGCCTGGAGCAGCAAGCAGCATAACTGTGCCGAGCAAGAGAAATATTATATTTTTATTTTTCATGTTTTCTTTTTTTAAGATTAGAATTTCAGATTTACGCCAAAAACAAATTGGCGGGTAGGCGGCACCGTCATATTCACAGTAATTGCACGGGTTTTTACCGGAGTAGTGCTGCCGATAGAACCTACTGAATTATTGGTACCGGTGAAATTACCTTCAGGATCTATCCCTAAACCATCTCTCACCATAGGAGCCCACAGAATAAATGGATTTTGGGCAGATACATATACTCTCAAAGATTGAATCTTCAGTTTCTCAAGCAGTCCATGAGAAAAATTATAACCTAAATCAATCGTTCTTAATTTAATAAAAGAACCATCCTGGTAGGTTAGTGTAGAGGTGTAAAGTTGCCCATCACGGCTGGCATCCGGTTGAGGAAATGCGTTGGTAGGATTAGTTGGAGTCCAATAATCCACTTTGTGCTGATTCACACGACTGTTCATAAAGAAAGGATATCCTCCGGCACCTCCATCTGCTGATAAATAAGTAGCCACAACAGTTTGGCCAAAGCGACCGAACATCACAACATTCAAATCAAAGTTTTTGTAACGGAAATGATTGGTCATACCTGCAACCAGGTCAGGTTGAAAATCACCTACAAACTGGCGGTCATCTGCATCAATGGCATTATTCTTATTTATGTCTTCGATCTTAATGTCTCCGGGAGCCTGTCCGTATACTGCAGCCTGTGCTGCTTCACTGGTTTGCCATATTCCGATCTTCTTTAAATCATAGATCACAGTTATGGGCTTGCCAACAAACCAACCGTTACCAACATCTTTTTGCAAACCCTGTTGCAAAGCCACTATTTTTTCCCGTGTAAAGAAAGCAGTTACATCTGTACGCCACGTAAATCCGCCCTCATCTTTGCTTTGAATATTTACGCTGCTGATTGTAAACTCCATTCCCGTTGTTCTTGTTTTACCTGCATTAACCAAAATAGAATTTGCACCGTTACTAACAGGTAAACTTTTACTCAACAAGATATCATTGGTCTTGCTGTCAAAGTATTCAATTGAACCGGAAATACGGCTTTTAAGCAAAGCGAAATCAAGACCAATGTTTAAGCCTGTAGTTTTTTCCCATGTAAGTTCAGGATTAGGAAGTGTATTAATTGTATAACCATTTACATAGTTTACCAAGGCAATAGAACCCTGCCCATAATTGTAGAAATTAGAACTGAGGCTTCCTAACGTAGTATATGGGTTAATACCTGCGTTGGAGCTGATTCCCCAGCCTGCCCTCAGTTTTAAAGCAGAAACAATTCTCACATTATCCATAAATTTTTCTCTGTCAATATTCCATCCTACAGAAACAGCGGGATAAGTAACCCATTGATGACCCGGAGCCAGCACTGAAGAACCGTCTGTTCTTATAGTAGCAGTAAGCAAATACTTGTCATCAAATGAATAGGTAGCCCTGCCCATGTAACCAATAAGCCCGGATTCGCTGTAACCGGAAGGTTGCGGAGTAACTGTATTTACTAACTGGAAGTTATAATCCTGGATGTAATTTGCAGGAACACCCTGCCCGTTAAATTGTTGTGACTGGAATTTGTTCTTCTGAATTTCCTGCAAGGCCAGCACCTGCACTTTATGTCTTCCTGCAAATGTTCTTCCATACTCTAAGGAGTTGTTGATGGTATATTGCCATCCCTCAGCATTTGCCTGGCTAAGGTTTGCCCCTGCAGTATTTGTATTTGTGTTGAACGTATTATTAGGTCCGGTGTAATTACTATTAAAGGTTTGTGACCAGCCAAAGCCAAACGTAGTTTTAAACTTAAGGTCTCTTAGAATTTTTAATTCTGCGAAGAAATTATGCTGGAATTGATACCTGCGGGTATTAGCCTTAATGATGTCATTATTCCCGATTGAAGTAAGCGGGTTAATGGTAGTATTGTCAACACCTTGCAGAACTGTTGGTTTAAAATTAATTGTACCGTCATCGTTATAAGGTTTATATAAAGGACCTAACCTCAGCCCTGTACTGTATGCATTGGTGCCAAGCCTTTTTTGGTAACCCATTGTATTGAAACTGGTAAAACCAATCTTAATACGATCAGTCATCTTATGATCAATATTCACATTGAATGTATACCGATCCAGTGCCTGATCATGAATGATCCCTGTTTCTTTATAATAGCCTAAGCCAAAGAAATACTGTGTTCTGTCATTACCTCCGTTTACATTCAAATCATGCCCGGTTCTTATTCCTGTTGTTAACAAAAGATCCTGCCAGTCGGTGCTGACACCTGCTGCAAGGTTTGCTTGTTCTGTTGCATTAAGTGCATAAGGACTTGTAACGTTTGGATTAGTAATAGGATGATAAGCCGGCTGGCCCTGCCTTGCATCTTCTTTAAATTTAGCGTATTCCTGACCGTTAAATACATCCCATGTATCAATGGCATTTACCATAGCCACATAACCATTATAACTTGTTGTTGGTTTTCCGGTCCTGCCACGTTTGGTCGTAATAATAATAACACCATTTGCACCCCTTGAACCATAAATGGCTGTTGCGGAAGCGTCTTTCAAAATATCAACACTGGCAATATTTTCGGGGTTGATATCATTGATACTTCCTCCATATGCCATACCATCCACAACAATTAATGGGTTATTGTTACCGGTAATAGATCGATTACCACGAATACGTATTTCACCACTTGATCCGATACTAGTACTGTTGTTCACAATATCAACGCCGGCAACTCTTCCCTGAATCTGATTAAAAATATTTGGGGCCTTTATTTCATTAAGTGTTTCTCCCTTTACAGAGATTGTAGATCCTGTAACATCTTTCTTTCGTTGAGTACCATAACCAACAACAACAACTTCACCTAATGATTTTTCAAGCGACTCCAGTTTTACTGTTATCTCAGCTCCTGTAACAAGTACCTCCTGCTCAGCAAAATTGATAGCTGAAATTACCAGTGTTGCATTACGTGATACCGAGATTGTAAAACTTCCTGCCTTGTCGGTAGTTGTACCGTCGTTGGTTCCTTTTACCACAATTGATGCTCCTTCAACAGGAACACCTGCTTCATTTGTAACCTTACCCTTAACGGTAAGATTTTGTGCAGTAACCGATGTAGCAAAAAATAATAGTTGAAGCAGCATGGCAACCGCCAGCGTTACTGCATTTGTCGCCTTTCGTTTAAGAAGGGACAAATTGTTTTTTTTGTTTGGCATAGTCAATTCTAGTTTTGAGTTTTGAAACAGTTTAAATAATCAAAAAGGAGCAGTTATGATAGGGGCTGGATCTTTCTAATGAGGTATATCAGGCGGAGGGTTAGGAACAAACAAGGTTTGCTTGCTCCTCACCCATTGAGAGATAAAATCAGTTCGGTTATTGTTGATTGATAGTTGAACCCTGCTAACGTTTACCGCAGAATGAGTTTTGTTTTTACTACAATAATTATAATGTGGAAGTGCTGACGACAGATAGCAGTATGGCTGTAATTCTACAGACGCATCAATAAATGAAGCACATGATTCCGGCAAAGCAATCAGCAATCTCATATCAGCAAGTATCGTTTTATATAGTCCTGCTCAAGTGCAGGGTTAAAGCAAAAAAAACAATGCAATCGGTTGCACATAAAGGCCAAAAAAATAGCACTTTCCCCCCGGATACTCCGTTATCAAATGCTATGGTCATAATTTACATCATCACAACTTAAATAAAAGTGGCAATGGACTCATCTTCTGTATTCATTTGCTGTAAACAGTTACAGTGAATAAATACCAATCTTTTGTATGCAAAGACTCAAATCTGAAAGCTAATGTAGGAAATATTTTCAAAAATGTAACCGATTGCATTATTTTTTTAAAATAAATTCTACCTTAGACCAATAAACGACGTTTGTCATTCTCTTCTTATGCAGAAAGATGTAACCATTTACGACCTGGCGAGAGAACTTAATTTATCGCCAGCTACTATCAGCAGGGGGTTAAAGAAAAGCGGCGCCCTTAATAAGGATACCGTCACCCGGATATTAGACAAAGCAGAAGAGATGGGCTACCGCCACAACAACTTTGCCAGTAACCTTCGTAATAAGCGAACGCAAACCATTGGCATCATCGTTCCCAGGTTGAACAGTTATTTTATGAGCTCGGTGTTGGCAGGTATTGAAGATATCGCCAGCAAAGAAGGTTATAATATTATCATCAGTCAGTCATTGGAAAAAAAGGAGCTTGAAAAAAGTAATGCCCATACCATGTTTAATAAAAGGGTGGATGGCCTGCTTATTTCACTTGCGTACGATACAACAGATATAACTCATCTGCAGCCTTTCTATGATAAACATATTCCGGTTGTATTTTTCGACCGGGCCTTCCCAACTGAAGAAAGTACCTGTGTTGTTATTAATAACGAGAAAGCTGCCTATAAAGTAACAACACATCTTATAGAACAGGGGTGCAAACGAATCATGCATCTTGCCGGCAATTTAACAAGAGATGTTTATGCTGATCGTTTGAAAGGGTACAAACTGGCGCTCGAAGAAAACAATATTGCATACGATGATCAATTGGTGAATATCTCCAAGCTTGGCGAACACGATGGTATTGAAGCGGCCAACGCTATTCTTTCAATGAAGCCCGAAGAAAGACCTGATGCTGTGTTTTGTGCAAATGATATGAGTGCTGTGTATTGCATGAGCCGCCTTAAAGAGAATGGAATTAAAATACCTGGAGACATTGCTTTTGCGGGCTTCAATAACGATGCAGTAAGCCGGGTGATTGAACCAAAGCTTACAACAATTGACTATCCCGGTTATAATATTGGAGAAGCCGCTGCATCAGAATTAATCAATATCCTGAAAGGCGATGCAACTACAAAGAAAACAACAAAGCTTGTTTTGCAGGCAACACTTTTGGTAAGAGATTCTTCTAAACGCTTAAATGATTAAGCCGGGACTCAAAAACCAACCAGAACAATGAAGGAGAAAAAAGAAGTAACCATTTATGACATTGCTCAACGTCTCAGCCTTTCCACTGCTACCATTAGTCGTGGCCTTCAGGATCATTCTGCTATCAGCAAGATCACCAGAAAGAAAATTCAGGATGCCGCAAAAGAAATGGGCTACCGGCATAACAACTTTGCCAGCAATCTTCGTAAACAAAAGACAAACACCATCGGCATTATTGTCCATGAATTGAACAGTAACTTTATTACATCTGTACTGGCAGGTATTGAAAAAGTAAGTACAGAATCAGGTTACGATCTCATCATCACCCACTCATCTGAGAGTTTTAAAAAAGAAGTTGCAAACGTACTCAACCTGTTTCACAAACGTGTAGATGGGATTATTGCTTCGCTTTCCTTTGATACCAAAGGATTGGATCATTTTCAACCTTTCTTCGATAAACATATTCCGGTTATCTTCTTTGACCGTGTTGAAGAAAATTCTGATAATGCCAAAGTAGTGATCGATAATTATAAAAATGGTTACCAGGCCACACAGCATTTAATTGAGCAGGAAAGTAAACGCATTGTTATTGTTACTGCGAATCTTAACAGAAACGTATATGCCCAACGTTTTAAAGGATATAAAGATGCATTATTTGATAATGGAATTGAGTTTGATGAAAATCTTGTACTCATAAAAGACCTGAGTGAAAAATGTGGCCGTGAAGCTGCGTTGCAGATCCTTGAAATGAAACCGATGCCTGATGCAGCCTTTATCACCAACGATTTCTCTGCTGCTGTTTGCATGCAAACTTTAAAAGAACATGGTGTGCGCATACCTGACGACATTGCCATTGTTGGTTTTAACAACGATGCCATCAGCAAGATTGTTGAACCACAGCTCACCACCATCAACTACCCCGGTATTGATATTGGTGAAATTGCTGCACGTAATTTAATTGCACACCTGAAAGGTGATAGCAAGATCACACAGACAAACACCATCATCGTAAAATCAGAATTACTTATCCGGAAATCATCTTTACGTAAAGGATGATGCTGTAACGATTACTTACATGAAGAGAATAAATGTATTGCTGCTCTTATTGATCTGTTGTTCGTTTGCACGGGCAGAGAATGGTTATGATCTTTGGTTACGTTATGTACCCATCAAAAACAAAAATCTTCTTCTTGAATACAAAAAACAAATTGCATCTCCTGTTGTTTTAGGCTCGTCTGCTACTGCTGCTATTGCAAGAAAAGAATTATCAATTGCACTAATAGGTTTAACAGGCAGCAGTTATTTAATAAACAGTATGATCAATACATCAAGTGTATTCATAGCAGGCTCAGTAAAATCGTCTGCTGTGTTATCGTCACTCATTACAAAAGAAGAATTGAACCGCATTGGCAGCGAAGGATTCATCATTAAAGCAAAGCCAGGCAAAACATTTATTACAGGCAATACAGATATTGCTGTGCTCTATGGTATTTTTCATTACCTGCGTTTATTGCAAACAAATCAGCAAGTCATTAATCTCAATATAGTTTCAATCCCCAAGCTGAAACTTCGCATGTTGAATCATTGGGATAATCTCGACCGTACTGTTGAGCGTGGTTATGCAGGTTTTTCCATTTGGGATTGGCATCGGCTTCCGACATTTATTGATCAACGTTATATTGATTATGCAAGAGCAAATGCATCTATCGGTATTAATGCCGTTGTGCTGAATAATGTAAATGCAAATGCCATCATACTTACTCCTGCTTATCTGGAAAAAGTAAAAGCATTGGCTGATTTATTTCGTTCATATGGCATCAAAGTATTTTTAACTGCACGTTTCAGTTCACCGATAGAACTCGGCAAATTAAAAACAGCTGATCCGTTAGACAATGCTGTACAACAATGGTGGACTGCAAAAGCAAATGAGATCTATTCACTCATCCCCGACTTTGGTGGCTTCCTGGTGAAAGCAAACAGCGAAGGGCAGCCCGGTCCGCAGGATTATAAACGCACACATGCAGAAGGTGCAAATATGCTGGCCAATGCACTGGCTCCTCATAAAGGAATTGTAATATGGCGTGCATTTGTGTACGCAGCTGAAAATCCTGTTGACAGACATAAGCAAGCTTATGATGATTTTGCTGCGCTCGATGGAAAATTCAACAGCAATGTAATGGTGCAGGTAAAGAATGGTGCTATTGATTTTATGCCACGTGAACCTTTTCATCCGTTGTTTGGTGCTATGCCCAAAACACCGTTGATGATGGAGTTCCAGGTAACACAGGAATATTTAGGTCAGGCAACCAACTGGGTTTTTCTTGCTCCTTTATTTAAAGAAGTATTGGATAGTGATACTTATGCAAAAGGCAAAAGAAGCACTGTTGCAAAAGTAATTGAAGGAAGCTTGGATAATCATGCACTCAATGGTATGACAGGTGTTGCAAACATCGGCAATGATATTAACTGGTGTGGTCATCCAATGGCACAGGCAAATTGGTATGCACTTGGCAGGCTTGCATGGGATTACAATGTTACCAGCGATGCAATTGCTGATGAATGGTTACGTATGAGTTTTACAAATGATGATGCGTTTGTAAAATCAACAAAGCAAATCATGTTACGCAGCAGAGAGATCATGGTTGATTATATGAACCCGATCGGTCTGCATCATATCATGTCAACAGGCCATCATTACGGCCCTGCTCCCTGGGTAAACAATCTCAATCGTCCTGAATGGAATCCCGTTTATTACCACAAAGCAGATAGTATTGGCATTGGTTTTAACCGTACAAGCAGTGGCAGTAAAGCCATTGAACAATATCAACCAGAAGCAAGAAAACAATGGGAAAACATAGCAACATGCGATGAAAAATATCTGTTGTGGTTTCATCATGCAGCATGGACACATAAAATGAAAAGCGGCCGCACACTCTGGAATGAACTCTGCTATAAATATTATTCCGGTGCAGACAGTGTAAAGTGGATGAAGCGGGAATGGCTGAAACAACAATCAAAAATTGATGAGCAACGGTTCAGAGAAGTAAGTATGTTACTCGATACACAACTGGAAGAAGCAAAGTGGTGGCGTAATGCATGTTTGTTGTACTTCCAGACTTTTTCAAAACAACCAATTCCTTCGAATTACGAACAACCCGATAAAACATTAGACTATTATAAAAGTTTACGTTTCCCGTTTGCACCGGGCAACTAACTTGCGGTCCTAACAAATACTTGAATTATGAGCAACAAACAAAAGTTAGCTATTGTAACAGGCGGAGGCTCGGGACTGGGCCTTGCAATAGCGAAAGCGTTTACGGAAAACAATATCAAAACGATCATTGTTGGTCGTGATGAAGAGAAACTGAAAACGGCAAAAGCAGAACTAGGCGAAAATGGTTTTTACAAAGTTTGCGATCTGAGTGATCTCTCAACCATTCCGGCATTGATTGAAAATATTATTGCTGAGTTTGGAGAAATTGATATTCTCGTAAACAACGCAGGTATCAACCAAAAGAAATTATTTGAAGAAGTAACTGATGAAGAGTTTCAACGCATTCTTACAACCAATGTAACTGCAGTATTCAGCATCAGTCGTGAAGTAGTAAAAGATATGTTGAAACGAAAGAGTGGTTGCATCATCAATATCAGCTCCATGGCTGCACAATATGGTTTACCAAAAGTAATTGCATACAGTGCAAGTAAAACTGCCATTGACGGAATGACGAGAGCAATGGCCGTAGAACTTTCACCTAATGGTATTCGTGTAAATGCCATCGCTCCGGGCTTTATCTATAGTGCCATGACGGAGAAAGCATTGAACAGTGATCCTGAAAGGAAAGCAAAAGTATTTAACCGTACACCTATGGGCATCATGGGGCAACCGGAAGATATTGGTGCTGCTGCTTTATACTTAGCAAGCGATGGAGCTAAATATGTAACCGGTATTGTGCTGCCTGTTGATGGTGGTAACAGCATTGGGTTTTAGTTTTTAAACGAGCGATTAATAAAAACAAACCAGTTCTGTTTTGATGAATGCAGAACTGGTTGATTCTTGTTTTATGAAAAAAAAGATTTTGCTTGTCGGTTTTTTTTGTGCGTTTATACAATTGTCATTTGCACAATTGATTGCTGAAACTGCAGGCCCCTCTTCTATTTCATTATCTGATGCAACAATTCTTGTAGATACCAACGATTATACTGTTGCCAAAAAGTCGGCCCATTTTTTTGCATCCGATATGCAATCGGTTACGTTGAAAGAAAGCAGTGTAAAAAACATCGTAAGCAAGTCGAACAAAACAACTATTATCATCGGCTCGGTTGATAAATCATCTTTCATCAAACAACTCATACAGCAAAAGAAAATAAACGTTGCTGATATTAAAGGCAAATGGGAAGCGTATAAAATCCTTACTGTAAAAAATCCTTTCAAAGGAATTGACCAGGCACTTGTACTTGTTGGCAGCGACCGACGAGGAACTGCATATGCAGTATTTGAGCTGAGTAAACAAATTGGTGTATCGCCCTGGTATTGGTGGGCCGATGTTCCTGTTCAAACAAAAAAAGAGATCTACATCAATACCAATGCCATCATCACCGATGCACCAAAAGTAAAATACCGTGGCATTTTTATTAATGACGAAGCACCTGCACTCAGCAACTGGAGTAAAGAAAAATCCGGTGGCTTCAATTCAAAATTTTATGCAAAGGTGTTTGAACTGATGCTTCGTTTAAAATCCAACTATATCTGGCCTGCTATGTGGGGTAATGCATTTTATGATGATGATTCACTCAACATAAAAGTTGCGGATGAATACGGTATCGTTATCGGCACATCGCATCACGAACCTTTAATGCGTGCACATGATGAATGGCGACGTTATGGCAAAAAACAAAAATGGAATTACGACAGTACGGAAGCAGGATTAAAAGAATTCTGGCGTGGCGGTATGCAGCGTGCATGGAATGAAAAAATTGTAAGCGTTGGT
>JAKFDY010000090.1:0-3012 GCA_036675885.1 Lacibacter sp. | reverse complement strand
TTTGCCGCACCGCCCGTTGGCAATCAGCGGTGGCGTGCGCCTGAACCTGTAAAAAAATGGGATACTGTTTTTCAGGCAAAAAAATTTGCACCTGGCCCTATGCAGGGCTGGACACCTCCTTCAGGAAAAAGCGAAGATTGTTTATACCTGAATGTTTGGTCGCCTGCAAAATCGGCCAATGAACGCATTCCTGTTCTTGTATGGATTTACGGAGGCGGTTTTAACGGAGGCGCAACTTCTGATGCAAATTACAGTAGTGAAAAATTGGCGAAGAAAGGAGTAATACTTGTAAGCATAGCTTATCGTGTAGGGCAACTTGGTTTTTTAACACACCCGGAACTAAGTGCAGCAAGTGCAAACCTGTTTCAGGCAATTATGGTTTGCTCGATATGATTGCAGGACTAAAATGGATTCAGAAAAATATTGCCGCCTTCGGAGGCAATCCAAACAAAGTAACCATATTTGGCGAATCTGCAGGGGGCATTGCCGTTAGTATGTTGTGTGCATCACCATTGGCAAAAGGATTGTTTCATGGCGCTATTTCGCAAAGCGGCGGTTCGTTCGGGCCACCACGACTCACTACATTTCCCGGTGAGAATTTAAAAAAACTTCCTGTTGCTGAAAGTGCAGGCGAAGCTTACGTGAAGAATGCAGGATACTCTTCCATTGCTGATTTGAGAAAATTAGATGCTGACAAACTTCCTGCAATACGTGGACTTGCATGGCCCATTATTGACGGATGGGTGATACCTGAAGATCAATATAAATTATATGAAGCCGGCAAGTATAATGATGTTCCGGTTCTCATTGGTTACAATTCAGATGAAGGCGCAAGTTTTTCGCCACCAAAAACTCCTGCCGATTACATTGCTGCTGTGAACACACGTTATGGAAAATTTGCTGAGCAATTATTCAACGCTTATCCTGTTGATTCAACCAGCGTTCCAAAAACGGCAAGAGATCTCAGCAGGGATGCAGCATTTGGATGGCATACATGGAGCTGGGCAAGACTTCAGTCGAAAACAGGAAAATCAAAAGTGTTTTATTATTATTTTGATCAGCATCCTGATTATCCTGAAGGTTCTCCCCGTTTCGGTTATGGTTCACCACATGCACAGGAGGTTTCTTATGTGTTTGAACACCTGGATGCATCGAACCCGCAGACTACAAAAACCGATTTAGAAATATCTGATGCAATGGCTATCTACTGGACCAACTTTGCTAAATATGGCGATCCGAATGGTAAAGCTGTTCCCAACTGGCCGGCATTCACTGATAAAAAACCTGTGGTAATGTACTTCAGTAAAACAGCACATACCGGGCCCGTACCAAGTGAAGCATCACTTAAAATACTGGATGCTTATTTCAAATGGAGAAGATCACCGGAAGGAGAAGCATGGGCTAAATAATGTAAGACTTGAACAATTAAGTTTTGCTTGGGTTTCTGTTTTGCCACACTACCCTTTTGTTAGCCCCGGGCTGGTTACAGCAGCCCCGGGCCAATGGAAAGATCTACTTGCAGCAATACTTTTGTTATCGGCTGCTTTTCTTATCCCGGTAGTTGAGTCAGTCAAAAAACATCAGATGAAGAGTCAATTAACTTCATCATTTCCACTTTGTGAGAATTATCAAGTCCGCTTTCATCTCTTTTTTGCTGAAATAATTTAAACGATGGTACTGCAAGCACTTGCTTCTGTACATCTTCATTTTGAAAGTGTGCAAGATGAAGAAATGTTTTTCCATCTTCCAGCAAATAAACGTTGTAACGAAACTGGATCTCTTTCATTTTTTTAAAATCAGTCATAAACAAATGAATGTTTTCCTGGTTCTGCTGAACGAATTCGGGCTTTACGGTATAAGTTACTTTAGCGATGATCATATTTTTATTTTTAAATTGTTAGTTAAGCCAGCTTCTGAATAATTTATTTAATAGCGGAACAAGAAAATAGAACATATTGCTTATGTTCAAAATTTATAAATCCTTTCTATTTTGTTTTCTGCAATTTCAAACATAAGCAGTTGCTCAAGCCCTTCGGTTTTGCCATACCTTCCGTAAATGACTTCATGCAGGATTATTTTATTGCCATAATCTATTCTGTTGATCACTTCCGCCTTAAGGTTTGGCGAGTTGTCAAATAAGTCTTTATACATCTTTTCACATGCATCTTTCCCATCAACTAAAACAGCGTGATCATGGAATTGTATAATTTGAAAAGTATCACTGAAAAGTGCAAGATTGGCTTTTAAATCTCTTTTATTATAAGCCTCAATTTGTGCAGTTACAATTTCAGAAGCTGACATGGAGTTTAGTTTTTGTTATTGAAAATAATTTTTAGTGATGCAATGAATTCATTGCTGAAGCATTGTTGTGCGTTCGTTTTTTATTTTTTCCAATTCTGAATCTCAATAATGTTTCCATCAATATCTCTTGCATAAACAAAGGTGATGGTGCCTGCATTTTTAATTTCTGTTTCCACGATTTCTCCAACTTGCGAACCGCCATGTAACAGAAGCTTGTTTAATATTTCCTGTACATTGTCAACTTTAAAAGCAATATGTCCAAACCCCTTGCGGTTTGGCAAAGGAGTGAGATTACTTTCGTTATTGTCATACTGGAAAATTTCAAGGGTCGGCAGATTTTCTTCATAACCTGGAAGTGCCAAATGTATACCAGTGAAATGCGCATTTGAGATTGAAGTTGCTGTGTCTAACCAATTGCCACTTAAATCTCTTTCCGGATAAAGCGGTTTGCAATCAAATACTTTGATATAAAAATCTGCAAGCATTTTCCAATTGTCAGTTATAATGTTTGTATGGGCAAATTTTATCATGATGAATGATTTTTATAAATACGTTTATTCCTGAATTAAGTGAGGTTTTCAAAACATCGCTAACATAAAAACCCGGTTATCAGCCGGGTTCTTTGTCAGCAAACGCAATATTAAGATCAAAAACCTTCAATCTGTTTTTTACTGCCCTTTTTTAATATGTAAAAACAGGTTGATGCCTTCA
>JAKFDY010000089.1:0-7779 GCA_036675885.1 Lacibacter sp. | reverse complement strand
GATAGGAGGGTTTGTTAATAGGGTGGGCATCAGTCATGCAGCATCCGATAGTAATCACTATTATTTTCGTGGACGTATAAGTGGAAGCAACAACGCCTTGCCCGTGAAAGGCATTACCCCCCAGAAGCAAGAGGTTGATCTGGTGTATGGATTAAAGGATACGATTGACATAGCTGGACCAAGTAGGAGCTTTATTATTAAAACAAAAAAGGATTTGAGCGAAAGCAAGGTTACATGGCTGGGTTATCATACACCTTATGAAAGTCCAACTGTAACTCCGGCTTTTTTTACTCATCAAAAAGGGAAAATTTACTTTCTACACCTGGTGGATAATATTTGGAATCCTTGGGTTGTAGACACGTCGCTTAACGTAATGAGTGGAGGAATGAAAACTAATTCTGACCGGGGTGAAATTACTAATTACGTCAATTATTTCTCAGACGGAAGTAAGGCAATTGTGGGATTGGCTAAAGGTAAAACCGCACTTGATGTTGATTCAACCAATATTGTCAGTAACCAGGCGAAAAGCGATTTGTTTTTTGTTGGTATGAATAATAACGATCAGGTAAGTTGGTATAAAAGATTATTTCACAGTTATGCTAATTTTCTGATTCAAAAAATCACCACAAGAAATGAAAAGATTTACGTTTCGTTTGCGTTACTGGGCCCACGTAATAATGGCGCAAATAACTATATCCGTATTGACTCCACTGTTTATTTTATTACACCGGTTCCCCCTCAAACAACAGGCTTTTTGATATTTGATAAAAACGGCGATTTTAAAGTATTACTATTGCCCGCACCTTTTCATACTGCCACAATGTTTGATGTTTTTTCTGACGGCAGCATGGCAGTTGTAAGTGCCCCAACATCAACCAGCCTTGTCGTGCCTGGAAAATCATTTACCAGTTCCGGTGGCGTGTATGTTGCCAAAATTGACCTCTCTGGAGCAATTAAAGATGCGATTAAGTTTTCCGGGACAGCCAATACATCATTGACATCGCCAACTGACCTGATCATTGACACAACTACGAATAGTTTCAAACTATTATGGGTCAGCAGTATAGGACCAAGCACTTCTGGTAATTCAATTACATTCCACAATGGGATAAGCGCAAGCGCAAGCTATACAATAACAAATCCACAACCCTTAAATACAAGCAGCAAACTTTTCTTACTTGCAACTAACAGCACATTTACAAGTGTGAATGGTACTGCAACTATCGGACCTCTAAATTCAACAACAAGAACAAGTGCTCAAATAAACAGTAAGATATTTTTGTTGCTTGGAAAATCAAACTTAAAGGATTCAATCTATTTTAATACTAACCTGATTATACCAGATAGTAACAGTAATGTGCGATTCATGATCGGAATAGATACAGCTTTAAACTACTATAAACACAAGGTTCTTAATTCTTCGAATGAAATCAGGCTTGAATTCGGTTTCACAAATCTTAAAGCTTATAATAATTCCATTTATGCCTCTGGTAGTAATTTATCACCAATTGTAATTGACACGATAAGTGTTAGAAATGCCGGGTTGTCAGATGCTATTACAGTTCAGTTTGACACAACCTTTAAAGCAAAAAGAGTTTTCAGAGTAGCTTCCCCTTACAATGAAACAATGCTTGGTTGCGATATTTATAGTGATTCACTAATCAGCTTTGCATACATATCACAGGGATCACCAACTTTTATAAGTGGAAGGATTGTTGCAAGAAATTCAAGTATCGAATTGACCGATCTAGATGAAAATGCATACATCCAAACCGTGCTTCTTAAAACCGGTGTTACTACTTCAGTTGATGAACCGGTAAGAATAGAAGGATTTAAACTGTTTCCTAATCCTGTTCTTTCCAATATGGTGGTAGTTGATCTTGGAAATACAGAAGCCGGCCGCTATCAATGGTTGCTGTATAACACCGAAGGAAGATTGATAGAAAGTAATATGCTGATGTGGAACCCGGGACAAACGAAACAAATACAATTCAGTAACAGAATACAGGCAGGGAATTATGTGCTGGTGATTAAAACAGGACAACAGAAAATGTTGAAAGCAGTTAAATTGACAGTTCTATAAGAATAGAGTTTAATTAAGCTTCTACCGCTTTAATTCCCGTTTTCGTTAACTCGATCTTTTTCTCTTTATAGAGTTTGCCAATTGTCATCTTAAATGCTTTCTTACTCATGCCAAAGAAATTATAGATCTCTTCCGGATCACTTTTATCGTGGTAAGGGAGATAGCCGTTGCCTTCCTGGAGCAGACGCATGATTTTTTGTGCTTCATCTTCTACACGCTGGTAACCTTGCTTGCCAATGCCTACATCGATCTTTCCATCTTCACGAATGGTTTTAATGTAGCCGGTTACTTTGTCGCCAATGTTCAACGGTTGAAACACATCACTGAAAAATAGAAGTCCGAGGTGTTTTTTGTTGATGATGACCGACCAGCCCAGTTCTGTCTGGCGGTAGATGATCAACTCCACTTCGTCTTTTTCTTTTACTGTTAGTTCCTCATTGCTCAGCAAATGTTCAATGTATTGTGATGCAGCAGCTCGACCTGTTTGCTCATCAATATACACATGCACTAAATATTCGCCACCCAAGCGCATAGCTGAAATTTGTTTGCTCTTTGGTACAAACAAGTCTTTCATCAAACCCCAATCTAAAAAAGCACCGTGAGAACTTGTGCCCACTACTTTCATCAAAGCAAAATCACCCACTACTGCTGTTGGGTGTTGTGTGGTAGCGATCAACCGGTCTTCACCATCATGGTAAACAAACACGGTTAATTCATCACCGGCTCTTGTGCCACGGGGTACAAAACGTTTGGGTAACAGGATGCCTTCTCCACCATCGTCGAGATAAGCTCCCGCATCTTTCAAACGTTTTACGATAAGACGGTTATATTGACCAACTTCTACCATGTACAACGAAGGTAAGTTAAGAGACTGAAGAAGATGTCTGATTTCTGGTGTAGGATTTATGATTTGGAACTTGAACCTTGTGCCTTGTTCCTTGCGCCTTGTTTTGGATTTTGGGTTTTCTTTGTATTTCTTTCTCCCTTAGCTCCTTTGTGGCTCAAAAAAAGAATTGGTATATTCACATCCGTTTGCCGGTATGCAGTTTGCAGCTTCAAACGAAACAAAATTATTATTCACTAAAACTCATAGTTATGTCGTTGTTTAATACAGGAAAGAATAAAAAAGACAAAAAGAAAAATGCACCCGCAAGTAATAAATCATCCATGTTTATTGCACCAAAAGGTGGTGGGAAGGCAAATACAAAAACTTCAAGTAATGCCGGAAAGCACGTGGGTGGTGCACAGAGAGGAGCGTAATCGTTTTTATCTACTAAATAAAGAGGGCAGCCAAAGGCCGCCCTCTTTATTTTAGTTTAATAAGTTCTTTTTCGATGTCCTGCCTCACAAGTTCCTGTTCCGCAATAAAGACTGTAGCATTAACAGGTTGCTGCATAATTTTTACCTGCAGTTCCATTTCCTTTTTTCGCAACCCAATATATTTTTTAACTGCAACTGCTTTCAATTTCAGTTCATCACTTACATCGAGTTTTTGTAAACGATTTGCAATATTTTCTGCTTCATCCCATTTAGGCATGGCTTTTTCCTGAATAAGTGTTGGTAAGCCGGTAATATTTTGCGAGTACTCATCGTAAACACGCATAGCTTCATCCTGTAATGCAACAAACTGATTATATAGTTCATTAAACCGCTCTGTATCCGGATAGCCTGCATTTTTTATCTCAAAAAGAAGAGCTGAACGTTCTTCGGCTGATGTTTTGTTTTGCTGTAAATACCAACCACAAATAAATACACTTAGTAGAACAACTGCAGGAACAACCCATGAGGCTGTTTGTTGCTTCTTTTCTTTTTTGATAATAAAAGCAAACAGATAGCCAATCAACATACCACTTACCAAACCGCCAATATGTGCCGCATTATCAATACCTCCTTTTATGCCGTAAGCAAGATTGTAAATCACGAAGATCACAATGCTTTGTAACAACGCCCCCCTTACTTTTTTTGGAATCAGGTTAGTTGTAAGTAATGCCAGAAACACACCATACATTCCAAATACAGCTCCAGATGCGCCGGCACTGTTTACCGGCTCGGTATGCCACCACAAACTTGTAAGACTGGCGAGTATGGCACAACATAAATAAGCTGTGATGTACCGCAGTTTGCCCAACATCGGTTCGAGATAAGCAGCAATGGAAAAGAGTGCATACATGTTTAACGCAAGATGGATAATGCCGAAGTGGAGAAATGTTGCGGTAAGTAAGCGCCACCAATCGCCGCTTGCTGTTAGTGGCCCGTAATTGCTCCCCCAGCGAAGATGTACCAGACCATTTGCTTCAAAAACACCTGCGCCTTGTAATCCCATGATTAAAAACACAAGAACGTTGATGCCAATGATGGCGTAGGTAACTGTAAGACTGCCTTTGTCCAGATTCATAGCTTCGTTCAATTCTGCTATTTCTTTGATCTCCTGCTCAGCAGCGGTAATTGTTTCAGTAGTCAGTTGCTTTATGCTTTGTTTGTTTGCTTCGATAGTTGCAGCAGTAATTGAACGCTTTGTTTGCTCAAACTCCGCAAGAAATACTTCTACATTTTTTTGATTTTTCTTTTTGAGGTCCATGAGTTCGTCATTGATCATTTCACTGGAAACAATCAATTCTCCTTCAGCATACGTGGTTATCACTTCCATGCTTTTTGAAAATGTAGGTGAAGGGGTATAGGCAACCAGTTTGTCTTTGCTTGCATATTTAATTGTCCACCCTAACTTCTGAAAACTGCTGTAGCAAATAGCTAATACATCTGAAGGGTTAATGTTCTGTAGGGACAAACGGTTTTCGTAACGGGGCATAGAAGATGGTTGAGTGATAGATAAAAATAACTTTCTTCCGGAAATAATGGGAATAAAAAAGGGCTGCATATTGCAACCCTTTTACTTATTTGAATTTTTTTTATTGCAAAGCTGTAGCCTGTATCTTCTGCATTGCTTTCTCGGCACGTTTAATGGCCAGTTGCTTTTTGTAGTTGAACCATTTTTGTCCACGTATCTTGAACATAATATCATCGAACTTACGTTGCAACGTTACATTCCATAATCCTGTTAAGATCGTTCCCATGCTTGCACCAATAGTGCGAACGGATAAACCAAAGCCACCTTCTGCATATTCAATATGATGCCAGTAACCACTTGGCATATACAATGTATCGCCATACTCCAGGTAACCGGTGTAACCTTTTGCATATTGCATAGCCGGATAAGTTTCAAAGTCGGGTTTATCAATATCTACCAACCCATGAACGTTAAACGGCAGGCGGTATAAAAAATCGCTTTGATCAGGAGGAAATAATACCACCCGGCGCTTGCCTGCAAACTGTGTAAGAAACACGTTGCTCATATCGATATCCATGTGCATACGGGTTACCGAATGTTTCGGCCCAAAGAACATAAATGGTATTTTAATATAACGGCCGGTGATCTTGGGATAACCAAAATCTTTCAGCAGTTCAGGTTTATGTTTGAACACGGGGAATAAGAACAAACGCAGATCTGTTGGTTCTTTTTCGATCAGTTCGAGGTATTCATTGAACTTCATTTCAGCATGTGCCACACTTAATGTTTCGCTGGGGTTGGCTTTCTTGGTGCTGAACAGTTTCACTTTTATATCGCCCATGGATTGTTTGAAATAATCCATCGTCCACTTTTCGTAAGCAGGATATTGCTTCCACAAGCCACGAAGTATAACAGGTTTCTGCGGCTTCAGATATTTTTCGGTAAACTCTTTACGTGTAATGGTAGTTCCGTCAATAATAGGAATTGGCGTATCGATATTCATCTTCATGTTTGCCTTTTTTACAAATGTTTTGTAAGCGGCACAAATTTAGGCCAATTCGGGTAACAGAGTTCGGACAAAGGCTGATATTGGTCAGATGCAACTAAATTTTTACAAATGATTACAAGGAAGATAAAAACCCAATGGCCAAAATCCAAAATCCAAGTTGAAAGGCACAAGGCACAGGAAAGAAAATCCAATGTCCAACATCTAAATACCAAGAAACAAGGCATAAGGGTCAAATGTCCAAATTATAAATCCTACATCCGAAATCAGACATCTATAACTGTTCCCACACAGTTTTTGCAAACTGCTCCAATCCCGGGTCACGTGCACCCATGAGCAACAACACACAGTCCTCTGTAAAATGCGGACGCAAAGCTGTAATCAGATCGTTCCTGTTTTCAACAAAAAATGCCTGTGCACCTTTTGCTTTGAGATCATTAATAAGATCGTTCGCAGAAATATCTTTTACTGCCGTGCCACCAGCATAAAAAATTTCGCTCATCCATATTTCATCCTTCGGACGAAGGGCTTTGCTGATCTCTTCCACAAAATCATGTCGCAGGAATTTTGTTGGTCCGTAACCATGTGGTTGAAACCAGGCGATTACTTTTTTTGCCAATGGCTGGCAGGCTTCAATACTCGCCGCACACTTGGCCGGGTTATGTGCATAGTCATCAATGAGCCAAACATTATTCTTTTGCCCGATGATCTGGTGACGACGATAGATACCTTCATAATTTTTCAACGCTTCGGCTGCTGTTTGCAAAGGAACGCCGATGAGATTGGCGACTGTTGCAGCGGCTAAAGCATTTTCCATATTGTGTTTACCTAATGCGTGAAGAATGAATGATGAGTGATCAGTGATGCCTGCCCGCCGAAGCGTTGGCGCAGGAGGGGGTGATTGCCCAACGCTTTTTTGAATAGTAAACGAAATGCTGAAACCATCTTGATTAAAATCCGTTGCATGATAAGCGGCATCATCACTGGTATCAACTGAAAAATTATGTGCAGGATTAGCAGATAGCTTTTTTGCCAACGCATGCGATTGATTTACGACGAAGAACTGTGAGGTATTCTTTTTGAACTGTTCAAATATTTCAATGAGCGTATCGATCTCTTTATGATCTTTATCGATGTTGATGAGTAACCCAACTTCAGGCGTATAGTTCACAATGCTGCCATCGCTTTCATCGGCTTCAATCACTAACCAATCGCCGCTACCTACTTTGGCATTACCGATCTTTCTCTCTTTGATAATACTGGTTAATCCTGCTCCACTGATAATGCTGGGCTGCATACCGGCATGTTGCAGTATATCAAACAACATAGCACTGGTTGTTGATTTGCCACTGGTGCCGCCAACAGCAATTGTTTTTTTACTTCTTGCAATTATGGCTAAAAGCTCTGCACGCTTAATGATAGGGATGTTGAGTTGTTTGGCTTTGATCACTTCTTCAACGGTATCTTCTACTGCTGTTGATACTACTACAAGATCTGTTTTATCTGTAATACCTTCTCCGTTCTGCAAAAAACAACGGATGCCTTCTGCTTCCAGTTTCTCTTTTGTTTCGTTGGGTTCATTAGGATGAAAGTAACGGTCGCTGCCGCTTACTTCTTTGCCAAAACCTTTTAAATATTGTGCAATGGCGCTCATGCCCGTACCGGCAACACCAATGAAGAAAACGTTTTTGAAATCGTTGATGGACTTGATCATAATAACACAAAAATAAGTGCTTCGGATTTGATTATGCGGGTGAGTGAAGTGAGATTCTCTACCTTTGGCTTTCTTCAAAAAATTGACTTGCATGAAATTGATCTCCTACTTAAAAGATGAACACGAACAGTTAGCGGCTTTACACAATGGACTTGTGTATGATATGGACACCCTCCATCCTGACTTGCCAA
>JAKFDY010000088.1:0-1782 GCA_036675885.1 Lacibacter sp. | reverse complement strand
ATTTTTAACCTGTCCTTCACTAGATTTAAAATTTGCAATTGCACTCATAAAGCCTCCAACCCAAGGAATAGCTCCCAATGCCGCACCCATTATCATGGTAAATATTCGTTTCCGTTTTGATTGAAATGTTTCGGCCAGTTCTAATTTAATTCTTTCTATTTCATCAATATTTTCTTGTGTCATGACTAAATGATTTTATTTCATTTTTCATTCATTTGTTCAATAAAGTTATTCAGCACAAGAGTGCGACGCAACCTGTGCTAAATAGTTGCACTGCGGTTTGGTACATCATCAGATTCCTCCTTCGTCAGGAATGACAAAGGCAACTATGCCGCCAACACTTCATTTAATTCTTCAATAATTTCATCTGTCTTCTCTCCAAACAACTGCCACATTTTTCCCAGTCCGCCGTTTTTATTAAAAGGGTCGAGTTCAAAATCATCTTTCGCTACATGAAAACTGGAGGCTACATAATCTTTGATCATTCGCAGCCATTGCATTTGCTCTTCGGTAAACTTAGTGGTGGTGCCGGCCTGCTTTTTAAATACCCATGCCTGGAAATTTTTGTCAACCGTTTTATCGTAACCGGTGAGTGAGCTATCGATACCACTTACTTTCCGTATTAAACTCACCAATGCAATTAATTCATTTTTGGCACTGCCATTGGCCTGCCCCAACTGTTCGTAAGCACGCCATACATGCGTGGGTGCAAGCAGTGGTTGTTCGGTTTTTATTTTTTCACAGAGGTCTTTGATCATGCTGTAGGTTAATTCACGACGGCGGTAAGGCTGGTCGTAAAAAATCTGCAGGGCAGTGATCTCGTCTTTATGTGTTTCGATCCATGTAGTAAAACTGCTGATGCTTCCTTCGGCTGCTGCCTGCTGATCTTTCACCCAACCGATGGTTGTTACTTCATCGATATTGATGCTGTCAATTACCTGGTCGTATTTTTTGCGCACATCCACAATATAATTGCGCAAATCGGGATTGTTGAAAACGGCAACAGCCTGTTCGATTAGTTGTGAGTGCTGAGTGGTGAATTGTAAATGAACGTCTGCAAGTGATGCATCGGGATTTGCATTGCTGATTGCCAATTGCATATTGCTGATTGTATCCGGGTCGTATGCATTCAACAATTCTTTCACCACATGATTAATGGTATATCCATTTGCCTGCTCCGCAAAGTTTGCTTTTTCTTTTTCGTTGATCTGTTTATCTAATCGTATGAGTCGGTTGGCAAGTGTGGTGAGGATATCTTCATCAGTATTACCCATGGCTACATTCTGCAACAGATCTTTCATACTCATGCCGGGCTTTTTCTCCAACGGACGGCTATCTGTTTTTTGCGAACTCTCTACACCAATGGCATCAATAATAACAAAATGATCTTTGGTAAACTTTGCAGAAGGTGTGCCGGTGGCCCTTAACTGTTCCAATGAACAGGTGCGTGTGCCACGGCCTTTCATTTGCTCATAATAGCTGCGGCTTTTTACATCACGCATAAACACGAGTACTTCCAATGGACGTATATCGGTGCCGGTTGCAATCATATCAACCGTTACTGCAATGCGTGGATAATAATCGTTCCTGAACTGGCTGAGCACACTCTTGGGATCTTCTTCGCTACGGTAAGTGATCTTTTTACAAAACTTGTTTTCTTCACCAAACTCTTCCCGCACAATATCAATAATATCTTCTGCATGCGAATCGGTTTTGGCGAAGATGAGTGTTTTGGGAATTTCCATTTTGCCTTCCACATCTAAACGGTCGGGAAACATGGCG
>JAKFDY010000087.1:0-5180 GCA_036675885.1 Lacibacter sp. | reverse complement strand
ACTGTAGCAACTGGTCGAATTGAGCGTGGTATCGTTAAAGTGGGTGAAGCTGTTGAGATCGTAGGTTTGATGGAAGCTCCAATGAGCTCTACTGTAACTGGTGTTGAAATGTTCAAAAAACTTCTTGATCAAGGTCAGGCAGGTGATAACGCAGGTTTACTCCTCCGTGGTATTGAGAAAAAAGATATCCGTCGTGGTATGGTTATCTGTGCTCCAAAATCAATCACTCCTCACACTGAATTCAAAGGTGAAGTTTACGTATTGAGCAAAGAAGAAGGTGGACGTCACACTCCGTTCTTCCAAAAATACCGTCCTCAGTTCTACTTCCGTACAACTGACGTAACTGGTGAAGTTGAATTACCAGCAGGTACTGAAATGGTTATGCCTGGTGATAACACTAACCTTACTGTAAAACTGATCCAGCCAATTGCGATGGAGAAAGGTTTGAAGTTTGCGATCCGTGAAGGTGGTCGTACAGTAGGTGCCGGTCAGGTAACTGAAATCTTAAAATAAGCTAAGGCAAGGGCTTTTAGCTTAAGCAAATGTCTTACATTTGCAATACATAAAACTAAAAGCTGTCCACCTCTTGGCGGATAGCTTTTAGCTTTCTACGGGCATGGTGCAACGGTAGCATACGGGTCTCCAAAACCTTTGATCTGGGTTCGAATCCTAGTGCCCGTGCTGAGAAATTTGAAAATGATTAATTTGAAAATTTGAAAATTGTGTCATGATTTTCTTCTTTTCTTCTTCATTTTCAAATCAGCTAATTTTCAAATTCTCAAATTAGTAAAATGAACAAAGTATCCGCTTATTTCAGAGACTCTTACAGAGAGCTCCTCGAAAAAGTAACCTGGCCAACCTGGCAACAGCTTCAGCAATCAACCATGATCGTGCTGATAGCCACGATCATCATTACCGCTATTGTTTGGGTAATGGATCTGGGAATTGCCAGCGGTCTTCAAGCTTTTTATTCATTCTTCAAAAAGTAACAAATGTCTGAAACTGCCAATGTGGAAACCAGTAAGTGGTATGTGCTTCGTGTCGTGAGCGGCAAAGAGAAGAAAGTGAAAGAATATCTTGATAAAGAAATTTCACGCAACGGTTGGGATAATATCGTTAAACAGGTATTTCTTCCTGTTGAAAAAGTTTACAAGGTAGCCAATGGTAAGAAGGTAGTACGTGAGCGTAACTTCTATCCTGGATACGTAATGATTGAAGTTGAAAACGGAAAGATGGGTGATGATATTCGTGAAACGATCGCCAATACCAGCAACGTTATTCACTTCCTCGGTAAAGAAAACCCCATCGCTTTACGCAAAGCAGAAGTAAATAAAATGCTTGGTAAGGTGGATGAAATGGCTGATGCAAGTGGTATGACGATGAGTGAGCCGTTTATTGTGGGCGAAACTATCAAGATCATTGATGGACCTTTCAACGACTTTAACGGTGTAATTGAAGAAGTAAATGATGAGAAGAAGAAACTGAAAGTAGCCGTAAAAGTATTCGGACGTGCTACACCGGTTGAGTTGAATTACATGCAGGTTGAAAAGCTTTCTTAAGCTTACTTAAGGATAAAAGAAAGTCCCCATCTCAAAATTGAGTGGGGACTTTTTATTTCTTGTAACATCAGCTTATGACAGTACCTCATCCGTAGTTGAAGTTTCAACTACAGGTGTTGATTCAGCTAAAGGAAGTTCAGCTTGCATTGGAGCAGGTGCCGGAGCTTCAACAGGAGCAGGAGCTGATGCTGCTTTTGGCTTAGGAGTTGCTTTTTTCTTTGGAGCAGCTTTTTTCGCTACTTTCTTTGGTGCTGCTTTTTTAGGAGCCGGCTTTTTTGCCGCAGCTTTCTTAGCAGCAACTTTTTTCTTGGCAGGAGCTTTTTTAGCAACCTTTTTCTTAGCAGCTTTTTTCACCACTTTTTTGATGGCTTTTTTCGCAGCTTTTTTAACGGCTTTCTTGGCAGCCTTCTTTTTAGGGGCAGCTTTCTTCGCCTTTTTTGCTACTTTTTTCTTTGGAGCAGCTTTCTTAGCTACTTTCTTTTTTGCCACCTTTTTTACTGGTTTCTTGGCAGCCTTGGCAGCTTTCTTTTTTGCTTTTGCCATGTGATTGATTTTTAAAGTTGTTTTTGGAGTTTTTTAGAATTGAGTTGAAAAATTAAATCAAATTATGCAGTCAATAAAAAATAAACTCTCTTTTTTTTAAATGAGTAGATGAAACTTCTATTGAGAGAAGATCAAATCTGTACTAAAATATTCATTTTTGATTGGTATTTCGGAGGGCAAAATACTTGCTGAAAACCTTTGCCGGTAAGGAAATGAGCCTTACCTTTGCAGTCCCAAAAAGTTCTTTATAGGAATTTATTTGTTTGGGAGTTATTCACCAAAGTGGATGACGCTATCACCAAAAAAACTTTTACAATGGCAAAAGAAATCACAGGATTTGTGAAGCTACAGGTAAAAGGCGGACAGGCAAACCCTGCGCCTCCTGTAGGTCCGGCCCTCGGTTCAAAGGGTCTTAACATCATGGAGTTCTGCAAGCAGTTCAATGCAAGAACTCAAGACAAAATGGGTAAAGTAGTACCTGTTTTGATCACTGTTTACTCCGACAAGTCTTTCGACTTCGTTATCAAAACTGCACCAGCATCAGTTCAATTATTGGAAGCAGCAAAACTTCAGAAAGGTTCTAAAGAATCTAACCGTGCAAAAGTTGGTAAAGTAACCTGGGCACAGGTTGAAGAAATTGCTAAAGACAAAATGCCCGACCTCAACTGCTTTACACTTGATAGTGCAATGAGCATGGTTGCAGGAACAGCACGCAGTCTTGGGCTTACTGTTGATGGTAAAGCTCCTTGGGAAAATTAATTATTCACCTAAAATTTTTGAAACATGTCTTTGACTAAGAAAAGAAAAGTAGCAGAAGCCAAGGTGGATAACAACAAAATTTATTCCCTGAAAGAAGCTTCTACACTTGTAAAAGAAATTAACTGTACCAAATTCGATAGCTCTGTTGACGTTCACGTTCGCTTAGGTGTTGATCCCAAGAAAGCTGACCAGGCTATTCGTGGTACTGTAACGTTACCACACGGTACTGGCAAAACAAAAAGAGTTCTCGTTCTCTGTACTCCTGATAAAGAAGCCGATGCAAAAGCTGCTGGTGCTGATTTTGTTGGTTTAGATGAATTTATTGCTAAGATCGAAGGTGGCTGGACTGATGTTGACGTTATCGTTGCAACTCCTGCTGTAATGCCTAAGATCGGTAAGTTAGGTAAAGTGTTAGGTCCACGTAACCTGATGCCAAACCCTAAAACAGGAACAGTAACAAATGATGTTGCTGCTGCAGTAAATGAAGTAAAAGGTGGTAAGATCGCATTTAAAGTTGATAAAGCAGGTATCGTCCACGCTTCTGTTGGACGTATCAGTTTTGCTCCTGAGAAAATTGCTGAAAATATCACTGAGTTCTTAAATGCAATTGTAAAGGCAAAACCTTCTACTGCAAAAGGAACTTACCTGAAGAGCATTTACATGGCAAGCACTATGAGTCCTGGTGTTGCTGTTGACACTAAATCATTCATGAACTAATCCCTTCAGGGTTATAAAAACTAAAATCATGACAAAAGAACAAAAGAATGAAGTGATTGAAGTGCTGAAAGGCAAGTTCAGTCAATACAATAACTTCTACATTACAGATACAGAATCTTTAAGTGTAGAGCAGGTTGGTAAATTGCGCCGTGCATGTTTCGACAAGAATGTTGAAATGAAGGTTGCAAAAAACACCCTTATTAAAAAAGCATTGGAATCAATTGATGCAGAACGTTACACAGGTGTATTTGATGCATTGAATAATGTAACAGCTCTGTTGTTCTCTGAGAATCCAAAAGAACCAGCTTTGATCATCAGCTCATTCCGTAAAGCAAGCAATGGTGAAAAACCAACGTTGAAAGCTGCTTTCATTAATGGCGATGTTTACAGTGGCGACAATCAATTGAAAGCGTTAACGCAGATCAAGACAAAGAACGAGCTTATCGGCGAAGTTATTGGCTTGTTGCAGTCTCCTGCAAAACGTGTTATTGCTGCTTTGCTGCATAACGCAGAAACAAAAGGAGAAGCTTCAGTTGAAGCAGCTCCTGCAGAGTAATTTGGTGTAAGTGAAAGATCAATGATCTTTCATTAAACATAAATGCCCAGGCCTGAGGGTATTAATTAAAGGCGAATTTTTTTAAACCGCCGTCGGAGCAAACTAAAAGCAGTGAAGACGGTAAAAATTAAAACAAAATGGCAGACATTAAAGTATTAGCTGAATCATTAGTAAGCTTAACAGTAAAAGAAGTACAGGAATTAGCAGACGTTCTGAAAGCAGAATATGGTATTGAACCAGCTGCTGCTGCAGTTGTAGTTGCTGCAGGTGGTGGCGAAGGTGCTGCTGCTGTAGAAGAAAAAACTGCATTCAACGTAATCTTGAAGAGCGGTGGTGCTTCTAAACTGAACGTAGTTAAGATCGTTAAAGACTTAACCGGTCTTGGTTTGAAAGAAGCGAAAGACCTCGTTGATGGTGCTCCTAAGCCAGTTAAAGAGGGTGTATCTAAAGCAGAAGCTGATGAAATTGCAGCTAAACTGAAAGATGCAGGTGCTGATGTTGAGATTGCTTAATGCATTCTTTATAGAATTTTCGAACCCCGGCTATCATGTCGGGGTTTTTTGTGCGCAACGTTTTATAAACGGCGGTTGTCTAGTGGTTATAAGATTTAAATTGCATTCGTAAGTAAAAATCTGTTATTTGAAAAAGCACTTAGCATTTATCGTTAGTAAATATTTCGCTGTTATTATTTTATTGATAGCAGGTGCTGATAATGCGCAGGCACAGTGTACTACGCTTGGTCAAACGCCGGCAACTGCATTTCCGGTTTGTGGCACCAGTGTTTTTTCTCAGGCGAATGTGCCCAGTTGTGTGAACAGGCAAATAATTGTACCGGGTTGCGGCACAGAAAATACGTATTACGATGTAAATCCATTTTGGTACAGGTTCACATGTTTTACTTCAGGAACATTAGGTTTTTTGATTGATCCTGTCAGCGCTGATGATGATTATGATTGGCAGATCTGGGATATTACTGGCATCGATCCATCAACAGTTTATAATAACACAGCAGCAGCAATTGCGGCCAACTGGTCGGGGCTTAAAGG
>JAKFDY010000086.1:0-1620 GCA_036675885.1 Lacibacter sp. | reverse complement strand
ACAGGACGGACATCGTTTTTCTTTAACCAATCGTATGCTTCATAAAAATTTACACCATTACCTGCTTCATTACCTAACGACCATGTAACAACCGACGCATGATTTTTATCACGTTCGTACATACGATAGATACGTTCGAGATGCGGCATGCGCCATTGCTTATCGTTACCCAATGTATAAGCCAGATCGTAGTAGCGACCATGCGATTCAATATTCGCTTCATCCACAACATACAAACCAAACTCATCACACAATTCCATCCAGTAAGGATCAGGCGGATAATGTGAATGACGGACTGCATTTACATTCAGCTTCTTCATCATCTCCATATCCTTGTGCATGTCTTCTTTCGTCAAGGTATGTCCTTGCGTTGCATTATGTTCATGACGGTTTACACCTTTCAGGAATACACGTTTTCCGTTCACCAGGAAATTATTATTGATGATCTCAATTGAACGGAAACCTATACGTTGCGGTATCACTTCAACCACATTACCCTGTTTATCTTTTAATGTAATGTATAAAGTATAGAGGTAAGGAATTTCTCCCGACCATTGTTTTATGTTGCTGATCTTTTCTTCGAATGACACAGTGCTTTTGTAATTACCCAACACGGTTTGCACACCTGTAGTTGATTTTTTAAGTATACTGTTTCCCAAAGCATCTACCAGTTCAATATCAACAGCAAATGTATCGGGCTTACTGTGGTTGGTACGTTGATCGATTCTATAGTTGTTGATCTCTGCTTTAATACTCAACAAACCATTTGTATAATTGTCAGTAAGAGTACTTATCACTTTAAAATCTCTCACATCCAGCTTTGGTGTTGAATAGAGATATACATCACGTTCAATACCTGAGATGCGCCACATATCCTGGCATTCGAGATAACTGCCATCGCTCCAGCGATATACCTGCAATGCAATTAAGTTTTCTCCAGATTTAACATATTTGGTAATATCAAATTCGGCAGCCAGTTTGCTATCCTCGCTATAACCCACTTTCACACCGTTCACCCAAATATAAAAAGCAGATTTTACTGCACCCAGATGAATGAATACTTGTCTGCCGTTCCAGCTTTCAGGTATCATTATTTTTTTGCGATACGAACCAACAGGGTTGTTATCAACGGGAATATCAAATGGTGGTGTCATTCTTGCACCTGTTCTTGTACTTCCTGCAAATTCGTAGGGTTGGTTTACATAAATGGGTAAACCATAGCCATTCACTTCCCAATTGGCAGGTACTTTAAAATTGTTCCAACCTGCATCATTAAAATCTGTTTTATAAAAATCGAGCGGACGTTTACGGGTGTCCTGTACCCAATTAAATTTCCAGCTGCCATTGAGCGAAAGAAAATAAGCCGACTGTTCTTTTTTTCGGCTTTGTGCCAATACATGACTCTCAAATGCAAATGCCGATGCACGCATGGGCATGCGATTTACCGAAACAATATCTGGTGTTTGTAACTCTACTGGAAGTTCCTGCGCAACAATAAAATTAACAAACAAAAGAAGAATAAGGGAAGAAATAACAGCTTTCATGCGTTCAAATTACTCTCTTATCACCGCACGGGACAGTGCAAACCATTGAGCGATTTACATTCTTACTAACGAGCGA
>JAKFDY010000085.1:0-8979 GCA_036675885.1 Lacibacter sp. | reverse complement strand
CTGCTGCCACCAGCAACGGTGATTTTCCTTTCTGCGTTTTGAGGTAATTCGCCAGTTTTCCACTGAAAGTGGTTTTACCGCTACCCTGTAAACCTGCAATGAGGATCACAGCAGGAGCGCCTTTTAGTTCAAGTTCACTTTCGGTGCCGCCCATTAATTCCGTCAGCTCGTCCTGCACAATTTTCACCATTTGCTGACCGGGGTTTACCGCCAGCAATACCTTTGAGCCTTGCGCCTTATCCTTCACCGTATCGGTAAAGTCTTTGGCAATTTTATAGTTTACGTCGGCATCCACGAGGGCACGACGGATATCTTTCACCGTTGCGGCAATATTGAGCTCGGTTATCCGGCCTTCACCTTTAATATTCTTAAACGCACTCTCTAAACGTTCACTTAAATTCTGAAACATAATTCACTTAATTAAGGGCTGCAAATGTACACCCTATCCCTTAAAGGGGGAAATGCAGAAGGAATCTTTGTGTTACTGGCGTTGGTACAAATGGCATCGCCTGTTGTGTCACTCATTGTACGTCCAGTTTTCATGGCAGCAAAACCCACCCCTTGAAACTTTACCATGTGTAACACTCCGCCACCCTCCGTAAAGCGGAGCAAGCACTCCCAAGAGGGGATAAACAGGTTGCTGTTCATACCTCGTACTTCCCACTTTATACTTCCCACTTTGTACTTCGTACTTCAATCTTATCTTTGCCGCCATGTTCAATAACAAGAAAGTCATCGTGGTATTGCCGGCGTATAATGCGGCCAAAACATTAGAAATCACTTACAACGAGATCCCCTTCGAAATTGTGGATGAAGTGGTGCTGGTGGATGATGCCAGTAAAGATGAAACAGTTGCCAAGGCAAAAGAGCTGGGCATTAAACATATTGTGAGCCACGAAAAGAACAAAGGTTACGGCGGTAACCAGAAGAGTTGTTATAACAAGGCCCTGGAACTGGGTGGTGATATTGTGGTGATGTTGCACCCCGATTACCAATATACTCCGATGTTGTTGCATGCCATGATCAGTATTATCGGTAACGATGTTTACCCGGTGGTGTTTGGCAGCCGCATTTTAGGCAACGGTGCGTTGAAAGGTGGAATGCCGATGTATAAATACATCGCCAACCGTTTTTTAACACTCACACAAAATATATTACTTGGTCAGAAATTATCTGAATATCATACCGGCTATCGTGCATTCAGCAAAGAACTTTTACAAAGTATCAAGTACCAGGAATGCAACGATGATTTTGTGTTTGATAATGAAATGGCCGCACAGATCTTTTACAAAGGTTACCAGATTGGCGAAGTAACCTGTCCCACAAAATATTTTGAAGAAGCAAGCAGCATCAACTTCAGCCGAAGTATGAAATACGGATTGGGCTGTTTGAAAGTGTCGCTTGTTTATCGCTTATGTAAATGGGGATTGATGAAGAGCAACTTGTATTAACAGCTTTTGCTATATTCATCGCATGAAAACACTCGTCATTTTTTTCAGCCTGTTTTTTCTCGTCAGTTGTTCGGCTGACAAACAAAAAGATTACCTGCTTGCGTTACAACCAGTAGCAGGCAAAGAATATAGTTACAATGCCGAAGATAAATTCCAGATCATGGTCACTATGCCTGAAGGTGATAAGGAAATTTATGCGAAACATATATATGATTATATAGTGAAGTACGAATCAAAAGACAGTATGCTGAACGGCATTATTACATTCAAAAATTTCAGGATCGAATTTGAAGATGGTAACGGTGTGCAGGTTTTTGATACCAAATTTGATAAAGCAGACTGGAAAAATTTTGAGCTTTGGTTTTATTATTCCATGCTCAAAAAAAGTGTAGCATTTCGTTTTGGGGCTAACAGTCGTGTGAAAGAAGTAAAAGGGATTGAACAGTTGAAGCAGAACATGATCAAGCTGTACGAAACTAATGGGGTGGCTAATAAAGGACTGTCAACGGTGCTGGGAACAATCGTGGATAATTTTGCTGTAAACCGCATGACTCACGAAAACTATGGATTTTATACTGGCCTGCCATTTCAGAAGGACAGCAGTTATGCTATCAGCTTTGCTGTAAAAACTCCGGTGCATCACACAATCAACTACAAATACAATTTTCGCAGCGAAACAGATACCACACTTACTCTCACTGGCAAAGGACTTGTTGCCTTGAAAGACAGTTTAAAACAGGAACATCCATTTTCGCTGTTAAAAACAAAAAATCTCAGTACTGAGGGGTTTGATGAAATAACCCTGCAAAAGGAAACCAATGTACTACAGTACAGAAAATCATATTTCAATCTTGCCGACAGCATTTTACTTGATTCTAAATATTTACCGGCACGAATTATCATTGAAAAAGAGGTGAGGTTGAAAAAACCGGAATAATTGAGTATTTTGTTTTCAGTAAATGAAACAACTGCTCTCCATATTTTTTCTCAGCATCTTTTTCCTGTTCCAATATGGAAAGATGATAGATTATATGGAATGTCGTATTACTGCTGCTATTGAATCTACAAAAGATTGCGGTTGCGATGCAAAGCTACAATCAACAGCAAGTGACAATGAGCCTGCAATTCCCTATCATCAGCATCATCTGAAAAATTATACCGAAGAGTTTTTTAATCATTCCGTAAAGGATGAAGAAGCCGTTTCTGTTTCTTCCAACAAAACATACAGCAGCATAACTGCGCCTCAACAATTAAGCGGTTATCCCAACAAATTATTACAACCTCCCCGCTGCTGATCGTTTTCTCCTAAACAATTTTCTTGATTATTCCTGCATAGGGTTATGGTGTTTGCATCATTGTGCACACTATGTTTTCCTGTGCGCCATTTTTTATTTCAAAACTTTTATTATGAAACGATCATTGTTTTTCATCATACTCGCATTTGTATTTGTTAGTGCCTCATCACAACCATTGAACAAGATCAGTAAAGACCGTAACGGCAATCCAATGCTCGAAGGTTGCTGCACCCGTGAAGCGTTGTTGCAGGAACCATTTGCATCATGGTTCGTTCCAAACTATAACAGTTATCATGTTGATAGTGCTGTGGCCATGCAATTAAAACCATACATCAGAAATAAAACCTTTGTATTGTTCCTCGGCACATGGTGTGGCGACAGCAAGAGAGAAATGCCACGTCTATATAAAATTTTTGATTACTGTGGTATACAACCTGAGCAGATAAAACTGGTGATGGTAAGTAACCATGATACAGCGTACAAACAAAGTCCAACACACGAAGAGCAGGGAAAGAATATTCTGCGAGTGCCCACTTTACTTGTATTGGAAAACGGGAATGAGATCAACCGCTTTGTAGAATACCCGGTTGAAAGTTTGGAAAAAGACTTGCTGAATATGTTATCACGAAAAGGTTATAAACATGCTTACGATAAATCGAAGTAATGTAAATGAGAAAGCCCCGATCCGGGGCTTTCTTTATTCTGCTTTCATATTAATGATCTTATCCACTACATACTTGGAGTGACCACGCCACGGAATTGTGCCGAGGTATTCTTTGTAATGCAGTTCAAATACTTTTCCGCTGTTGAGCATAAGTACATTGGCAACACTGTCGTCTTCAACACTGAATTCAAATTCATAGCTCGCTACAGTGCCCGGTGTTTTTGAACGCAAACCTGATTGAATGAGTTTTCCTTCGTAGGTTTTGAACACGTATCCTTTCTTCACCATGTAATTCAATTCGCCGGCCTTTACACCTTCACCAAACACGTAATAATAACGCCAGTAAATAAAAATAACCAGCACGAGAACCAATATGATGGAGAAGATGCCGAGGAATTTTCGCATAGAAATTTAATTTGATACTAAATATACTACTTCACCCAGATTATACTAATCTGAAACTGTCGCCATCAAACAAACCCATATCGCTCAGCTTCAAATGTGGTATCACCAGCAAACCCATAAACGAAAGTGTCATAAACGGAGCAGCCAGTGTTGACCCCAATGCTTTAGCAGCGGCATCAATGTTGCTGTAAGCTTCCGCTACTTTATAACCATCATCAGCACTCATTAAGCCAGCGACCGGGAGTGGCAAGACTTGTTCTTTTGATTTATTTACTACACTTACGCCTCCTTTAGCTGCAATAATGAGATTTACTGCACGGCATAAACTTTCTGCATCTACACCCACAGCAATAATATTATGGCTATCATGTGCAACCGATGATGCAATAGCACCTTTCTTCAAACCAAAATTCTTCACAAAAGATTTTGCTACCGGTGCATTACTGTAGCGGTTTACCACAATCATATACAACAGATCTTTTTCAGTATTGGCTTTGATAATATCATGTTCAATACTAAAAGAAGTAATGGGCTCAATTAATTTATTGCTGATGAGCTGACCATCCATTGCTTCCACAACATATACCTGCTCAATATTTTCTTCATCGGCCATGCCAAAGCGGTTGAGATGAAATTCAAATTCTGCAACTGGTTTTGCATCGCAGTTAAAATTATTGATGACAGCCGATTGTTTACTTTCAATGAACGACTTACCATTTTCTGCAACAAGCTCACCATTGATGAATGTTTTTTGCGCTTTAAATTCTTTCAGATCATTCACAACAATAAAATCAGCCTCATCACCGGTCCGAAGTAAACCCACCTCAAGTTTATAATGAAGCACAGGCGTTACACAGGCAGCTTTTAATACATTAAACACATTCATGCCTTTTGCAACAGCTCTTGCACAAAGTTGATTGATATGCCCTTCCACTAAACTATCGGGATGTTTATCATCACTGCACAACAGTATTTGACCAGGGTATTCGTCAATCAAGGAATACAATGCTTCAAAATTCTTCGCAGCACTCCCTTCACGTATGATGATCTTCATGCCATATTTCAACTTATCCAGTGCTTCTTCTTTGGTAAAACATTCATGATCGGTACTGATGCCTACCTCAATGTATTTCTTTGCATCCTCACCTCTTAACCCCGGAGCATGACCATCAATCGGTTTGCCGAGTTCTTTAGCAGTATTTATCTTTTGCATTACTTCCTCATCGGCATGCAGCACACCGGGGAAATTCATCATCTCACTCAAATATTTGATCTCATCTTTCTGCAACAATGCTTTTACATCGGCCGCATTCAATACTGCACCTGCAGTTTCAAACGTTGTGGCAGGAACACAACTGGGTGCACCGAAATTAAATTTGAATGGAACAGTTTTGCCATTTTCGATCATAAACTCAACCCCGGCCATACCGCATACATTCGCAATTTCATGCGGGTCGCTTACAGTTGCCACTGTGCCATGCACCACAGCGAGCTTGGCGAATTCTGAAGGCACCAGCATGGAACTTTCAATATGCACATGGCTATCAATAAAACCGGGCAGGATAAAAGATTCGCCTTCTTTTGCTTCAACCGCAAGCTGGTTGATGGCAGCGATAATCCCCTTTTCAACGGTTACAGATCCAAAAAAAATAGTCTTGGAAAACAAATCAACGATATTACCGGTAATATTCTGTGAAAGCATGGGGGATGGTTTGAAATCGGGGCCAAGTTACTGGATGAACGGCAGAAAGCCGGAGCGATGCTGTTTTAATTTTGTATCACATCCTCTTTTTTTGGCATGCAACTGTAACAAAATACGTTTCTTTACAACCAATATAAAAACACAAAAAAATGAAAGCGTTTAAATTATTCAGCCTGTTTGTGGCAGGTGTCTTAAGTGTGGCTACAGTAAAAGCACAAACAGCCGATGAGATTGTTAACAAACATATTGATGCTGTTGGTGGTACTGCCAATTGGAAGAAAGTAACCAGCATGGTGCAAACCGGAACAATGGCCCTGAATGGGATGAGCATTGATGTAGTAAATACAGTTGTACATCAAAAAGGCTCCAGACAGGATATTACTATCATGGGGATGAATAATTATGTGATTATTACCCCAACTGCCGGCTGGATGTATATGCCTGTTCAGCAAAAAACTGAAGTTGAACCAATGACTGAAGAACAAGTAAAGGGCGGTCAGGATGGACTGGAGTTACAGGGTAATCTCGTTGATTACAAAGCAAAAGGTAATTCAGTTGAATTACTCGGAAAAGAAGATGTGGATGGCACTGAATGCTTTAAACTAAAGCTGACCAAAAAAGATACAAGTGTAATGACTTATTTCATTGATCCCAAGACTTATTATATTGTGAAAACAACAACTGCTAAAAAAACAGATGGACAGGAATCAGAAGTTTCTATTACATTTTCTAATTATCAAAAACTCCCCGAGGGCATTGTGATCCCTATGGCGTTGGTTGTTCCAATTGGACCAGGCATGAATGCAGATTTTTCTATTGCAAAAGTGGAAATAAACAAACCAATTGATGAATCTGTTTTCAAACCGGCAAACTAAAAAATAATTTTTATAAAAAAAACCGGCTCGAAACGCCGGTTTTTTTATTCATGTAATATGCGAAAAATATTTCTTAGTACTGCTGTTCTGTTTTCATGTACAGTTCACAACAGTTTGAGCAAAAAGCCATGCAGGCCATTGCAAAAGAATTTTTGAAGAAACCGAAGGTGGGGAAGTGTGGAGATAATTAACAGCTTTTATAAAGAGTCAAAAAGAAGAGCGACGCTAAATGCGCCGCTCTTCTTTTTTATTTCTTCTTTCCCCATTTCTTCATATCAAGATAATCCAGGAAGTAGATCACTTTTAATGAAAGATTATTGTTTGCATCAGCATCGAGTGTATTGGCAAAGTTTTTCAGGTAATCCGGTTCAACAGTACGGTTGAAATGCTGGATTGAATTTTTCCATACAATATTTAAAAAACTACCGGGCGCAAATTGCCAGGTGTACACCATATCAATATTAAAGAGGTTCAGGTTCTGATTTACATTTTCGGCAAATGTGCTGTTAGGTAATAATTTTCCATTTTGCTGTAGCGTAAAGTATTCTTTGTTATCAACCGTGCTTACATAATGACGCATACGGTAGGTGATCCACATCATATTGGTAAAGCTATACTTGAGATTCACAATGTTTTCAATGGTGTTTACCTTCCGGCGTGCGAACACTACATCATTGTCTACTTTGCTGGCATATCCCATATTATTAAACCGGGGAAGATAACCTATGCGATGTGATACTGAAAACTTACTGTTGAAACGAAATGTTTGGCTCACTGTTGCATCCACCCCAAACTGATCGTAAAAATCAACATGACGGCGTGCAAATATTTCTGACCAGAACGAGTATTTTTTTGCTTCGTTACTGTTTACCCAACCACCCAATGCAAAGCTTTGGTTACGTGTAAAGAACAAACCCGCTTTACGTGGCTCATAAAAATCATTTTGTTTTGAAGTGTAACCAAGAAACGCTCCTACCCACCATAATTTTTTGGTTTGAATCTCTGCATTGAAATTGATATTACCGGTTTGGTAAGTTTCCTTCACACCTGAAAACGGCGTAAATAATTTGCTTATTCTTCCGTTCATGTTTAAGAAAATGCGGTTGTACCAATTCTTTGGCTCGATCCATTTATAACCAACCCATGCACCATGATCAAGAAAGTTGTTGTTGGTAAAATAGCCAAGATCACGGTGTGAATATTTTGTATCAGTCAATTCCTGCCACACATTAAAGTTGAAACGGCCACTTGTTTTACCGAAATAAATATTATGACTGTAGCCATTTTCATTCTCACCATTCTTTCCATAACCCATCAATTGGCTAACAGCAAATTTTCCACCAACATTCCAGGTGTTCTTTTTATCGTTCAGATCAAGTAAGGCAGCAGTAACATTTGCATCATAATCCGCACCACTACGTGTAACATTTGTGTTGATCAATGAAACACTGCTGTTATTTTTCATCGATTGATTAAGTACGATAATATTGTAATTGGTCAACGGATCGGTTACAATTTTCCGTTGTTCCTTTGTATTGATATCTTCAATAGTTGCGTATTGTGTTTTGGTAATAGCATTCAAAATGCCAATTCCTAAGCCCTTTTGTGTGCGACCGGAAATTTTAGATGCATTAATAAGTTTCGATTCAGGAGGATTCTTCAATAATTTTTCGTTTGCCCCAACCTGCCCCGATGCTTTGCCATAATGAATGGGCATACCACCAATACGTCGTGAATAAAACAATCCACCTTTACTGAAAAGCTCTGTTCCTTCTGTAAAGAAATTGCGGTACTCATTAAACTGCACTTCAAATGGCGAAAGGTTTAATACCTGGTTATCACTTTGTACCTGTCCAAAGTCAGGAATCAATGTTGCATCAAGTGTAAAAGCCTGATTCAAGCCATACTTCACATCTAATCCACCATTTACCTGGCTGGTTAAATTTTTTGATCCGGGTTGGTTGATAGGAAAATGGTTTGCATAAACAGAAAAGTAGGGAGAGAATTGTAAACGTACCGGTGGTTTAATATTAGTAATGCCTGTCCAGAAACCTTCCTGTGTTAAAAAACCGTTGACGTTGGGATCAATAGGATTCCATGTAAACTGCTGACCTGTTTTTTGACGGCGACGTGTCATATTCACACCCCAATCCTGAACATCTTTTTTACCGAAACGAATGGCGCCATAAGGAATAAACATTTCAAAACTCCAGCCATTATCGTGCATCACCACTGCGCTTTTCCAAACGGCATTCCAACTGAAATCTTCACTGTTGCCGTTACTATTGGGTGCCATCTTTGCATCCCACTGTTCATTAAGCGGTGTAACAAAATATTCAAATCCATTGAGGTTGTCTTTATAGGTATCGAAGATGATGCCGATATAATCATTCATGCCAAATCCATCACGGCCTTTTAATTCTCTTGCAATACTGTCACGGTTACGTTCGTAACAAAAGCCGGCAAAGTAAATGCCTTCATCTGAATAGAGGAGATAGGAGAGTGTTTTTGTTTCTTCTGCTTCTTTTACCCCAACTGCGGGTCTGAATTCTACATAGTCTGTTGCCAATGGGGCATCTTTCCAGGC
>JAKFDY010000084.1:0-1597 GCA_036675885.1 Lacibacter sp. | reverse complement strand
TTGCAAGAATTCACTAACCCCTGATTGCTTTCAGGATAAATACCTGACCATGCAAAAAAAGATCATATTGCGACTACTGCCTTCTGAAGCAATGGACGCAGCAGTAATCAAACAAAAAATTGCAACGGCCGAAGGATGTAAGGAAAATGAAATATCTGGTTTTCATCTTCTTAAAAAATCTATTGACGCAAGAGGCAAGCAACCTTATATCCAGTTAACGGTCAATGCTTTCATTCGTGAACCCTTTATTGAAAACAAACCGGTAACATACACTTTCAATGATGTGCGGAATGCAAAAAGAAAAGTTGTAATCATCGGCACAGGCCCTGCTGGTTTATTTGCTGCTTTAACATTGATTGCAAAAGGCATTCAACCCATTATCCTTGAAAGAGGAAAAGATGTCCGATCTCGTAGAAGAGACCTGGCCATTATGAATAAAGAAGGACTTGTAAATCCTGAAAGCAACTATTGTTTTGGAGAAGGTGGTGCTGGCACTTACAGTGATGGTAAATTATATACCCGAAGTAATAAGAGAGGTGATATCAACCGTATACTGAACCTGCTGGTTCAGTTTGGAGCACCTCAAAATATTATATATGATGCACATCCGCATATTGGGACCAATAAATTGCCACATATAATAACAACTATTCGTCAATTAATAGAAGATCGCGGCGGCATTTTTCTTTTTAATAAAAAAGTAATTGACTTTGAAATTGTAAATGAACACATAAAAAAAGTACAAACAGCTGATGGTGATAGGTTTGAAGGTGAAGCCGTCATACTTGCAACTGGTCATTCAGCACGAGATATTTTTTTTATGCTACAAAACAAGCAGTTATTGATTGAATTTAAACCGTTTGCCCTCGGCGTAAGAGTTGAGCACCCGCAAAGCATCATTGATAATATACAATACCATTGTAATCAAAGAACCAATGACTTACCTCCTGCATCATACAGTCTTGTGCAACAGGTTTCAGGCAAAGGCGTATTTTCATTTTGCATGTGCCCTGGTGGTATCATTGCTCCAGCAGCGACCAGCCCTGGAGAAATTGTAGTGAATGGCTGGTCCCCATCAAAGAGAAATAATCCGTTTGCAAATAGTGGAATGGTTGTAACGGTTGATGAGAAAGATGTTCAATCTTTTAAAAAACACCAGGCATTGTCCGGATTATATTTTCAACAGGCTGTGGAACAAAAGGCTTTTGAAGCAGGTGGAGGCAAATTGGTTGCACCTGCATTACGTATGACTGATTTTGTTACAGGAAATATTTCAGCTTCCCTGCCAGCATGCTCATATATTCCCGGAATAAATCCAACGTCTTTAAATGAAGTGCTGCCTGGTTTTATTTATAAAAGTTTACAAAAAGCATTTGTAGAATTCGGCAGAAAAATGAAAGGTTATTACACCCATGAGGCAGTGGTTGTTGCTACTGAGTCACGCACATCTTCTCCGGTCAGGATCCCAAGAGGAACAGAATCTTTACATCACCCCCAGGTAAAGAATCTTTATCCTTGCGGAGAAGGTGCTGGTTATGCGGGTGGTATCATCAGTGCAGCAATGGATGGTGAAAGAGTAGCTTATAAAATAGCATGC
>JAKFDY010000083.1:0-1961 GCA_036675885.1 Lacibacter sp. | reverse complement strand
ATGCCAAACGGGCATTGCAGGAAACCAAGGCATTTAATGATGCAATTCAAACTGCACTGGATAAAGTGGATTTGAGCAATACCTTGATTGTAGTGACGGCAGACCATGACCATGTGATGACCTTTAATGGTTATGCCGCACGAACGGGTCAAACGACGGAAACTAATCCAGGTATTTTGGGGCTGAGCTATGACTATAATATTGCAAAAGAGCAAAATGCTTACAGCAAAGTGCTGGCTGATGGCCAAGTACATAATCCATACCGCGATGTAAATGGGGCAACAGGAACGACGCTTGTTTTTGGAAATGGTACGGGTAAACGTTTAGATATTCGTGACAGTATTAGCAACGAGCAAGCCTTTGCTGACGACTATAAACAAGAAGTCGGGGTACAACTGACGAAAAGCGAAACACATGGCGGCGGAGATGTGATGCTGTTTGCTGAAGGAAAGAATTCAAATCTATTCAAAGGCACACAAGAAAATACATGGGTATTTGAGCAATTGAAAAAGGCGTTTGGATTCTAATGGATACAAGATTTATACGGCCGTTCAAATTCAAAATGAAATTCTTAGCATTGTCTTTCAGTTTGCTCAGTCCATGGGGATGGTCGGCCGATGAATATCGTATTGATTATCAGATTGAACGGTTGGATACCAATGGGGTTACGACCATCCAAAAATACAGTGAGAAAATGATTCGAGATGCGCAAAATATTTGGATTGAACGTTTAAACACTCAAACGCATGCTGACGAAGCCCAGATACATAGCAACACTCAAGTGTCTGCCAAAACAGACACCCATGAGCATGCAAGTTTTGACAGTGCAATTCAGTGGATGCAGCGTAAAGATGTAGTCGGACAAGAAAATGTAGCGAGTCCTTTTCAGCGCTTTTATATTTTGCCAGATGAAAAAATGCGGGTGCAATTGCAGGATGTCGATCAAGAAATGCTAGGGCTGAAAAACTGTTGGCGCTGTGAATATAGTTTGATTCATCCTGACATTTTAAAGCGAGCACAATTGATTCAACGTGATCCGAAGTTAGTGCATTATCAAATACGCAGTGCTGGGCAAACGTTGAATATTATATGGAGTGAACAGGATCAACTGGTTCAAAAATATGAATTGCTCAAACCGACCTCAGGCTATGCCAAAACCTTTACCGTGCGCAAAATTGGCCAACATGTTGCTACACCTTGGACACAAACAGAAAAATACAGCGAACGTGACTATGCGGACTTTAGTGATTAGCCGATGAGTTTTTGACTTTTAATTTCGACGTTACAATAGAAATACCCGTGATTTTTTTGGGAAAAATAAGCGCTTAGGACTGTGCCGCTTGTACGGTTAAACCACTCCACCGCTTAAACGCACGTCGAAAATTAGTGGCATCGTTAATTTGTAAATACTGAGAAATCTGTTCAGTTTTAAAACCATGTACACGATATAAAATGATGGCAGTATGCAAACGACTTTGATCGAGTTGCGCCTGAAAATGGGTCTGATGCTTTTTCAGTTTACGTTTTAAGGTGGCAGAACTCATTTGAAAATAGTCAGCGGTTTGTTCAAGTTGAATATTATTTTGAATATTCTGCATTAAATATTGGTGCAAACTGAGCAAAAAACTCTGTTGAATATTTTGAGCTGTCATTTCTTTCAGCGCATATTGATAACTGATTGAAGCTAAGGTCGAAGAGGCATTGGGAAGTTTTTCATAAATCAAATCGCGAGGTAGGCTCATCATGTTGATCGGGCGATTAAACTCTAAAGCACTGCCTAAATGTGTCCAATATTGTTCAATATAATCCGGTTCAGAAAAATTAAACTCGAATTTCCACGCTAATTTGGCTTGGTACAGTTGACGGCTAAACGCTTGTACTGCACTCATTGCGCTTTCGATTAAAAAGCGATTTTCAAGCTTGTTTTCATCTAACCAATAAATATGAATATGTCGCATTGG
>JAKFDY010000082.1:0-11113 GCA_036675885.1 Lacibacter sp. | reverse complement strand
ATTTATGTTCCCCATTGAAAATATGCCGTTGCCACTTCGTACTGTCTCTAATATTGTACCCGCCAAATGGTATTACATCATTGTAAAATCAGTGATGATTAAAGGAGTTGGGCTTACAGCAGTTTGGAAAGAAACACTCATTCTTATCGGTATGATGCTTTTCTTTTTGACTGTGGCAGTTAAACGTTTTAAAATCAGGTTACAATGAGGACGTTGAAATTTTTATTGCAAAAAGAGTTCAGGCAAATCTTTCGTGACCCTGCCATCCTGCGTATCATTTTTATAATGCCCATCATTCAACTGATGATCTTACCATGGGCGGCCGATTACGAGATCAAGAATATTAAATTATCTGTAACCGATCTTGATCATTCACCTTATTCACGTCAATTGATCTCTAAGATCACTTCCAGTGGATATTTTCAACTCACTCATTATTCAGGTTCGTTTGAAGAATCGTTTGAAGAAATTGAAAAAGACAATGCTGACCTGGTGTTAGAAATACCTGCATCATTTGAAAAGCAACTGGTAAAGGAAAACGAGGCGCAACTTTTTATTGCAAGTAATGCTATCAATGGTGTAAAAGGAAATCTTGGTAGTGCGTACCTGCGTGCAATACTCCAGGATTTTAACCGTGAAGTAAGATTGGAGTGGATACAATTGCCGAGGTTTAGTCCGCAAACACAAATAGAAGTCACCTCATCCAACTGGTTTAATCCATTAATGAACTATAAATATTTTATGGTGCCGGGTATATTGGTGCTTCTGCTTACAATGGTGGGGGCTAATCTTACTGCCATCAATATTGTAAAAGAAAAGGAGATTGGTACAATTGAGCAGATTAATGTAACACCGGTAAAAAAATATCATTTCATTTTGGCGAAGCTGATACCTTTCTGGATATTGGGCATGATCGTATTAACATTGGGCTTGCTGATCTCCCGTTTATTATATGGCATTATTCCGCTTGGCGGGTTCTTTACTATTTATGTATTTGCTTCTGTTTATTTGCTGGCGGTGTTGGGGCTGGGATTATTGATCTCTACCTATGCCACAACCCAGCAACAGGCCATGCTTATATCTTTTTTCCTGATGATGATCTTCGTTTTGTTAGGAGGACTTTATACTTCTATTGACAGTATGCCCGTATGGGCACAATGGATCACGAAGTTTAATCCTGTTTCTTATTTTATTGATGTGATGCGTATGGTTGTACTAAAAGGAAGCGGTTTGCCCGATATCAAAAATCATATTCTTATCATGACAGGTTTTGCTGTTGTGTTAAATGGTTGGGCAATTTTCAACTACCGCAAACGCACCTGATATTAATTCCTGTTAAAGAAAAATAATCCAAGATTGAGCGAAAGGGTTTGCAGATTTTTTACATCGTTATACTTGAACGCAGTGTAGTGATAACGTAAACTCAGGTCAATACCGGCTAATGAGTATTTATTAAATGAAATTCGTGTACCAATTTCAGGCGCAACAGTAAAACGGAAACCACTTTTCTCATCCACCAATGTGCCAAACCATTCTTCGTAATTAATCAGACTTCCACCTGCCGCAATACCAGCATAAGGCTGAAACAATGAACCTTCTTTTATCTTGCCGTAGTTTGCTTTCAACATTAAAGGAATAGACTGCAGTGAATGTGATTTTACTGCGGATATCTCTGTTTCTGTGTAAGTATAGGTTTGCCTGTCTTTCTTTTGGTAGAGATCACTGTAACCACCTGCAAATCCAATTGAAAAATTATTGTTGATGAAATAGCTGTAATCGGCTGAAAATCCTCTTGGCGAAATGTTCTCAACAAAACCACGTGCACTTCCAACAGGTAAATGAGTAGAATGCTGGATGCTGATCTTCGATAATCCTTGTTGTGCTGATACAACAGTAGCTGAGCTTAAAGTTATTAATAGTATGATTATTTGTTTCATCTGCTAAAGTTTTGTTCGTTCAATTAATTTCTTTTGATATAGGGTGCAATGTCAAACAGTCCTTTCACGATCAGCGGCACAGCTTGTGGATTAAATATTTCTTCCCCACGAATGGTGCCACTCCATAAAATCTGTAATGAATTGCCGCTCGTATTTTTCAAATCGATTATATCAATTGCCCAAGCCGATTCAGTTGTATTATAAAACACAAATTGCGTTGGTGCCCAACCATAGCCAGGATAGCCCCAGAAAGTTGGGTCCCAATAACCGTAGTAAGGATCCCACCAGCCGTTAATGACCGCTACATTGGTGTAACTGTTATCGATCCTTGCAATGCTGATACCGAGGTCTGGATTATTGTCTTTGCCCGTAAGACTGTACCCACGTGACTGCATTGTTGCTTTCACTTCAGCAATCATCGACTGTGCAAGAGCATTGGTTTCATAGTTGTTGCTCCCTTGCCTGTTACTTATAAGAATAACGGAATCGGGGATGGTAACACTTGAAAAATTGGAAAAATTGATGCCGTTATTACCGCTGCTGATATACACCCAGCTTTCTTCAACAGTCAGGTGTTTGATTGGGTTTTTCTTGCAGGAAGTCGTCAACAGAATCAGCAGTAATGGTAAAAAAGCAATGCGCAATCGTTTCATATCCTTTTAGTTTATTCTTGATAGAAACAAAAAAGAGGCCAGTTGAGTTTTAAACAACCTGTTAAGAATCATTTAAGACTGGGTTTCAGGTAAGCTGCTTTTTTGTCATTATTTGTTTAAATTAGAGCAAACAAAAGCGCTTGTGTTATGATTAAAATCTCTGATCTAAAAGAAGGTGATCTTGTAATGGTCGATTTTGAAGGCACACTCATGGAAGGAGAGGTGCTTGAAGTAAACAACGGTCAAAAACTGGCAAAGGTGCTAACCAATAGCCAGAACGAGTTCTGGTATGCCGGGGAAGTGCTGAAACCAATACCCCTAAGTGATGCCGCTCTTAAAAAAAATAATTTTACCCGGGAAGACCAGGCAGATGGGTCAGTAAAATATCTGAAAGGAGCCTTTAGGATTCATTTAGATAAGCCTGATGATTTTAGCAACATCAGCTTCTGGTACAGGGAAGATAAACGTCATGTAAATCAACCAATTGCGTTACATGAGTTGCAGAATTATTATCTTAAGATGACCAAAGTACATCTTACAGCAGAAGCAATTTAAAAAGCAGAAAATTATATATTTGACCCCGGCCCGGAATTTTTTTTTTGAAAATGCCCGCCGGGGCTGATTTTTTTGTATTCTTTTCCAGAAATCCTCCTATCTTTGCGACCCCAAAAAGTATGGCGAAACAAGCACTTATTAAACAGGACGGCAAAATTTTAGAAGCATTAAGCAATGCTATGTTTCGGGTACAGCTTGAAAACGGGCACGAAATTTTGGCCACTATCTCAGGAAAAATGAGGATGCACTACATCCGTATTCTCCCTGGGGATAAAGTTGGGGTTGAAATGAGTCCTTACGATTTGAGCAGGGGTCGTATTATTTTCAGGTATAAGTAAGCCACGGCTTATTAATATAAATAAAGTAAACAATAGCTCGCAGCGAACAGCTTGCAGCACAAAGCTTAAGAAAATGAAAGTAAGAGCATCCATTAAGAAGCGTAGCGCCGACTGCAAGATCGTTCGCAGAAAAGGTAAGCTTTATGTGATCAACAAAAAGAATCCCCGCTTTAAACAGCGCCAGGGATAATTCAATGAGCAATCTGCAACAGGCAAAATTGCCAATTGCACATTGTTTATTGCCAATTTGAAATTAAAGACAACAAACAAAATAAGTTATGGCTCGTATTGCCGGTGTTGATTTACCAAAAAACAAAAGAGGAGAAATAGGCCTTACCTATATCTATGGTATTGGTCCTTCTACTGCAAAATACATCCTTGAGAAATCAGGTATTGATGTAAATAAAAAAGTGAACCAATGGAATGATGACGAATTGAATTCAATTCGTAACGTGATTACCAACGAGTTCAAAGTAGAAGGTCAGTTGCGTAGTGAAGTGCAAATGAGCATCAAGCGTTTGCTTGATATTGCTTGCTACCGTGGCTTACGTCACCGTAAAGGATTACCGGTTCGTGGACAGCGTACAAAAACAAACAGTCGCACACGTAAAGGTAAACGTAAGACAGTTGCAGGTAAGAAGAAAGCAGCTAAGAAATAAGCTTAACGGCGCAAGAAACAAGGTACAAGTCTTAAGCTTGTACCTTGTTTCTTGAACCTTGGGCCTTTAGTAATATACACCAGTTCTTACAGGTTAACAGCAGATATCACGGTGTAGATGGAGCGTTGATCTGGTCCCGAAAAAAATCGGGATTATTTTAAAACAAATAGATTACCTCGGTTTTCAATTATGGCAAAAGCACAACAGGTGAGCGCTAAGGCAGCCGCCAAGAAAAGAGTTGTAAAGATTGATGCACATGGTGACGCACATATCAGCGCCACTTTCAACAACATCATTATCAGTTTAACCAACAAACAAGGACAGGTTATTTCCTGGAGCAGCGCCGGTAAAATGGGCTTCAAAGGCTCTAAGAAAAACACTCCTTATGCTGCACAGGTAGCATCTGCTGAAGCTGCGAAAGTAGCGTTTGATGCAGGTGTAAAGCGTGTAGATGTATATGTAAAAGGACCCGGTTCTGGTCGTGAAAGCGCTATCCGTGCTTTATCACAATCAGGTATTGAAGTAGCAATGATCAAAGACGTTACTCCTTTACCACACAACGGTTGTCGTCCTCCTAAAAAGAGAAGAGTTTAACGAAGAAGCTGTGAGCTATTAGCGACGAGCAAAAACACTCGAAGCTCAAAACTCAAAGCTGTATTCACGACATATTTGAATCGCCAAGATTCATTCATTTTAATAAAAGGGTGGCTGATTAATTTTTAACGCTTTTACGGATCAGTTCACCGGTTTCTAAAAAGCGTAAATGAATAAAAACTATGGCACGTTACACTGGTCCTAAGACCAAGATCTCCCGTATTTTCGGTGAGCCAATCCTCGGCAATGGCAAATGGTTGGGTAAAAACAGCAACCCTCCCGGCCAACATGGCGCACAACGTAAACGTAAAACTTTAGGTGAATACGCTTTACAGCTGCGTGAAAAACAAAAAGCTAAATACACTTATGGTGTATTAGAGAAGCAATTCCGTAAAACATTTGAAGAAGCTGCACGCTTGAAAGGTGTAACTGGTGAAAACCTGATCCGCCTCCTCGAAGCACGTTTAGATAACACGATCTACCGTTTAGGTATTGCTCCAAGCCGCCCTGCTGCACGCCAGCTGGTGAGCCACAAGCACGTTACTGTAAATGGTATTGTGGTTAATGTTCCTTCTTTCCAACTCAAACCGGGCGACATTGTTAGCTTGAAAGATAAGAGCAAGGATAACACTTCAGTAACCGGCCAGGCTAAAGGAAAGAATCCTAAGTTTAACTGGATCGATTACAACGAAGCTGAAATGAAGGGTACGTTCATTGCTTACCCTGAGCGTGAAAGTGTTCCTGAGAATATCAAGGAACAACTGATCGTGGAATTGTACAGCAAGTAATAAGCCTTGAGCCATTAGCTATAAGCCGATAGCTCAATACAGTTACAGAACGTACAAGAGTGCGACGCAACAGCAGATGAATAAAGGCTTAACAGCCGATTACAAAATGTAAAACAGAAACTTCAATATGGCTATTTTGAATTTCGTAAAACCCGACAAAATTGTTCTTCAGAAAGCAAGTGACTTTGAAGCACAGTTTGAATTCCGTCCGCTTGAACCCGGTTATGGTGTTACCATTGGTAATGCTTTGCGCCGTGTGTTGCTGAATTCGTTGGAAGGTTACGCTATTACCGGTATTAAAATCGAAGGCGCCGACCATGAATTCGCTACTGTAAAAGGTATCAGCGAAGACGTTGTGGAAATCATCCTCAATTTAAAACAGGTTCGTTTTAAAAAGAAAGTTGATCATGACATTGCTCATGAGAAAGTTACTTTGAGCCTGAAAAACAAAACAGAATTTACTGCTGCAAATATTGGTGAAGCTACTCAGAGCTTTGAAGTAATGAACCCTGAGTTGCTCATCTGCACAATGGATCCAAGTGCAAAGCTTGATATTGAAATCAACATTGCAAAGGGCCGTGGTTATGTTCCTGCAGAGGATAACAAACCGAAAGATGCTCCGTTTGGTTACATTGCTACTGATTCCATCTTTACGCCAATTAAAAACGTAAAGTACCTGATTGAAAATACCCGTGTGGAACAACGTACTGATTTCGAAAAATTAGTAATGGATGTTGTTACTGACGGTACTATTCATCCGGAAGAAGCAGTAAAACAAGCCAGCCGCATTCTTATTCAGCACCTGATGATCATTACTGATGAAAACATCACGTTTGATAACAAGGAAGAGAAGAAAGAAGATGTGGTTGATGAGCAAATGCTGCAACTGCGTAAGGTATTGAAAACACCTTTGGAAGATCTCGATCTTTCAGTACGTGCATTCAATTGCCTGAAAGCTGCTAAGATCAATTCATTAAGTGAGTTGGTTCAGTACGAACAGGAAGATTTGATGAAGTTCCGCAACTTCGGTCAGAAATCTCTGGCTGAAATTGAGCAGGTGTTAGGCGAAAGAGGCTTACACTTTGGTATGGATCTTCACAAAATGGGATTAGATAATATCGATTAAGGACCCACCCAACCTCCCCGGAGGGGAGGAGAAAGAAGGCAACAGTATAAGTATTTAGAAAAGGCTGTAATTCCTGACACGGTACAGCTTAATTTATAACAAGAATTTGATGTTGGGTTGATTTTCAAATTGCTCAATTTTCAAATTTTCAAATTCAAACGTCATGCGTCACGGAGACAAAATCAAAAATTTAGGACGTACCGCTTCTCACAGAAAAGCGTTACTGACTAACCTCGCAATTGAGCTGATTCAGCACAAACGTATTGTTACAACCTTAACCAAGGCGAAGGCTTTACGTACATGGATCGAGCCATTGATCACTAAGGCAAAAGATAACTCAACTCACAGCCGTCGTGTTGTATTCAGTTACTTACAAAACAAAGAAGCTGTTACTGAACTGTTTAGCACGGTAGCAGAAAAAGTTGCAAGTCGCCCGGGTGGTTACACACGTGTATTGAAATTGGGAATTCGTGTAGGTGATAACGCAGAAAAAGCCATGATTGAACTGGTTGATTTCAACGAAATCTACGGTAAAGGAAAAGGTGAAGCTGCTGCTCCTGCTAAGAAAACCCGTCGTGCCGGTGGTGCGAAGAAGAAAGCTGATGCTACAGCGGAAGCTGCTGCGCCTGCTGTCGAAGAAAAAACAGAAGAAAAATCAGCTGAGTAAATTAAATGTTGAAAATTTTCTGATACAGAGGCAGGCCGTTTGGTTCTGCCTCTTTTATTTTGCACTTAATTATGACACAACCACATAAGCCAACAGGAACTCAAACCGCTATCTTGATGTTGGAAGATGGCAATGTATTTTACGGTAAAGCATTTGGAAAGATCGGTACTACTACCGGTGAGATCTGTTTCAACACAGGTATGACGGGTTACCAGGAAGTATTTACTGATCCCAGTTATTCTGGCCAGATCGTTATCATGAACAATGTGCACACCGGTAACTACGGCACATTTGAAAAAGATGTAGAAAGCAACAGTGTAAAAATCAAAGGTCTTATTGGCCGTAACCTTGAAGATCGTTTCTCCAGGTATTCTGCCGATAAATCTTTACAGCAATATCTGGAAGAACAGAATATTGTTTCAATTGAAGATGTTGATACCAGAGCAATCGTAACACATGTGCGCACAAAAGGTGCTATGAACTGTATCATCTCTTCTGAAATATTAGATGAAACAAAACTGAAAGAGGAGTTAGTAAAAGTTCCTTCAATGGAAGGTCTTGAACTTGCAAGCACTGTAAGCACAACTGAAGCGTATAATATGGGTGATGAGAAGTCGCCGATCCGTATTGCTGTGATGGACTTTGGTACAAAGCTCAACATTTTGCAGTGCATGGTTGATCGTGGGGCTTACCTGAAAGTATTCCCTGCAAAAACAAAGATTGAAGAACTGAAAGCGTTTAACCCTGCAGGTTACTTTATATCAAATGGTCCTGGCGATCCTGCAAGTATGGATTATGCCATTGAAACAGTAAAAGCGATCATCAACGAGAAGAAACCAACTTTCGGAATCTGTCTTGGTCATCAGTTGCTGGCTTTGGCAAATGATATTTCCACATTTAAAATGCATCATGGTCATCGAGGATTAAACCACCCGGTGAAAAACCTGGTGACAGGTTTGTGTGAGATCACTACACAGAACCATGGTTTTGGTGTTGATCCTGAAGCAGTGCGTAAAGCAGCGAATGTTGAGATTACACATGTGAACCTGAATGATGAATCGATTGAAGGTATTCGATTGAAAGATCGTCCTGCATTCTCTGTGCAATATCACCCTGAAAGTACACCCGGTCCGCACGACAGCCGCTACCTGTTTGATGATTTCATCTGTATGATCAAAAGCAGTTTAAATTAATACCAAGCCCCGATTCAACATCGGGGCTTTTTATTTTATATTTACGACATGAAGAAGATCGCCATCATTAATGGACCTAATCTTAATCTGCTCGGCAAACGTGAGCCGGGTGTGTATGGCAACCAGTCGTTCGAAGAATATTTCGAAGAGCTGAAAGTAAAATTTCCTGCAGTTGAATTTCATTACTACCAAAGTAATGTAGAAGGTGAATTGATCAACGAATTGCAGCGTGTTGGGTTTACTTATGATGGCATTGTAATGAATCCCGGTGGTTATACACATACTTCTGTTGCCATTGGCGATACCATAGCTGCTATTACAACGCCTGTTGTAGAAGTGCATATCTCTAATGTGCATGCACGTGAAGAATTCCGTAAACTATCTCATGTAAGTGCAAAAGCGGCTGGAAGTATTATTGGCTTGGGTTTGAGGGGGTATGAGTTGGCTGTATCTTTTCTGATTTCTTGATTGTCTGATCTAATCCTGTCACAATAACGCTACTATCCTTATGCAGTGGTAACCCTGCATTAAAATGTTTATTTAGTATAATCCGGAAAATGTTGACAGGTGAAACTGAATCGTACAGCATGCTGTAATCATTATCAGGAAAGTAAAGAGACATCAGGTTATTAAAAGTATAGCCGTTTTCTAATGCTGCGGATGATTTTAAGCCATGGTCGCCTGCTACAATAATGATAGTATTCTTTTTATTATTTAGTTGAATATAATTGACGAGGTCTTTGATTACTTTTCCTGCAAACAAGACTTGGCCGAAGTAACCAATTGCATCTTCCTCTTCAGTATGTACAACAGTTTTAGCTGCAGTCTTGACATTACCTGCGCTGTCAAACGTATATTGATCATGAGGGATCATAAAATGTCCGTACACAAATTTTTGCTTCCCGGGTTTGCATGATTCTTTTAATAGTGCGACAGTAGTGTCGAAGTATTGTTTTTTTTGTGCATTTCTTTCATCAATAATTTCAAATTGCTTTTTTTTAACTGCGTCAATATTAATACGATTGTAATTCCAAAAAATATCCCTGTATATACGACCGGGTAAAGTTTTGAAAGAGAAGTGAAAACGCCGGATGTTATAAAAAAAGGAATTGCCGGGCCAATCTTTGTTGTCGAAGGATATTTGTTGGTAATTGTGAATAGCATAACCTTCTTTTCGAAGGATGGCAAACAAAGAATTATTGAGAATAGAGGCAGATCCCCAAAAGTATGCTTTGGGATCATTCATTACAGGTGCAATCCAAGGTGGAAGATAATCCATATTCAGCGTTGTGCTTAGTGAATGGATCGTGAAATTGTAATTTGCTTTTGCATTAGATGCCACATAAAACTGTTTCTGTTTAAGGAACGAATCCAACTGGTAATTTTTCTTTCCTATAAGCTGGTCGATGCTTTTGGAAGAAGCCATTGCATCAAAGACAAGAAAGTAAATATCTGGCTTTAAAGAATCAGGCAGAGCTTTTGCGGGTTTGTAGTCGTTGTATGCGTTAAAACGAAAGTCAATAAGGTTGTCAACACTTTTATCAAGCTGGTAACGCTTTACACTGTTTGGTATTTCGGAGAGAAGTAATATGATGAATAGGAGATTTAGAAAAAGGTACAATTCAGAAAATGCTTTTTTTCTCCTTCTTAAAACAAAGAATACGATTAGAAATAAAACAAAGATTGCCGGGATAAGAGCGCTGTACTTGATCAGAAAGCTTTGTGGAAGAAGTTTTTTTAAACTGTCATGAAGGTAACCAAACACCAGGCAGAATAAACTTATTGCAAAAGTAAATACTGATGCTTTTGCAAAATCACGGAACAATATAAATGAGACTATTAGACAAATAAGCACGCACGCAAGAATGATACCCAGGTTGGCGAATACGAATTTGAATGAAAGAAATCCAAACAGTTCGTTATAGCCACTGTATATAAAAAAAAGCGGAAGCAAAAGTAAAAACAACGGCTTATTACTAAAAAAGTACTTTAGTCTTTCGTATAAATTTTGCATTTGGAGATATTACTCTTTACAATAAATTCTAATGAAGATATAAACAGTTACTTTTTCCTGTAAACATACACTGTGCGTTCGCTTCCCGGCACATTCATTTTCTTTTTCAATTCAAACAATTCTGCAAATGCCTGTTCAAAGATTTCTTCGTAATAGTTGTCAAATATATCCTTCCGCCACTGTAGCATGCCTGCAACTTTTGGATCATTTTTAGGCACAAATTCAATAATCAACTGTTTGCAAACGGAAGCAAAAAATGCAGCCAGTTGTTCAAATGTAATATTCTTTGCAATGGCTAAATGATGAATAAGCGCCAAGGCCATGCAAACATCTGCTGTTGTGCGTTTAAAGAAAGCAGGTCGTTCATTATTCATCCAGCCTAAAGAAGGAGATGGGTAGGTTAAGTCAATTACAACTGGATAAATATTTACTTTCTTTTCGTCTTTGATGCGTTTGTAGAGTTTGTTAATGCAATCGCTGTCAAAATCAGTTGCAATCACCATCGCATCATTTTTGCACAGCAATGAAAATTCTCCTTCATTAGCACCGAGATCAAGAACTGAGCTGTACTGTATACTTTCTAAAAGAG
>JAKFDY010000081.1:0-18906 GCA_036675885.1 Lacibacter sp. | reverse complement strand
CGATAATATATACAGCCACATGGTGAGCAGCGCTGTTACGGTTGGCTTTGGCGGTTCAGTAGGTTTGGAAGCGCCGATTGTTATTACCGGTTCAGCTGTTGGTTCAAACATTGCACGTATTTTTTTATTGAGTCATAAAGAGCGTGTTGTGTTACTTGCATGCGGTGCCGCCGCAGGTATTGCAGCAGTGTTTAATACACCTGTTGCCGGTGTGTTGTTTGCAATGGAGGTATTACTTGCTGAATTTTCTATTCCAACATTCATTCCTGTATTGATTGCATCAGCAAGTGGAGCAGTAGTATCCCGTTTACTTTACCAGGAGCATTTATTTTACCTGCTTACGAAAGAATGGAGAACCGATGCAATTCCGTTTTATCTTTTATTAGGCGGGTTGTGTGGATTAGTATCAGTCTATTTCATGCGTGTTTATTTCTGGACGGAGAAGAAATTTGCATCAGCAACTAAAATATTACCGAAAGCAATTGGTGGAGGGCTGCTGCTGGGTTTATTGATCTTTTTATTCCCGGTTTTATATGGAGAAGGTTATTCAACCATTGCTGCGTTGTTTCAAAGCGATACATCAAAACTGATAAGTAATACGTTTTACGAAGAATGGGCAAGTAATCCTTATGTGTTACTGCTCATTGTTATTGGCATTGTATTGTTCAAGGTTATTGCATCGGCTGTTACCATTCATGCCGGAGGTAATGGTGGTATTTTTGCACCCACATTATTTACGGGTGCTGTTACCGGTTTTGCGTTTGCTCATTTCTTTAATACAACAGGATGGAAAGAATTGCTCACCGTGAATTTTATAGCGGCAGGTATGGCAGGTATTCTCAGTGGTGTGGTACATGCGCCACTCACAGCTATCTTTTTAATTGCAGAAGTAACGGGAGGCTATACACTGTTTGTTCCATTGATGATTGTGGCAGCAGTGAGTTATTTTATTACCCGTGCGTTTGAACCTTATTCTATTTATACAGAAAAACTGGCGCAGAAGGGATTTAAAATTGATGATAAAGAACTTGTGCTGTTGAATAATATAAAACCGGAAGCTATTGTTGAACGCAACTGTATTGCTCTGCGTCCGAATGATACCTTCCGTAAATTATCTGATGCATTTTTAATCACCGATCAAACAGTATTTCCGGTACTGAATGAAGAACGGAAGCTCATCGGTCTTGTGTATATTGATGATGTGAAATCAATTCTGTTGAAGGAAGAAGTGTTTGATAAAAAACTGATTGCTGAAGTGATGGTAAAACCACAGTACAGCATTTCCGTGAAAGATGATATTCAAAAGATCATGCGGCTCTTCGATATCTCCGGCTTATGGTATATGCCGGTGTTACATACCGACGGTGGTTTTATTGGCTTTGCTGATAAACGTAAACTTCTTGCACTCCTCCGTGAAACACTCACCTCACATCAGTTGATGGAACAGTTATAAAAACAGCTGTAATTTCTGTTCGTCAAATTCAGTAAGCGAACGCAATTTCAGATCGGCAGCATTCCATTTCGGGTGATCATGATCGTGCAGCGCAGGCACAATTACACATTTCATACGTGCAGCTTTTGCAGCGATCATGCCGTTAAACGAATCTTCAAACGCAATACATTCCATGCCTGCCATACCCAACTCTGCAGCGCAGTTGAGATATACTTCAGGATGTGGTTTGCCAAACGGAAGTTTCTCTGCCGATGTAATTGCATCAAAACTGTTTTGCAGCTCAAGTTTTTTCAGCACCACATCAACCAAAGAAAGGGGAGAAGAAGTGGCAAGTCCAACCTTCAGCGATTGAGTTTTTATGAAAGGGATAATATGTTCAACCCCAGGGAAGGCGATTCCTTTTTCGTCAATTTTCGAAATAGCTTTACGATGATTGTATCAATTGCAGCTTTTGCCTGCTGCATCGGTAGTTCGAAATAATGAAACCAATGCTGGATCCATTCTTCCGTGCGTAAACCGGTGGATGAATGATATTGTTCAAGCGTAAGTTCTTTGCCAAATTCTGCAAGGGTTTCGCAGCCAGCTTCCTGCCATAAAGGTTCACTGTCAATGAGTAAACCATCCATATCAAAAATAACCGCCTTCATTTTCATGGCGCAAACTTTAATCAAAAAAGCTTACTGAAAAAATAAATTACAGTAAGGCGTACACTATACTCACAGAAAATTCAAGTTTTATTTTTTTAAAATCCACAATACTTTTTTCAATATCGTCGGGTTTGTCTTCAGATTGTACCGCATTAGAATAACTGTAACTAAGTTGAAATGGATTTGAGAAGATAGTCGGCTCTTGTTCTGAAATTGTTATTGCATGACTTATTTTTTCTCCAACTGCACTGGTCAAATAAATGCATTTCTCTTTGGCTGCTTTTATAGCATTGATTTTTATTTGTTTTCTAAATTCAGTCATTTGAGAATGCCACACACGAACAATTCTAAAATTTGCGGTTGCTTCTTCGTTAAGCTTTTCTGCCAGCAATTGCATTTTGCTAGTCTCAGAAAATTTTATTTGATAAGAGATAGACGAAAGCAATTGCGGATCTTTTTTTCTTCTGCGCCACCAATCATTTCCGTTAATACCTTCAAACGAAGCAATGCTAATTAGAGAATCAGGAATGCCCACTGATTTGCAGTTTTTTAAAAACACTTCTTTAATTGTTTCAAGCTCAACTTTCTCTTCTCCTTTTTTCTTGTATTCCTTTAAATCTATTTGTACATAAATCTCATTTGGAATTATTTCCATTTCTGATGTTCCTGTAACCGTGATCGTTTTTGGATAAGGATTACAGGTTGGGAGATTTTGTGCTTGTGAAATATGGGCACTAAAGTAAATGGCAACAAAGACACATAACTGTTTCATGATCAAAGGTTAATTGTTGAATAATTATTAGAAAAATAATGTTTTGAATGTTACCAAATTGTTATCTTGCAAGCCCCATCAGGGTCGTCAATCAACTTTAACCATGTCAACTTTCTTCGAAAGAATAAAGAATTTGAATTTGTTGCGTCGTGTAGTGTACGGTGTTGTTGGAATAGCTACTTACCCGGGCATTGCCCTGTTTAACAAGCTGCAGGTAAATGGCGCAGAACGATTAAAAGATCTTCCCAAACGTAATGTACTGTTTGTAAGTAATCACCAGACGTATTTTGCTGATGTGATCACTTTCCTGCATATCTTTTTTGCAGCCAAATGGGGGAAGTACAAAGGGCTTGGCATTCCTTATTACCTGCTGAACCCAATCACAAAAATTTATTATGTGGCAGCTGCCGAAACCATGAAAGATACATGGCTCACCCGTTTGTTTGCAAGTGCAGGCGCACTCACGGTGAAGCGTACATGGCGTGCAGAAGGGAAAGAAGTGCAGCGTGGTCTCGACCCGGGTGATACAAGAAAGATTGCAAGAGCATTGAATGATAGCTGGGTAATCACATTTCCGCAAGGAACTACAAAACCATTTGCTCCCGGTCGTAAAGGAACTGCATACATCATTAAACAGAATCAACCTATTGTTGTGCCGATTGTGATCAATGGGTTTTGGCGTGCGTTCAATAAAAAGGGTTTGAAGTTTAAAAAGAGAGGCAGCATTCTTTCTGTTACTATTAAAGAACCCATGAATATTGATTACAATGCACCCGTTGATGAAATTCTCGACCAGGTAATGGATGCAATTGAACAAAGTAAGAAATACATGCTCAAAGGAAAACACCACCTGATGAGCGTGATCGATAAATAATTTTTGGTACATGCCAGGCAAAAGGATGAATAGCAATTCATCCTTTTTTGTTTTTAAGCCTGAGCAGAGCAGCTTGTACTACCTGTATTATTCACTAACTTTAAAACTGCCAAAAAACCACTGCATGTATCACGCTACCAGGAAAAAAGTACATATCCTTCTTCATCCCGAACTGGGCGAAACCCAATGGGATAAGATTATTAATGCATTTATTATCTTTCTCATTATATCAAACGTATTGGTGGTTATTCTTGAAACAGTACCATCGTTGCATGATAAATACCAGACATTCTTTTATTACTTTGATCTGATCTCTGTAATTATTTTTTCGATTGAATATGTATTACGTGTGTGGAGTTGTGATCATGATCCAAGATACAGGCACAGTTTTTTCGGACGGATCAAGTATATGTTCTCTGCTGAGGGCTTGATTGATCTGCTGGCTATTCTTCCGTTTTATGTGCATGTTGTTGTTGGCCTCGATCTGCGGATGTTGCGTATTCTTCGCCTGCTTCGTTTCTTACGTTTGTTCAGGCTAACGGCTTATATGAAGTCGGCAAAAATGATCAGGAATGTATTTGTAAAACGGGCAAGCGATCTGAAGTTGAGTGTGGTGCTTATCTTTATTCTTATCATCATCGCATCAAGTGTAATGTACTTTGCCGAACACACTGCACAACCTGCTGTTTTCTCCAGCATACCTGCAACACTATGGTATGCAATTGTTACACTTACCACGGTTGGTTATGGTGATATGATACCGGTTACAATAGTCGGAAAAGTAATGACAGGTGTTATCATGCTGAGTGGTGTTGCCATCTTTGCATTGCCTGCCGGCATTATTACAGCAGGTTTCCTGGAGGAGGTGCAGCACCTGCGTGGCAGGAAAACAATTAAATGCCCTCATTGCGGAGAGAGTTTTCATCCGGAGCAACAGCATCATGAGCATTGATATTAATTTACAGTAGGAATTTTCGCAGATGAATTGAGTAATGAAAGTTTGTTTTTATGAACTATGGCGATCAGTTTATATAATGACAAACAAACTACGTACGGTTTTGTATACGGGCGTAACTTCTGATTTGCGCAATAGAGTTATTGAACATCGTACACATCATTTCAAAAACAGTTTTACTGCTAAGTATAATTGTGTTGTTTGTGTTTACTATGAACATTTCGGCAGAATAGAAGAAGCTATTGCGAAAGAAAAAGAAATTAAAGGTTGGAACAGGATTCGAAAGAATGAATTGGTATCTGCAATGAACCCTGATTGGATTGATTTGTGGGCAGAGATTGAGAAGTGGTAATTACATAATTCATTGCTATAACATGCTGTTTCATTTTATAAGACCAACTGCACCCGTCATGCTGAGGAACGAAGCATCTCTGCATAATTTGAGTGATTGCAATTAAAAGTTCTGATTGAATCTGGCAGTTTTACGTCGTAGGGATGTCTCGTGTAAACATGACGAGGCACTGATTTGATAAGGATCAAAATAATTCAGGTTGATAAGAATTTTACTCTCCTATAAACAACGCCTTCAATTCTGCTGCATCATGCGGCTTCATCTTTCCGCCAAGAATTAAACGCAATTGCCTGCGGCGCAATGCGCCTTCAAACAATTTCATTTCCTCTTCATTTTCCGGGATCAACTGTGGTACGGGTTTAGGCCGGCTGTTAGGATCAAGTGCTACAAACGTGTAATAAGCTTCGTTGCTTTTGTAACGGTATTGCTGCACAGTATCTTCACCCCACACTTTCATGTGTACTTCCATAGAGCTGTTGAATGCTCTTGAAACTTTTGCTTCAATATGTACCACGTTACCCAGCTTGATCGGGTTCTCAAATGAAATATTATCAACACTTGCTGTAACAACCGGAGAGTTACAATGCTTGCCGGCTGCCAATGCAGAAGCAATATCCATCCAATACATTAAACGGCCACCCATGAGGTTGCCAAACACATTGGTGTCGTTGGGGAGTACCAACTCTGTCATTACAATAAACGATTCTTTTGCTGTTTTGCTGTTCATAAACGCCTTTCCCTCGTTCCCTCTCCGGCAGAGAGGGAGGTCGAACTTTTGAAGGTTAATCAAATGAATGCTGACATGTCAGCTATTGAAAAAAGCATCTGCATTAATTTTTTACAATGTGCAGATGCTTTTTAATTTATTAGTCAGCCTTTTTCCTCCCCTCGGCGGAGGTTAGGTGGGGCCTTAGATCACCAACATCGCATCTCCATAACTGAAGAAACGGTACTTGTCTTTAATTGCTTTTTTGTAAGCTTCCATTGTAAGATCGTAACCGGCAAATGCACAGGTCATGATCAATAGACTTGTTTTTGGCAAATGGAAGTTTGTAACTAATGAATCGGCAATATTAAAATTGTAAGGAGGGTGAATAAAAATATTCGTCCAGCCTTCGCTTGGTTTTAATAACTGCTGCGCAGTGAATGAAGTTTCCAATGCACGCATGGTTGTGGTGCCGATTGAGCAGATGCGATGTTTACCTTCTTTTGCTTTGTTTACGATCTTGCAAGAGAACTCATCGATCTTATAATACTCAGCATCCATTTTATGTTTGCTGAGGTCTTCCACTTCAATAGGACGGAAGGTTCCCAAACCTGTATGTAAGGTTACTTCTGCAAAACGCACACCTTGTATTTCTAAACGCTTGATCAATTCCTGGCTAAAGTGCATACCGGCAGTTGGAGCCGCAACCGCACCTTCGTGTTTTGCAAACACTGTTTGGTAACGCTCACGATCTTCATCATCCGGCTTGCGCTTAATATATTTTGGAAGCGGTGTTTCGCCCATTGCATACAATACTGTGCGGAACTCTTCATCAGTACCATCAAATAAGAAACGGATAGTACGTCCACGTGAAGTGGTGTTGTCAATTACTTCTGCAACCAGGTCTTCTGTTTCACCGAAATACAATTTGTTACCAACACGTATCTTTCTTGCGGGATCAACAATTACATCCCACAAACGGTTTTGTTTATTTAATTCACGAAGAAGAAACACTTCGATCTTGGCACCTGTTTTTTCTTTGCGGCCATACATGCGGGCAGGAAATACTTTGGTGTTATTCACTACAAAAACATCCTTGTCATCGAAGTATTCCATGATATCACGGAACTGACGGTTTTCAATTTGGCCTGTTTTGCGGTGAACCACCATTAAACGGCTGTCTTCACGTTTCTTTGTAGGGTTTTGGGCAATTAGATTGAGGGGTAGATCGAACGTAAACTGTGATAACTTCATACTGCGTTTTATAATTTTAGTAACGGGTGCAAACGCAGCGTTGAGGTGAGTATTCGGGAGTGACTCTCCAAACCCCGTCTTACGGCACCGGGTTTGAACCTGTTACTTTTTAATGCGTGCAAAGGTAGGGAAATTAGCTGAAACACCGGGAAACTTATCCACAGGAAGGCTGCAAGTTATTAGCTGATAGCTGCGAGCTGATTCATCAAATTTAGAATTGTAAGGCCCGGCCCGGAATTGCTGAAAGCAATTGGCGGGTATAGTCTGATTTGGGGTTGAAATAAACTTCTTCAGATAAGCCCATTTCTTCGATCTGGCCTTTGTTCATCACAATAATGCGATCGCAGATATAACGCACCACCGAAAGATCATGAGAAATGAAAATGGAGGTGAAGTTGAACTCCTGTCTTAAATCGTTGAGGAGGTTAAGTACCTGCGCCTGCACACTTACATCCAAGGCCGAAACAGATTCATCCCACACAATAAAAGACGGATGAAGGGCCAATGCCCTTGCTATTACGATGCGTTGCCGTTGACCCCCGCTGAACTCATGCGGATAACGGTTGAAATGAGCAGGTGTAAGATTTACGTTCTCCAACAGTTCCATCACTTTTTCTTTCGCCTTTTTTTGGTTGGGTTGAAGCTGATGCACCAGCATTGGTTCTGCAATGGCATCGCCAATGGATATGCGTGGATTCAAGGATGAGTAAGGATCCTGGAAAACGATCTGCAGATCTTTGCGTTGTTGTTTGAATGCAGCGGACGATTTGCTGAGGATATTTTCACCATTCAGCAAAATGCTGCCCGATGTTGCATGAACCAAACGAAGCAATGCTCTGCCCAATGTTGTTTTACCGCAACCACTTTCGCCAACCAATCCCAATGTTTCGCCGTTGTAAACATCAAAGCTTACATTGTTTACTGCTTTGATGAAAGAAGAGGATTTGCCAAACATTTTCTTTTGTTCCGGAAACCAAACGTTGAGGTCTTGAATTTGGAGAAGAGGAGATGAAGACGCTACTTGCTTCCCGCTACTCGCCACTGGCCATTCACTACTTTCGATTTTTAAATTTGCACTTTCCACTTCCAAGAAATCACTCACCACCGGCAATCGTTTTCCTTTTGGATGAAGTGCAGGCCGACAGGCCAGTAATGCTTTTGTATAAGGATGTTGCGGGTTATCGAAAATATCTCGTACCGAACCTTGCTCCACAATTTGTCCTTTGTACATCACCACAATTTTATCGGCAATATCATGTACTACGCCAAGATCGTGGGTTATGAACAAAACACCCATGCCGGTTTCCTGCTGCAATTCTTTTATGAGTTGAAGGATCGTGTTTTGCACTGTTACATCCAGGGCTGTTGTTGGTTCATCAGCAATTAATAATGATGGATTGCAACTCATAGCCATAGCGATCATCACCCGTTGTTTTTGTCCACCACTTAGCTGATGCGGATAGCGGCTTAGCATGGCTGCAGGATTGGGCAACTTTACTTTCTCAAATAATTGCAGGGCTCGTTTGGCAGCTTCTTCCTTGTTAACTTTTTGATGTAATTGTATTGCTTCCATCACTTGCATACCGCAGGTAAAAACCGGGTTCAGCGATGTCATTGGCTCCTGGAAGATCATGGCAATTTCATTTCCACGTATGCCCTGCATTTCTTTTGCTGAAGCTTTGAGCAGATCAATAACGGAACCGTCTTTTTTTGTGAAGTGAATACTACCGTTGGGATAAGAAGCCGGTGGTTGAGGAATTAATTGCAGCGAAGAAAGTGCAGTAACTGATTTGCCTGAACCGCTTTCGCCAACCACAGCAACGGTTTCTCCTTTGCCAACACTGAATGAAATTCCATAAATGGCTTTTACAAAACCATCTTCTGTTTTGAAGCTGACTTCAAGATCTTTTATTTGAAGCAGATCCGTCATTGCTCTTCAAACCTCAGATGTTTTACCGTGTTGCCGTTATTGATGAGTTGTTTCAGTGAATCAATCCCGATCTTAACGTGTTTCTCAACAAAATTGCTGGTCACTTTTTTATCGCTCTCTTCTGTTTTAACACCTTCAGGAGTCATTGGACTATCGCTAACAAGTAACAAAGCACCGGTTGGAATATGATTAGCGAAGCCAACCATAAACACAGTCGCTGTTTCCATATCTATTGCCATTGCTCTTACTTTTTCGAGGTATGTTTTAAACTCTTCATCATGCTCCCACACCCGTCGGTTGGTTGTGTAAACAGTTCCTGTCCAGTAATCGCTGTCGTAATCACGAATAGTTGTTGATACCGCTTTTTGCAAGGCGAACGCAGGTAGTGCCGGTACTTCTGGCGGAAAGTAATCACGACTTGTACCTTCACCACGTATTGCTGCAATAGGGAGAATGAGATCACCTATTTTATTTTTTGCTTTCAAACCACCACACTTACCTAAGAATAAAACCGCTTTTGGTTGAATAGCTGATAACAGATCCATTACGGTTGCTGCCGTAGCACTGCCCATTCCAAAGTTGATGATGGTGATGCCATCTGCCGTGGCGCATTGCATGGGTTTATCCTTGCCCGTTACTTCCACACCGTTCCATTCTGCAAACATGTTTACATAATTGCTGAAGTTCGTGAGCAGGATGTAGTCACCAAATTCTTTTAATTGTTTACCGGTGTAACGGGGCAGCCAGTTCTTTACAATGTCTTCTTTTGTTTTCATTTTTATGACGATTGACAACAGACGATAGACGATAGTGTCCGCCTGCCAGGTTTAATTAATCTTGTAATTTTGAGATGAACGATTGCAGCATACGCACAATTACTTCGCAATCGTTATAGTGCTTCAGAAAAGTTGGTTCATCAATATAACTTCTTCTCCTTGCTTTGTGCAGGCAAGTTACAACTTCTAAAGCTGACCGGTTTGCGATTCGTAAGAATCTTTTCTGTTCTGCATTGGATAAACCGGTAGATCCTTCCGATGTACTCAAAGCAATACTGTCGGCAGCCCGGCGTATTTGTTGTTTTAGATTGTAATCTTCTTTTTTATGAAATTTATCGGCAACAAGATTAATGTCTTCTCCTAAATCCACAGCCAGTTGCCATACTTTAAGGTTTTCAAATTTGAAGGCCATTTTTCTTTCAAAGTACAATTTTCCGTGAGACATACAAAAATGCGAAACGTCAACTATAAAAACAGTATATGTAGTAGGGTGTGGTCGTCTGTGGTCAATCGTCCATTGTCTTTCTGTATTTTTGAAGAATGATAAAGGTTGATTTTCCTGCGCCCTCCTTTCGTATAAAAGAAGAAGAGGGGAAAGAAGTGATCTTTGATGACCTGCGTAAGCAATGGGTGCGATTAACTCCTGAAGAATGGGTGCGGCAAAATCTTATTCAATACATGTTACAGGTAAAACAATACCCGGCAGCATTTATTGGTATTGAAAAAGAAATTGCGTTGGGTGAGTTGAAGAAGCGTTTTGATCTGTTGGTGTTTGATCGCAATCATCAACCGTGGATGATGATCGAATGCAAGGCAATGGATGTGGAGTTAACAGAAAAAGTATTGGAGCAGATCATACGTTATAACATGTCGGTTCCTGTAAGCTATCTTGTGATCAGCAACGGAACATATACGTATGCATGGGTAAAAGAAAAAAACCGGCTCATCAGTATAACTGAGTTACCGGTTTTTGATTAGCTTATGATCGATTTTACAAGTGTTTCAGGTGTTCCGTTTGAAAATAGGTGTGTTGATTCTCTTTCAGGTTAGCAACGGCTTTTTGATAAAGCAAATCTACTGTTGCAGGAAAGCTTAAAAAAAGGTGTTTTAACGGATTCTTTCTGGTGTACAAACACCCGTATGTATATCTCAAAAACATTTTGCAGCACATCCTGAAGTGCTTTTGTTCCTCAAGTATCTTTGCCCTGCTGTTTAACTTAAACAGTGTTACATCAATCATCACGCTTATGGATGTAGAGATTCTTTCCCGCATACAATTCGCTTTTACCATTGCTTTTCATTATATCTATCCTCCCATGAGTATTGGTTTGGGATTGATCCTTGTGATCATGGAGGGAATGTATCTCAAAACCGGCCGCAAGATTTATGAAGATGCCACCCGTTTCTGGATAAAGATATTTGCGCTCATTTTTGGTATTGGTGTGGCAACGGGCATCATCATGGAATTTGAATTTGGTACAAACTGGGCTACCTATTCAAAATATGTGGGCGATATTTTCGGAAGCGCCCTTGCAGCTGAAGGTATTTTTGCTTTTGCACTTGAATCAGGTTTCCTCGGCATTCTCATCTTTGGTTGGAACAGGGTGAGTTCAAGAGTGCATTTTTTCTCAACCATCATGGTATTTCTTGGTTCGTTGTTTTCTGCTATCTGGATAGTTGTTGCAAACTCCTGGCAACAAACTCCCGCAGGTTATCATATTGTTGGTGAGGGAATGAATGCAAGGGCAGAGATCACCGATTTCTGGGCAATGGTATTTAATCCATCAAGCGTTGATCGCTTAACACATGTATGGATCGGTGCTTTTCTTTCCGGGGCTTTTTTAGTGTTGAGTGTGAATGCCTATTACATTATCCGCAAACGTCATCTTGAAATAGCACGACCTTCTTTTAAAATAGCGTTGATTGTTGCCACCGCCTGTTCCTTAATGCAATTATTTGTTGGGCACAGAAGTGCAGATGGTGTAGCAAAAAATCAACCGGCTAAACTTGCTGCAATTGAAGGGCATTACGATACGTTGGCAAAAGCCGATATGTTTCTGCTGGGTTATGTGAACAACAAAACACAAGAGGTGAGTGGATTGAAAATTCCGGGTGGACTTTCGTTTTTACTTCACGGAAATTTTAATGAACCTGTAAAAGGGTTGAATGCGTTTTCTGAAGATGATCGTCCGAAACAGATCAACGCCATCTTTCAGTTCTATCACATGATGGTGGCATGTGGCATGAGTATGATAGCACTGACATTATTCGCCGTTTGGCAATGGAAACGCAACCGTTTATTTGAAACAAGATGGTTGATGTGGATATTTGTGTTCAGTGTAATATTACCTCAAATCGCTAACCAGGTTGGTTGGTTTACAGCAGAAATGGGACGACAACCATGGGTGGTGTATGGGTTACTCCGCACTTCTGATGCATTGTCGAAAACAGTAACAGCTAACCAGGTATTGTTTTCACTGATCATGTTCACTGTAGTTTATTTATTGCTCCTTGTTTTATTTCTTTACCTGCTGAACCGAAAAATAAAACATGGCCCGGTAAGTGATCATGTAAAAGAAGATCTTGATGAAAGTAGTAAGCGTAATAACCCAATGATGCAACAATAAGTATGGAAACATTTCTCGGATTAGATTATAATGTTTGGTGGTTCCTCGTATTCGGTGGTGTTATCAGCGGATATGCAATTCTTGACGGGTTCGATCTTGGCGCAGGCGCTCTTCATCTATTACTTAACAAAGAGCAAAGCCGCCGTATTGCTATGAATGCCATTGGTCCGGTTTGGGATGGTAACGAAGTGTGGCTGGTAATTGGTGGCGGTGCTTTGTTTGCCGGTTTTCCTGTGGCGTATGCAGCTATCTTTTCGGCGTTTTATGTTCCCTTTATGATCTTTATGGTAGGGTTGATCTTTCGTGCCGTAGCCATCGAGTTTCGAAGTAAAGAGCCCATGCTGTGGTGGCGCAAAACATGGGATATCGTTTATAATATTGCCTGCATTGTTATTGCTCTTTCATTAGGATTGATGTTGGGCAATGTGGCGTATGGTATTCCGTTAAATGCTGACAAAGAGTTTGCCGGTAACTGGATGTCATTCTTTCATCCATTCCCGATCATGGTGTCTATTACAACCTTGGCACTTTTCCTGATGCATGGGGCTATTTATCTCACCATGAAAACAGAGAACAGGCTCTACACCAAAATGCATTTGCTGGCGAATAACTTCACGGTGTTTTTTGTGTTGAGTTTTGTAATTACAACATTATACACGTTGCTCTATATTCCACATTTGTGTGATCAGTTCAGACAAAACCCAAGTTTGTTTTTATTACCTGTGTTGATGATTCTTGCTATTGCTAATATTCCACGCCAAATCAAGAAAGGGTTGTACCGCTATGCATTTCTCAGTTCAGCAGTTACAATAGCTTTACTGCTCATTATGGTGGCAGTAGAAATATTTCCATACCTGCTTTATGCCAGCAACGATACTAAGAACAGCATCACTATTCATAATGCGGCAGCTTCTGCCAAAACGATGAAGATATTACTCGTCATTGCGCTCATTGGTACACCGTTAGTAGGGTTGTACACAGCATTCGTATTCTGGACCTTTAAGGGGAAGGTAAAGCTGGATGAGATGAGTTACTAAGGCAAACTCAATACGCCATCACTTGCTGTTTATTACAGTAAGAAAATTAAAATCAGGAAGCAGTCAGAGATGATTGTTTAATCAGTCGTTATTATCAAAATGCAGATGCTGTTTGTATGCCCCCGCAGCCACATGCAATGCAAATGCTGCAATAGCTGTATCCTTTAATAAATTGATGAGGGCCAGTTTCCGCATTTCAGGTGCACCTGCATTCATCGAATTCGGGAAGTGGATCGTTACAACAAAAAAGATAAGCATACCTGCCATCAGATAACCGGCTAACTTTACAAACTTATTTGTGAGAAAAGAAATACCAGCCAGTATAAAGGCTGTTCCAACAACATACACCCAGATTACTCCACCGGGTAAACCATCGGGAACGTATATCAATAAATCATACGGATTTTTGTAATAAAAGATGCCAAACGCAATCAGTATTACAGAAAGTAAGTAAATGGCAATGCGTGAGACGATGTGGTAATGTTTCATAACAGAAGGCTTTTGATGAAAAAATATATGTCTATCGTTAACTTTTTATCTGTCAATTTGTCTAACCACCAGGTGCTGCAATGAAACCGTTTCTTGCAGTAATTTAAGAATTAATTTGCTGAATAAAAAGGAATTATTGGTAAAGGCTGAAAAATAACAAGTGCCCATGGTTGATCAATGAGCAAAGGGAAGGATGGAGTTTGTTGCAGACCGCAGTCTTTTTTAATAGACGATAGCTGATTATTATTTTCTGACATTGATTTGCCTTGATATTCGTTTTCTTCTCGTTTCTGCAAGCACAATTAAATTGCCTTTGGGAAGACTGTTAACGTGTATGCTCAATTGATTTTTAGTAAAAGGGTTTTGTGTGATATTAATAAGTGAGCCGTCGGTTCCGAATATTTTGCAGGAAATGATGGGCTCGCTTGCAAGTATCATAATAGTTTTGTTGCTGCTGTTTACAGCAATGATGAGATCGTTGGATGATTTATTCAACTTTACACTTGTTATTTCAGAATAAGAAATGTTGTTGTTTTTGTCAATGAGTTTTAACCTGTAGTTGTTGTTTGCCTTTGGCTGAAAATCGTACGCATGGAATGTTCTTTTATGATCCATTGTGTGTTCACCATCTACCTCCTGAATTGTTTCCCAGCTTGAATGGCTTAGCTGTCGTTCAACAATGAATTTTCTTATGCCATTTTCTGCTTTCGTTTCCCAGGCTAATTCAACGGCATTTCCTTTTTGTGTTCCCATGAATCCGGCAATGCTTACGGGCAAAACAATATGTTGATAGTAAACAGTGATGCGAACATTATCAATATCAGCAGATAAAAACACTCCCAGCAAACCACTGATTTCAGCGGAAAGAGCAAAACCGAAATTTCCGCTGTTTATTTCGGCAGGAGTCCAGGTTGTGCCCCATAAATCGGAAGAGCTTCCGTATGTGGCGGTGGTTTCACTTCCCGTCCATCCGCTTCCGCTGGCGTTATTATTGCCTGTAACAGAGCCGCCCTTTACAAGGCGCACACGGTAATCTTTAACCACCGCACCTAGACTCAGCCCGCTTGCCTTTCGGTCAACTTGCACAACTATGCCGCAAATGGTTACTGCCGCAGGGATCGACATGCTGAAATTGGTCAATGTCATATAATCTGAATACTTACTGGGGTTCAGCAAAGTAAGCGTTGCTCCTGCGTAAGCATAATCGTCATTAGATGTGAGCACGTCGTTTGCATTGTTCCAGCCAAAATCACTTCCGGATAAATTTGTTTGAGTTGCAGTTGCTGGGGGGCGTTCGCTGGAAACACTGCATTGAGCGAAACTGCTTTTGTAGAGGAAGCTAAGAATGACAGCGAGCAGCAGGGTGATGTTTTTAACGCTTTTCATAGCAGGATAATTGGGTGATTCCTCAAAAAGGAAGCATAAGTAAAATACTCTCCAGGAATCTGGATAACTAATAAATGTTAGGGAAACTAAAAAATATATACAGAAACACTTAAAAAAATCAGGATATATTTAAGTGTTTACATGTATGCTGGTTTAGAAGTATACGTTTGAATGAGGTGTTGTCTGAAATTCACAATCCTAACAAAAATGCCATCACATCAACCCCATCCGCATAATCCATCAGCTTGGGTTGCTGTGCCTGGCCAAACGGAATATAATTATTGCCAACAATTGCCTGTACCTGTTCGTTTCCCTGGAGACTTTTGATGGCGTCAGCCTGTTGTTGGTAATAGCTGTAGTGTAAGGTGCCAATAGGAGAGAAAATCTGTTCATTCTCGATCAGCACAATACAATCGTTAGTCATGTAATAGATGTTATTCATGAGGTAAATTGCCAACTGGTAATCGTAATTGTTGCGATATTTGTGATGATCAAACATCCAGCTGTATTTCCTCAGCGCATTTAAAAGAGGCACAAAATTGTAACCGGTTGGTACATATAACTTGGTAATGTTGCGGCAACCCAGGCCGAAATATTGCATCACATCATCGGCTAACAATGAAAGTTCTGCCTCTGTTTCATTGCCGGTTAAAATGCCCACAGAAGTTCTGTTTTTTCTGATGATGGAAGGATAACGCCCAAAATAATAATCGAAATAACGGGCACTGTTATCGCTGCCGGTTGCAATGTAGGCATCACAATCTTTCAACATACTGCTGAACTGTACATGTTCTGCAACAGCAGGATTCCACTCGATCATCTTTGTTACAAGATGGTTCAGCAGCACATCGTCTTTCGATGAAAGCTTGCACAGCTGCTTATGCCCACTTACAAAAGCACAAAGAAAATCGTGAAAACCAACCAATGGAATATTGCCTGCCATTACAATGCCAATTGTTTTGGGGCTGATGTTGTCGTCGAGATGATAATGCCTTATCCATGCCTCCAATTGTTCTTTATTCAGAAAGTTTTCTGTGATGGCATGCGCAGCAGATGCAATGAATTTCTGCGTAAACCAGTTATTCAGTTGTTCGGCCTGTTTGCAAGCCGTTTCCCATTCAGTGGGTTGTTCGGAAATATATTGTCTTAGTTGGAGTAAAATTTCCAGCCTTTGTTGTAAATTCATTCAGTGCTTTGCTTTACATTTGAGATGCAAAAGTAATTCAAAACTAATCCTAAAATTTTCAAACAGTATGGCTATAAAAATTACAGAGGAATGCATTAATTGTGGTGCGTGTGAACCCGAGTGTCCGAATAATGCGATTTATGAAGGTGGTGTAGAATGGGCTATAGCAGATGGAACTACCGTAAAAGGTTCTTATACCCTGATTGATGGCAGTGTGGTAGATGCTGCAGCTAAAAATGCACCGGTAAGTATGGATACATATTATATCACACCAAATAAGTGTACGGAGTGCCAGGGTTTTCATGAAGAACCGCAATGTGCTTCAGTTTGCCCGGTTGACTGCTGTGTGCCTGATGAAATGTATGTGGAAACAGTAGAAGAACTGTTGGCTCGTAAAGACAGGTTACACATTGCATAATTTTTCTCTCAGATGGATGAGTTCCCGTAAGAACGATTCCGGAATACAGCGGGTGATATTTCCCGTTAAAAAAAGGTGAAGGCTTGAAAACCTTCACCTTGCTTTTTATATCTTGCACGCATGAAGAAGTTATCGTTTGCTTTGCTGTTGGTTGTGTTTTTGGTTTCGTGCCGTTGGGAATTCAACAAAAAAGATAAGCCTGAAAATGCCGCAATTGCAGAGCAGCAACTGCAGGAAATGGTTGATACCGATAAAGCTTTTTCAGCCGCCAGCGAAAAAGACGGGATGAAAAAAGCCTTTCTTGAATACATTGCTGATGATGCGGTATTGCTTCGCCCCGGTTTTTTACCAATTGTAGAAGGCAACGTCATTAAGTTTCTGAATGCCCAGGAAGATACTTCCTTTACCATGACATGGGAACCTAAAGGAGGAGACATTGCATCTTCAGGCGATATGGGTTATACCTATGGTGTGTACAAGGTTGCAGCTGCCGACACCACTTTAATGGGCACCTATTTAAATGTTTGGCGTAAACAGGACGATGGGAAATGGAAATTTGTGATCGATACAGGTAACCCGGGAGTAGAGAAAGAAGGCATCGAATAATATAAATTACTGGCAGGATTATTGACAAGAAAAGCCTGCCTGAAAATACAAACAAACCCGGTTCATTAGTTAAACGGGCAGCAGCAATAAAACCATCCGGTAAATGAATCAACCATTGAATATTGCCCTTGTTACGGGCGGGTATAGCGGCGAAGCAGTGATCTCGTATAAAAGTGCCACTACCATTTATAATCATCTTGATAAATCGAAATTTAATGTTTTTGTAATTGATGTTACAAATGAAGGCTGGTTTAATAAGCTGGGAGATAAGCATGCTTCACCGGTAGATAAAAACGATTTCAGCATTTCAGTTGATGGTAAGAAAATCAATTTCGATTGTGTGTTTATCGGCATGCATGGCACACCTGGTGAAGATGGAAAACTGCAGGGTTATTTTGATGTATTAGGATTACCTTATACATCCTGCAGCTCGGCAACTTCAGCCATTACTTTCAATAAAAGGTACACTGTAGCAGTTGCGGCTTTTGCGGGCATTAATGTGGCAAAAAGTGTACACCTGTTCAAACATCAACCAATTGATGCAAACAACATAAAGCTAAAATTGCCGGTATTTGTAAAACCGAATAATGGCGGCAGCAGTATTGGTATGAGCAAAGTAAGCAAGCAGGAAGATCTTGCTGCTGCAATTGAAAAAGCATTTAACGAAGACAGCCAGGTATTGATTGAAGAAATGATCACAGGCCGTGAGTTTACTATTGGTGTGTTTAAGCAGAAAGGCGAAATAATAGCCATGCCAATGACCGAAGTAAAGGCGGATGCCGATGTGGAGTTCTTCGATTTTGTAGCAAAATACCATGGCAAGAGCTCAGAAATAACACCGGCGGAAGCAAGTGATGAGGTTTATAAAAAGGTGAGCGATACTGCAAAGAAGGTTTATGCAGTATTTAACTGTGCAGGTGTAATAAGGATCGACTTTATTTACAATGAAGAGCGCAATGAGCCGTTTATGCTGGAGATCAACACCATCCCCGGACAAAGTGATGCGAGCATTGTGCCACAACAGGTGAGAGCAATGGGTTGGAACCTCGAAGATTTTTATGCAGCTTTAATTGATCAGGCAATGGCCGATCATCAAATAAGATAGTATACATTAAATTCAATACCCGTGTTTCAATTCATTACAAACCGTTCATTTTTTCTCAACCTTCTGATCGCCATTTTAGTTGGCCTTACAGTTGTGTTTGTATTTTTTCAGTTACTCGACCGTATAACACAACATGGCAAATACATAAAAGTACCTGAAGTAAAAGGAAAGAGTATTGATGATGCCCGTACATTGCTGGAGCAACAGGGTTTCCAGGTGGAGGTGCAGGATAGCATTTATTACGATAGTCTTCCCCGCTTGTCGGTAGTAAAACAATCACCTGTTCCAGATGAACTGGTAAAGATCAACCGCACTGTTTACCTTACTGTTAAC
>JAKFDY010000080.1:0-7682 GCA_036675885.1 Lacibacter sp. | reverse complement strand
ACGTATATCTGGCATTTTGATAAAACAATGAATGCATTAAGGACGGGGCTGAATGAAATAGAAGAGATCTTAAAGGAGATAAAAGCCAGCAATAAGCAACATTATCTTTCAAAAGAACATGCGAATTTCAGCCGGGTGATACATGAATATTCCGATCCGGCAAAAGGGTTTGTTTTGTGGAAAGGGATGCTGGAAGGGAAGCTTGTATAAGCGTGGAATCCTGCACAAAAACAATAGATGGCCAACTGGTATCAAAATAAAAATCAACGATTAAAATTGTTCAAACCTGACGTGTCTTTCTCCAGTTTGTGTTTTGAAGCGAAGCATTTGCAGATTTATATGTGCAATTTCAGGGAAGTGGAATTCTATTTCTTTTGCTAACGGTGACAGGTATTTCGAAATCTCAACACCGGTTGCATTAAATATACTTGCAGTGAGGTCGCCCAGTGATGAGGTTATGCGAATATTTTTGCCGTATTCAATTGGTTTAGAAGTGGACCATTCAGTATTGATCAGCATAAGATGTATTATTTTATTTTCTTAATCAGGTCTTTGAAGTAAGCAGGTGACCATATTGCAATTGCCCGATCATCCGGAATAAACCGAACAACATCCTCCCGGATGCTGTTGAAAGAAACGTTGTCAATTTTTTCCGTTAACAGTTGTATGAACTCTTCTTTTGTCATAACAGGCTTCTTCCAGTCGCCACTATCAAGCGCTCTTGCTGTTAAATGCCCGAGGTTTAGTTCAACTCCTTTTCTGATATACCATTCCATATCAAACCAATCTCTGCCTTTTACCCTTCCCTGCCATTTCCGAAAAAGCAATGCATGCATTTTACCTGCAAAGAGATCCGGTAGTGTAAAGCATTTGACATAGAATGAATATGGTTTCAATAATAGTTTTTCTTCTGTTGCAAAACCAAGCGGAGGCTTTGTGTCGATTTCAATTTTTATCCTGATCATTGGCCGCATTTTAACGGACTCCTGCGGTAATATTTCTTTGATGATTAATTCTTTCCAGGTTGTATCCGGTTTCAGAAAAGCTGAATCTACATTTGTTGTTGCCGTTTTAATTTTTTCTTCAACAGTAACCGTAACTCCTAATGCGTTAAACTCTTCTTCGATTCCCTTGAGGTATGGTTCCAGTGAGAAATCAGGATTCACTTCGAGCAATGAGAAATCCAGGTCTTCAGAGAAACGTGGAAGACCTTGAAATATCCTTAAGGCTGTGCCGCCATAGAAAGCGGCTTTCTCAAAAAAGCCACTGCGTTGTAAACCAGCCAATGCAATTTCCTGCATGATCTCCCGGAGTGCCTGTTCTGCTGCTTCCTGATTTACCGGTTTATATTCTTCCAACCATTCTTTAATCATAAAGAGTTCAATGTTTTTACAAGTATTGTAAGGCTTTGTTCTTTTGGTGCATCTTTCAGCCAACTGCTGATAAGGGTTGTATTTAAGCTGCGAAGCATTTCCTTATCCATTCTGAAATCTTCCACCAGCAGATCCAATGTTTGTTTTACGCTGCGTAGCAATATCCCTGGTGTTAAAACGATTTTGTCGCAAACAGCTTTTTCTGGTGATGCCATCAAAACCGTTTGCTTTTTTGTTAACTCTACCTGCTTTATACCAAAACTGTAGTAAGGTGGCTCAAGGTGCTTATAGGAAAATCTGCCAATTGATGTTCTATATTGTTTTGATGGATTGGTTGTAACAGAACTAATTTCATACACTCTTTCCGGAATAAAGCCCCAATGTGAAAGTGCTGATTCTAATGAAATATAACTTGGACCATACAGGTGATTTGCTACAAGGAATAACTCTGGTGAATCAATATTCAGTTTTCGCCCTGGGATATAGAGGCCTCGTTTAACCTGGACCAACATACCTTGTTTTACCAATTCGTCAATTTTATCGTATGGTCGTTTGTACTCTTTCAGAATATCTAAAAGAATTTGCTTGGTTAAAGGTTGTCCAGCATAATCCTGAATGGTATCTCTAAAACTCATAGTGCATGTAGTATGTCGAAGGTTTAATCGGAATATTTCCGACTAATAAGGACAAATTTAGCAATATTGTGTAATAAAATTATAATTAATTCGGAAATATTCCGAATTGTATACATTGATTTAACATATTTAGTAGTTAGTTGGATCGACTTGCCGATTGATGGAGATTTCAGTTCGTTTACCATCAACAGTGATGCGTAGGTAGATAGGAACAGGTCCGGTTTGGTAAGTTTTAGGCTTCTTTTGGTAGAAGATGTGGTGAAAGGTCTTGATCATTTCCGATGATTAGCGGTGAGTAAGTGGGGTGTGATTTTTTACTCACCGAATCGCTCACTTGAAGGTTGAATTTTTTATGATTTACTCACCGAATGAAAAAGCCGTAAACATTTGGTTTACGGCTTTTTAAATAAAACTTACAGTAATTATGCGGTGAGGGCGGGATTCGAACCCGCGGTACAGAGTTACCCGTACGGCAGTTTAGCAAACTACTGATTTCAGCCACTCATCCACCTCACCGACTGAAATTTTAAGGGTGGCAAAAATAAAGATTCGCACCCATACAACCCAAAAAAAGAAAAGAGGTTTTCTGTTTAGCTGATTTGGCTATCATTCAACCGAAAATTTTTGAAGCAAAGCATCAAAGCTGAGCGACTCCTGCACACCTGTAGCTAACTCTTTCACGTTACAGGTGCCGTTTTCCAGTTCTTTGGTGCCGAGGATGACGATAAACGGAATTTGTTTTTTCTCAGCGTATTTAAATTGTTTGTCGAATTTGCTGTTTTCATGATACAGTTCGCAGGCAACGCCTTTGCTGCGTAACTGCTGCATCAGTTCAAATGCTTTTTTGCTTTCTGCATCTCCAAGATTAAAAAACAAAACTTTTGTTCCGGTATGAACACCCGCAGGGAAAAGTTTTAATTCTTCCATCACATCATAAATACGATCAACGCCAAACGAAATACCAACACCGGGAATATTGGGCACACCAAACAAACCGGTAAGATCGTCGTAACGGCCACCACCGCCAATACTGCCCATCTGCACATTCTTTGCTTTCACTTCGAAGATGATGCCAGTGTAGTAGTTTAAACCCCGAGCCAGGGTAAAATCGAATTGCAGATTGGAGATTGCAGATTGCAGATTGACTGTTTCCAATTCCTCAATTCCTTGCTTACCTGTTTCAGATTCACCTAGAAGTGATTTGATTTGTTGCAGCTTTTCTTCATTACTACCTGTGATGAGTAAATATTTTTCAATAATAGAAATTTGCTCAGCTGTTAATCCACGTTGTATTAATTCGTCCTTTACCTTTTCTAAACCGATCTTATCTAACTTATCGATTGCAACAGTTATATCAACCATTTTATCGCTACCACCACACAACTCAGCTAATGCAGCAAGTACTTTCCGGCTATTGATTTTTATTTCAACATCAACACCCAGTTTTTGAAAAACAGTTGCGTAAATATTGGTTAATTCAACTTCATTCAACAAAGATTTGCTGCCCACCACATCTGCATCGCATTGATAAAACTCACGATAACGTCCTTTCTGCGGACGATCGGCTCTCCACACAGGCTGCACCTGGTAGCGTTTGAACGGCATAGTGAGTTGATTGTGATTCATCGCCACATAACGTGCAAATGGAATAGTGAGATCATACTTCAATGCACGTTCAGTAATTGCACTTGTATTTTTCCCGGCGAGTACTTTTTCAAATTCGTCTTTGATGGTTTGCTGTTTGGCTGGGTTATCTAAACCGTTATTGAGAATTTTAAAGATCAGTTTATCACCTTCTTCACCATACTTGCCCAGCAACGTATCAAGGTTTTCCATGGCCGGTGTTTCCAATGGTTCAAACCCATATAATTCAAAAACCGATTTAATGGTGTTGAAAGTATAATTGCGTTTGCGAACAACTTCTGCTCCAAAATCTCTTGTGCCTTGCGGTAATGATACGTTAACCTTCGCCATTAATAAGTTTATTGTTTGTTGTTTATAGTTTGCAGTTATCCATTGGAGGAACTGTCCGTACTTTTTACTTCGTACCTCGTACTTCCTGCAATGTACTTTTCAATTATCTTATCGCATGCTTTATCAATCATTTCATACACGGTATGATAGCCATCTTCTTTGCCATACCAGGGATCAGGAACAGCTCTGTTCTCACCGGGATATAATTCATTCAACAGCAGATCAACTTTTTCTTCTTTCCACAATTTGCCACTCATTTGTTTTACATCAATGTAATTGCTGCTGTCCATCACATAAATGAAATCATAATTGAGAAAATCTTCTTTCACAAATTGCCTTGCCCGTTGTTTACTGATGTCAACACCATTATGCTTCGCCACTTTAATGCTCAAATGATGCGGAGGTTCGCCCGTGTGCCAGGCACCGGTACCTGCACTTTCAACACTCCATTGCAAACCGGCTTTCCATGCTTTATGCTGCAGCACACCTTCTGCTAAAGGACTTCTGCAAATATTTCCCAAACAAACCATTAAAATGCGCATGGGCGCAAAGATAAGGTGTAAGGTAAAAGGCACAAGTAACAAGAAGCAAGAAAGAAAATCCAATGTCCAGGCAACAAGGCACAAGGAACAGTATGTAAAAACCCAATGTCCAAAATCCAAACATCATAAATTAAAGTGAACGCAAGTTTGAGGTTGAAGGTTTTTATTTCGTACCTCGTACTTCTCACTTCGTACCTGTGTTTGTGGATTTCTTTCAGCAGCGCATCTAATTACCGTTATCATTTCATCAGCAGCCGGCCGGCGAATGTGTTATGAAAATTTGTTTGAGTGTGCTATCTGTCATACGCAAACAGATGTATCAATTATTTCACATCACCAAAACGTTGTAATATGAAAAGCGAGCAATTTCTTACTGCTGATCTGTTGGATATTTTATTTGAAAACCGCAACAAAGATTACGGTGCTTATTCCATACGAAAAGCTTATCCTTCTCATCTTAAAAAAGCAATTGGAATAATGCTGTTATTAGTAACTGCGGTTTCATTGTATGTAATGAGTAAGCCTAAGAAGCCAACTCAAAGAGCATTTACAATTGTTCTGGAACCTGATCATAAATTGGAGGATATTAAGGAAATAGATAGGCCGAAGGAACAAAAACCTCAACAACGCACCGTTGAGGCTCAGCCGCCAACAAAAGTTGATAGACAAATTGTAATTGTGCCTGATGAGACGCCGCTTAAAAATCCACCTATCGACCGAAGTGATACGACAGCTTACGTTCCCGGAAGCGAAAACAAACCTGCCGTTGGCAATGGCGGAGAACAATTTATACAAGCAAATGCAGGCGCTAAAACAGTGATTACGCCTGACCCGCCACAGGTTACTGCACCCGAAGAACCTGCTATTCTTGAACATCCCGATGAAAATCCAGAATTCCCCGGTGGTATGGAAGCATGGTCACGTTACCTGCAACGGATGTTGCATGTGCCTGATGAGCTGGAATCAGGTGACCGCAAAACAGTGAGGGTAAAATTTGTAGTAAATGCCAATGGCGAGGTAACAGATGCTGTAATTACACTGAGTGGAGGAAAAGAGTTTGATAAAGAAGTGTTGCGTGTAATTGGCCGTATGCCCAAGTGGAAACCCGGAAAACAGAGGGGAAAACCAGTGGCATCTTATTTTACACAACCGGTAACCTTTACCGTTCCGGAAGAGTAAAAATTAGTTAACTTGCCCGCTCCCTAAAAAGCTTACATGTCAATCCAGGAAGATTTCAGAAAAAAGAATAAACCCGTCAATGTAAAGGCAGTGTTCGACATCGTTATGGGCATTATATACCTGGTTATGGGGGCGGTTCTTGCTTTATCAAAATATATCGGACTTGAAATTACATTTCCACCGCCAGATGTAGTGATCGTGTTTGGAATTGCCGCATTTGTTTATGGGGCATTCCGCATTTTCAGGGGGATAAAAACCTATAACAATCCATCATAGTCATGAAGAAGTGGAGCATGGTATTTTATGGCTGCTTAAGCCTGTTTCTTTTTTCCTGTAAAGAGAAAAAGTTGCAGCCTGCCGATACCGGTTCAAGCGGTACCGTTCATATAAGCGTAGATGAATCGTTCAAGCCAATTATTGAAGAGCAGATACAGGTTTTTCAATCGGCCTACCCCAAGGCTAAGATCATTGCACACTACAAACCGGAAGCTGATTGCTGGAATGATCTGTTGAACGACAGCACGCGGATGGTGATCGTTACCAAAAAGATCACAACTGATGAGGCCAGCTATTATGCTGATTCTCTCGGCTTATATCCCCAAAGTGATCTGCTTGCAAACGATGCTGTTGCATTGGTGGTAAACAGAAATGCCGTTGATTCTGTTTTTACGAAAGAAGAAGTGGCAGGAATGTTGTTAGGTACGGGAAAGTTGCCCTATAAACTTGTTTTTGATGGGGTAAAAGCAACCAGTACGGTACGTTATGCCATCGATAGTATATTAAAGGGGAAACTGTTTAACACATCAATCATTACAGCAGCACGAAACAGCAGTGAAGTGGTTGAATATATTGCTGAAAACCCGGGTTATGTTGGTTTTGTAGGTGTAAGCTGGATCGGTAACCCCGAAGACAGCAAACAACTGGAGCTATTGAAGAAGGTACGTATTGCCTGGCTTCCTTGCGATAGTTGCGATGAGGCGGACACTTATACCAAACCATGGCAGGAAGATATTTTAACAAAACGTTATCCCTACACAAGGGAGATCTATTACGTCTTAAAAGAAAATCATACAGGCCTGGGAAAAGCATTCGTGAATTTTATGAACAGCGACAGGGGGCAACTGATCTTTAGAAGAGGATACCTTGTTCCGGCAAGAAGGATTTTTATAATGAGAGAAACTCAACTGAAATTAGTGAAGCCTGTGAAGCAATAATTTTAATATTTTTACCGACCCTGAGCAACCGATTACTTAAACCAAAGAAAGAAAAAATGAAACGATCACTCAGTTTAGCATTTGTGGCAGTTTTTTTAGTGCAGCAGTTGTTGGCACAATCCATTGAGGATGGAAAGAAGTTCATGTATTATGAGCGGTTCAAAAGCGCAAAAGATGTGTTTGAGAAACTCATCACTGCAAACCCCAAAAATGAGGAAGCAGCCTATTGGTTGGGTCAGGCATATATTGGTTTGGAAGATGTAGCCAAAGCAAAGCAAACTTACCAGGCAGCTTTGCAGGCCAATGCTACTTCACCAATCCTGTTAACAGGTATGGGTCATGTTGAATTGATCGAAAACAAAGCAACTGATGCCCGTAACCATTTTGATATGGCCATCAATACAAGCAAATCAAAAGATAATGAAGTATTGCATGCTGTAGGCCGTGCAAACGCCTATACAAAAGCGGGTGATGCCAATTATGGCATTGGTCATCTGCAAAAAATTACGACAACAAAGAAATTTAATGATCCTTCGGTTTTTGTTACCATTGGTGATTCATACAGAAAACTGGTTGATGGTGGTAATGCTGTATTGGCATTCAAAAATGCCCTCACACTTAATCCTAAATATGCAGCGGCTAAATACAAAGAAGGATTGATCTACGAAAGTCAGAAGAACAGGGAATTCTTTTTACCTGCTTTTGAAGAAGCAGTTTCTATGGATCCTGCTTATGGCCCTGCTTTCTATTCTTTATATGCTTATT
>JAKFDY010000079.1:0-2119 GCA_036675885.1 Lacibacter sp. | reverse complement strand
TTCCGAGATAGCCAATCAATTGCACTTTGTTCATCGATTTCATGTTTGTTTGTTTTAGTACACAAAGGTTGGACGTAAAGAAAACAGCAAACGAATCCGAAACGTTTGTAACGGTTCATAAACGTTTTACCAAACGGATCCATTAAATTTATACTACTATGAATAACGACACCCGACTATGCAAGTACTGCCATAAAGAGATCAACCTTTCTATTGGACGGAGAGACCGGCAGTTCTGTAACGAGGAATGTAAAAACCGTTACCACAATAAGATCGCTTATGAAGAAGAGAAGGAAGCGAAACGCATCAACAAGGTCCTGAAGAAAAAAAGGAACATTCTCAAAAAGATGTCACTGCGAAAAGAACATGATGAAATTCCCAAAGAACGACTATTGAAAGAGGGATTTGATTTTACCTATCACACCCATCACAAAGTCACCGTCCACCAAAAATATCAATACAGCTTTTGCTATGATTATGGATACCGGCTAAATACCGCAAGCAAACATCCTGATATATGTTTAAAATTGTGAAGGCATTTGAAGAGAAAGAAGAATAAGCCGTGAAGATAAACGTAGTTGAATTTTACTTCACAATTCCTAACGGAGAAAACACCAAATAAATCAACATCATTGCGATAATTAAAACCAATGACGCCATATGCCGATTTTTCCATGGAACAATGCTTACATGATTATTTTGTTTTAATACAAAAGGTTCATGCATTGGCTTGACATAACCTATCGCCAACATTAATCCGGTTGTGAACAGAAACAGAATTGCAAGAACATGCAGAAAATGGATCTCGATATCGATTACCAATTGTGTAAGACCGTAGACAACAATAAAAAAGAACAACCCGATTTTAGCTGCAATAGCAGGAACACGTTTAGTTAACAACCCAACCACAAGAATGGTGAAAATAGGTACACTAAACAAACCGCCTATTTTCTGCAAATAAGTGTACAATCCACCTTTTGCAAAAATGATAAACGGCGCTATGAACATTGTTGCAATACAAAGAAGTACTTCAAACTTTTTTGCAACACGCAAATATATGATCTCATCCAATTGTTTATTCCGTCTTGTCATTATTGGCTTGTAAATATTCAACACAAACAATGTGCTTGAGCTGTTTAAACCTGCATTAAATGTAGTTAGTGCCGCACCTATTAATAATGCGGCCATAAAACCGGAATAAACTGGTGGAGAAACATCACCTGTAAGTTTTGAAAACACCGCTGCAGAGTTTGGAAGGTCATTGTATAAATGTGCTGCAATTACACCCGGAATATTCAATAACAACGGCAGCACAAGCTTACCAACGCATGCGACAGCAACCCCTTTCTGGCAAGAAATAAGATCTTTTGAGGCAAGCGCCTGTTGAACAATATATTGCTCTGTACCCCAGTAATAAAGGTTTACCAGGAGCATACCTGTAAACACAGTTCCAAACGGGATAGCATCACCCGGTTTACCAATACTGTTAAGGTGTTCTGTTTTTGAAGTAAGTACTACTTGTAAACCTTTCTGCCAATCACCTTCCCCTAAATAGTGTAACCCAAAATAAGGCAACAACAACCCACCGGTAAACATAGCAAAGCCGAGCAATGTATCTGAAACAGTAATTGCTTTCAATCCTCCAAGCAAAGAGTATAAAGCCCCTAAAGTTCCCATTATCCAAATCAGTATCCATATGACAGTCCAGTAGTTAATTTTTAAATGCGTGGAAAATTCAAACAATCCATCAAATGCAACTGCGCCGCTATACAATACTGATGGTAATAAGTTTATAATATAATTAGCCAGGAATACGATCGATACAATTGTTTTAGTGCTGCGATCGTACCTGGCTTCCAAAAAATCGGGAGTAGTTGCGATACCTGCTTTCAGGTAAACCGGAAGAATAAATTCTGACACAATTAACATGGCAAAAACAGAGGTTACCCCCCACGCCATTACACTCATATTATTGGTGTAACCAAGTTCGTTTTCACCAATAAATGAAGCCGTATTAATATTTGCAAATAACAGCCCGAAACCAACAGCGACGAAGCCGAGCTTTCTGTTGGCGAAAAACAATCCAGATAGCGTGTTCAGCTTTTCTTTCCTTGTTTTC
>JAKFDY010000078.1:0-24345 GCA_036675885.1 Lacibacter sp. | reverse complement strand
GGAGTTTTTACCGGGCTTGCCTGCTATGTCCTAACTTTGCCAAAATTTTTGAAGCTATGGTGTATCTCACCCGTGTGGAACATTTTAATGCGGCTCATAAGTTATTTAATCCTGCCTGGAGCAGGCAAAAGAATGAAGATGTATTTGGTAAATGCGCTAATGAGAACTGGCATGGCCATAATTATGAATTATATGTAACCATTAAGGGGCAGCCCGACCCTGAAACCGGCTTTGTGCTTGATGTTAAAAAATTAAGCGAAATCATTAAAGAGCAGGTACTGGAAAAATTAGATCATCTTAACCTGAATGTGGATGTAGATTTTATGCAGGGTAAAATGTGTTCAACCGAAAATCTGGCAAAAGCAATCTGGCAACAGTTACAACCACATCTGCCTGCTGAAGTGTTGCTTCACTGTATTAAACTCTACGAAACGCCCCGCATTTACGTTGAATATTTTGGAGAATAAACCTTTTGCGGCGTACCTTGTTATAGTTCTTCACCCGCCCTGCAAGGTGCTTTTTTTGAAAGTTCATGGCAGGTAAAATGTAATCAGGTTTTCTGTCATGCAAAAAAAAGTATCCGTTTTTCGTCACGAGCATTTTAACGCTGCCCATCGTTTAAACAATCCGGAATGGACAAACGAACGGAACGATGCAGTGTTTGGCAAATGCAACAATCCTTCTTTCCATGGGCATAATTATGAACTTGTAGTAAAAATTACTGGAGTACCTGATAAAGACACCGGTTATGTAATAGATTTGAAAGTGTTGAGCGATTTGATAAGGAATGAAATTCTTGGACGCTTCGATCATAAAAATCTGAATCTCGATACTGTTGAATTTAAAAATCTGAATCCAACAGCAGAGAATATTGCAATCGTAATTTATGATCTGTTGCGGCCACATATTGATACAGAAAAAGAGTTGCAGATACGTTTGTATGAAACACCAAGAAACTTTGTAGAGTATCCGGCAACCCCCTAAATCCCCCTGAAGGGGGACTTGCAATGCACAGCCCTTACTTCGCAGAATTGTAGAGTAAAATTAGTGAGTTTGAAATGTGATGAGCAGAGAACAAAAGATGAAATGCTTAATTATAATTGCTGATAAAATGAGTGAAGTTGGGTCTCCCCTCCCGGGAGGGGACTAAGGGGTGGGTCCTTCGACTTTGCTCAGGATGAATAGAATTACTAAACGTACAAGAGTGCGACGCAACCACAGTTTAATAGCAGCAGAGTTGCCCATAACAAAAAAACTATAAACTTCAAATTTAACTATGGCTTATAAAAAAACAGAACAATACGAAGAGAAAGTTACTTCAGGATTGATCGAGAATTACAGGAGTGCTTTGGATTTATTAGGCGAAGATCCTGAAAGGGAAGGCTTACTAAAAACACCTGAACGTGTTGCTAAAGCGATGCAGTATATGACGCAAGGCTACCAGATGGATGCAAGAGCAATTTTGGAAAGTGCAAAATTTCATGAAGAAGTGAGTGAAATGGTGATTGTAAAAGATATTGAGTTGTATAGCATGTGCGAACATCATATGTTGCCGTTTTTTGGAAAGGCGCATATTGCATATATCCCGAATGGATGGATCACCGGGTTGAGTAAACTGGCAAGAGTGGTGGATGTATATAGCCGCCGTTTGCAGGTGCAGGAGCGATTGACTACACAGATACTTGAAGCAATTAAGGAATCATTGAATCCGATGGGTGTGGCAGTGGTAGTGGAAGCACAACATTTATGTATGATGATGCGTGGTGTGCAGAAGCAAAATTCAGTAACAACTACATCAGCTTTTTCAGGTGAATTTCAAAAGCAGGCAACAAGAAGCGAGTTCCTGAGACTGATCTCAGGCAAGTTCAATTAAATTTTCTTTTTTTTGATAGTGGAAGTCTGTTGTAATTATTGCAACAGACTTCTTTATTTTTGGCCATTAAATAATTATACATGAAACATGCGTTTGTATTTCCGGGCCAGGGTTCTCAGTTTAGTGGAATGGGAAAGAATTTGTATGATGCAGGAGTGTCGGCCCAACGATTGTTTGAATTAGCCAATGAAATTTTAGGTTTCCGTATTTCTGATATCATGTTCAATGGAACAGATGAAGACCTGAAGCAAACGAATGTAACACAGCCAGCGGTGTTTTTGCATTCAGCAATTGCTTATAAAACCATTGAATCAGCAAAGCCTGATATGGTTGCAGGTCATTCATTAGGAGAGTTTAGTGCATTGGTGGCGAATGGTGTGTTGAGTTTTGAAGATGCATTGCAATTGGTGAGCGTTCGTGCAACCGCAATGCAAAAAGCCTGTGAGTTGAATCCATCAACAATGGCTGCAGTATTGGCACTGGCTGATGAAAAAGTAGAAGAAGTTTGTAAACAAGTGCAGGAAGAAACAGGTGAAATTGTTGTTCCGGCGAATTACAACTGTCCCGGACAGTTAGTGATCAGTGGTTCATTGAAAGGAATTGATATTGCCTGCGAGCGTATGAAAACTGCCGGTGCAAAACGTGCATTGGTATTGCCGGTTGGTGGTGCATTTCATAGTCCGCTGATGGAACCTGCACGTGAAGAGTTAAAAGCAAAAATTGAAAGCACAAATTTTTATATACCGCAATGCGCCATTTACCAAAACGTAGTTGCGAAAGCTGTGCTGGATAAAGATGAGATCAAACAAAATTTAATTGATCAATTGACAGGCGCTGTTCGCTGGACACAAAGTGTGCAATCGATGATTGCTGATGGTGCAAGTAAGTTTACAGAAGTTGGCCCTGGTAAAGTATTGCAGGGGTTAGTGCAAAAAATCAATAAAGAAATGATTGTGGAGGGAGTGAATTAAAACAGCCCCACGCCGTTAGCCATTAGCTGTAAGCAAAAGACTTGCAGCTAATGGCTAAAAGCTGGCAGCTATACATTTATGCTGCAGTTGATCCATTCCGGATCAAAATTCGCATTATACTTTTTATAGAAATTAATAGCAGGTTCATTCCACTCCAGTACCTGCCACACAATACCGCTCAGCTTTTTCTCTTTTGCTTCAACAATGAGTTGATCGAATAATAATTTGCCGATGCCTTTTCCTCTTGCCTGTTCGGTAACAAGAATATCTTCTAAATACATGCGCTGACCTTTCCAGGTGGAATAGCGGATGTAATACAAAGCAAAGCCCAGCACAAGTTCATTCTCTTCGGCTACAAATGCCCACCAAACAGGATTTGTTCCAAAACCACTTTCTATAAAATGTTCCAGTGTAACGGTTACTTCTTCCGGTGCTTTTTCATAAAGCGCCAGCTCTTTTACAAGCTCCAGTAAGCGTGGACAATCTTCTTTTGTTGCTCTTCGAATAGTAATACTCATACTTTTATATTTTCATCTTCGTCTGACGGCCGTACCGACGAAATTATTTTTTTCTTGTTGCTTTAAATGTTCCGTTGGGTTGAATAAAGTATAGTGCTGTTACTTCACCTGCATCATTCTTTTCAAAGCGAACACTAAAACCGCTGATCGCTTTGAAATTAAACAGATCGGGTTTTACAGGAAGCATTTCATAATCCGGTTGACCAGGTACCAGTACCATTAATGTTTTGTCTCCTCTGATATAAACTTTCACAACAGTTGGTCCGGGTAATTCATAGTCGCCTGTATATTTTTCAAGATCAGCTTTACTTACATCAATTGTTTCTACTTTTTTCTTAAAAACAATGTCCTTCACACCGGTTTGCAATGGAATGGAGAGCGATTCAATTTCACCTTTTACATTAATATTGAATTGCCCCTTTATTGCAGCATCTTCATCGGCATCTACACCATCAGCAACAGGAAGAAAATTAAAGTAATTGAAATGGTAATGCTTCATTTTAAATGTAAGTGCATTGTATTTTGCAACAAGTGAATCTTTTTGCTGCTCAATGGTTAAAGTGCCATAGCCTTCGTTGGTAAATGTTCCGGCATAATCGGTGATAGCATGCGTAAGTCTTGTGCCCATTTTTCGTTGCGTGCTGTCTGCTTTTAGTTTTTCTTTAGCGGCGGCTTTCGCTTTATCAACAGCAACTTTTTGAGTGCGATGCCAGTCTTTATATTTTAATCCTAATAAACGATCAGCAATGGTATTACGGATAATTCCGGGTATTGGCGATCCATTTTGATTTACTGAAACAAAAATACCAATACTGTCTGTCGGGAAAAAAGTGGTACTGCTGCTGAACCCATCAATATTGCCACCATGATCAACACGATAATGACCACGATAGTTTGCAAGAAACCATGCAAAACCATAATTGCTGAAGAATACATCAGGTTGCTCTTTACTTGGCAAACCTCCACCAATGACCATTTGTGAACTGATGGCCTGATTATAGTATGTTGCTGGTAATACTTCTTTCCCATTGAACTTGCCACCGTTCACCCACATCATCACCCAATTAGCCATATCTTTTGCATTGGAGTTGATGGAGCCTGCAGGACCAATACCATCGATGTTCATAAATTTCATTTTTGTTACTGTTCCATCTTTTTCTTTATAACCAAATGAATAATCGGGTGCTTTTACATGATCGTTCATCGATGTGTTGGACGATGTCATATTCAGCGGTGTAAAGAGATGCTCTCTCACTAATGTATCCCAACTCTTGCCACTCAATTTTTCTGCAAGTACGCCTTGCGTTACAAACATAAAGTTGTTGTACTGCCACGCTCTGCGCAATGGAGCAGTTTTTTCAAAATAGCGGATAATATAGATCAAGCTATCCCTCCTTGTACTGGAGCCATACCACGCCAGATCATGACGGGGTAAACCTGTACGATGGCTCATCATATCTCTTGCGGTAACGTTATTGTTTAACTCGTCATCGATAAAACGCAATTCCGGAAGATATTGCGTTACCGGTTTGTCAAGATCAAGTTTGCCATCTTTCATTGGGAACGCAAGTAAGGAAGAGGTAAATGCTTTGGTACAACTGCCAATAGCAAACAATGTGTTCTCTGTAACCGGAATTTTGTTTTCATAATCCCTGTAACCAAAACCTCTTGTCATGATCACTTTATTCTTCTCTACAACTGCAACAGTCACACCTGCTGCACTCCATTCTTTTAAAATACGGTTGATAAATGTATCGATGCCAGCCAAACGTTTGTCGGTTGTTTGTGCTTGTGCTGATTGCAGAAATATGTTTGCAACCAGGAAGAATAAAATTTTTCTCATAGATTTTCTGCTTTGTATGATGATGGTGAAAAGTTATGCCCGTCAGACGCCCTCGTCGGACGGGATTAAAATATTTAGAATTGTGTTTTATTAAATCGTCCGACGAGGGCGTCTGACGAAGTGTACTATTATTTAAAATTCAGACGGAGCGTAATGCCTGTTCAAAATCTGCAATAAGATCTTTCACATCTTCAATGCCAACTGAAATGCGTAATAAATTATCGGGTGTTGGTGACAGATCGCCTTCAATTGATTTGCGATGTTCAATTAAACTCTCTACGCCACCCAAACTTGTTGCGTGTGTAAATAACGCTAATTTATCTGCCAGTTTCAATGCGGTTGAGCGATCACCTTTTACAATAATGGATAACATACCACCGAAACCATTCTCCATTTGTTTTTTTGCAACTTCATGTTGCGGATGCGAAGCAAGGCCGGGATATAATACACGTTCAATTTTGGGATGGGTTTCAAGATAAGTAGCCAGTTGCATTGCATTGTTTGAATGAATAGGCATGCGTGCTGTAAACGTAGTTAAGCTTCTGCACAGCAACCAGCAATCATAAGGTGAAGGAACAGCTCCGCCAAGTTTCTGAAATGCACGTATGCGATCGTAACGTTCATTTGCTTCTTTAAAGATCAATGCGCCGCCAAGAATATCGCTGTGGCCGCCTAAGTATTTTGTGCTGGAGTGTAAGCTGATATCAACACCTAAGTCGGTTGGTTTTGTATAGTATGGCGTGGCCCATGTATTATCTGCTACGGTAAAGCAATTGTGTTTTTTTGCAATGGCAACCACAGCAGCAATATCTGTTATTTTTAATGAAGGGTTTGATGGTGTTTCCAGCCAAATGAGTGTGGTGTTTGGCAGTATCGCCTGTTCAATCGCTGCATGATCAGTCATATCAACCAGTGTGTACGATAAACCGAAGGCGCCAAACATTGCATCGAGAATTGTACGAATGGAGAAATAGGTGTCATCAGGTAAAATGATATGATCACCTGTTTTTAAACTCTGAAACACGTTTGTTGCTGCTGCAAGCCCCGATGCAAAACTCACACAGGCAGCACCGTTTTCCATCTTTGCCAGTTTCTGTTCAAGTGAATGACGGTTAGGATTATCATATCTTGAATAAAAGAAGCCACCGGGATAACTGATGCCATCTTCACCACGTTCAAATGTGGTTGATAAAATAATGGGCGACATGACCGCTCCGCTTCCATCTTTAATGTTGTCTTCGTGTATGATGCGTGTTGAAAATTCCATATGCAGCTGTATTTGTATGCGTGGATAAATGTACGTAATCTGTGCCTTGCGATTTGACGTGCAGATGATATATTCATTAATTTGAGGTGCAAAATCATATTGACATGAAAGAATTACTTTCAGCTTATGCTGCTTATAACCGTTGGGCGTACATTCAACTTACCAATGCTATTCTTGAAATGGATGAGCACCTGCACCAACAGATTGTGAAAAGCAGTTTCCCGAATTTGTATGCAACAGTTCTTCATCTCTGGGATGCAGAAAGTATCTGGTGGCAGCGGATGGAAGGCCATCAGCAAATGGTGATACCCAGCAAACAATTCAATCCAACAATGAAAGAAGCGGTGAATGGGTTGCTGCAACAGGCAGGCGAGTGGGAATGGTTTGCACAAAACGTAACAGACGAACAATTACAACGTGAATTTGACTATAAAAATTTAAAAGGCGAACCATTTCGTTCTGCAGTGTGGCAGGTAACACATCATTTGTTTAATCACGGTACATACCATCGTGGCCAATTAGTGACGATGATGCGGGAGTTAGGAGTAACAACAATCCCTGCAACGGATTTTATTCATTGGTATCGCACCCGTGTCTGATGTCTCGAAGAGCGTCTGACACATTTTTTAGGAGCAAAGTTCAAAGTAGTAATTGAAAAAACCGATGATAGTAACCCTTAACACATTAATCAATAAACGTTTTTATTTTGCCTGAATCAATTTCTTTGTAAACATCAGGTTTTAATTCCTGCTGATTGATATTTAAAATTCTTATCGCTGTTTCTTTATCGCATAACGTTCCATTTCGCAACCTCACAAAGTCGGGAAATGATGAGTAAGGCCAATCTTCAACATTCTTTACAAGACCTGCAGCATAAGGATTCTGATGGATGTAGTGAAACACTGTAATTCCATAATCGTCGATATCCGTAATCAACTTTGCTTTTGTTTTTTGTTGAAATAGACTGCCTGTTCTGTTTAATTGTTGATTAATTCCTTTTGCATAAGAACTTTGTAACAGCCGAAAGGCGTTGGCCAATGCCGGCATAATAATACTTCCTGATTTTACCGGCTTTGTACTTTGTTCAGTTGTTTCAATAAGGAAATGAAAATGAGTGGGCATCAGGCACCAGCATAAGATGGTAGCCTGTGGCTTTAGATAATATTGGCATTTGCGAAGGAAGTAAAAATAATTTTCTTCTGAAAAGAAGATGGGCTGGTTATTATTGCCACGATTGTAAATATGGTAAAGACCGGGAGTGGTGAAGTTCATAGCGAAAGCGTTTCAATAAATATAATTCGCTTTTTAATTTATTGCAAGGGTTGGCTCATGCGTCAGACGCTCTTCGAGACGTCAGACACGCATGAAAAAAGCGGCTGCTTTCACAACCGCTTTTCAAAATATTTCACGAATAACTTATGTGTCAGACGCTCTTCGAGACGTCAGACACGGTTACTTCCCATCATACGCCCACTTAATCCAGGTAGCACCCCAAGTAAACCCGCCACCAAATGCAGCGAGCACAATGTTGTCACCCTTCTTCAATTGATGTTCCCATTCCCACAAACAAAGAGGGATAGTGCCTGCAGTAGTATTGCCAAATTTTTCAATATTGATCATTACTTTTTCTTTTGGCAAGCCCATGCGGTTAGCTGTGGCATCAATTATGCGGAGATTGGCCTGGTGTGGCACCAGCCATGCAATATCTTCACCTGTTAAATTGTTGCGCTCTAATAATTCAGCACTGACATCGGCCATGCCTTTCACGGCAAATTTGAAAACGGTTTGTCCTTCCTGGTAAGCAAAGTGCTCACGGTTGGCAACAGTTTCCATCGATGCCGGACGAAGACTGCCACCTGCTTTCATATTCAGGAAATTTCTACCGGCACCATCACTTTTTAAAATACTGTCTTGCACACCGTAACCCTCTTCATTTGGTTCAAGCAACACACAAGCCGCACCATCGCCAAAGATCACGCAGGTGTTACGATCGGTATAATCAATAATGGCACTCATTTTATCAGCACCCACTACAACCACTTTTTTATAACGGCCACTTTCAATATAAGAAGCACCGGTAGTTAGGGAGAACAGGAATCCGCTGCAGGCAGCACTTAAATCAAAGCCCCATGCATTTACGGCGCCGATCTTATCGCACACCACATTGGCAGTTGAAGGAAACACCATATCGGGAGTAACAGTACCTACGATCATGCAATCAATTTCTGTTGGGTCGATGCCACGCTTTTTGCAGAGATCGAGCACCGCAGGGGCGATCATATCAGAAGTAGCAAGTCCTTCGCCTTTTAAAATTCTACGTTCAGAAATTCCGGTACGGGTGCGGATCCATTCATCGTTGGTATCAACCATTTTCTCAAGATCAAAATTGGTAAGCCGGTCTTCGGGAACCCATCCGGCGACAGCCGTAATGGCTGCGGTGATTTTTTTACTCATTTATGCTTTGTATTTAAGGAGATGCGGGTAGAGGCCCGCTAAACAGGGTGCAAATATAAGACTTGCTTTGTAAGCAGTTGTTTGTGAGTGGAAAGTGGGAGGGTTGCCAACCTTTTTCAGCGTGTACGAATTCAATCTTTATCTTACTAAGGTTGGCAACCCTTTGTAAAAAACTCTATTTTCGTTTCATGTTTGCATACCTCAAAGGAGCGTTTACCCTCAAAACCCCAACTGTTGTTCACATTGATGTTCATGGTGTTGGCTATGAAGTACAGGTGAGCCTGAACACTTATTCCAAAATTCAATCCTTGAACGAGGGCACACTTTTTACCCACTTGCTGGTAAGGGAAGATGCCCATATTCTGTATGGCTTCTTCGACAGGCACGAAAAAGACGTATTCCTTCATTTGCTCAGTGTAAGCGGGGTTGGGGCTTCAACTGCACGGATGATGCTTTCGTCGCTCCAGGCCGATGAGGTGGTGAGGGCCATTCTTTCAGGAAACGAAGGCCTTTTAGAAAGTGTAAAAGGCATCGGGAAAAAAACAGCTCAGCGGATTGTTCTGGAGTTGCGTGACAAATTAGCCAAGAGCCCGGTGGAAGCGAATATTTCTACACTGACTCACAATAGTTTAGAGCTTGATGCGTTAACTGCTATGACCGCTTTAGGCATAGCCCGAAATGCAGCAGAATCAGCTATCAAAAAGGCCCGGCAAAACAGTACGGAGTTTACCGAGGTTCAGGAACTGATAAAAGCTGCATTGAAGTGCCTTTAGCCAATATCAAAACTTATTTGCTTATAGACCTTGACCCTGATGCAACGCACCATATCTGGCATTACCCTCCTGACCATTGTACTGACCTGCTTCACATTGGTGAGTTACAGTGGTATTCCTTTGCCACAAACCCCATCGAGAGATACAATTCCCGGTAACGATAGTTTACGTTTTCCTCTAACCGATCGCAGAGGTGATGCGTTTACTGAACCGAATCGTAATACGTTTGATCTGCAACGTCCATCAAACATTAAAGATTCGATAGCGTACGATCCTGTAACAAAAAGATATTACATCTACGAAAAGATCGGCCGCAGCTGGTATCGTAAACCAAGTTATCTCACCTTCGAAGAAATGCTGGCTTACAAAAGCAGGCAGGATGAACGTGATTATTTTCAGCGCCGCCTCAACACCACACTAAACCTTAACCGTAAAATACTTGATCCGAAACTGCAGGTAAGACCAGGTTTCTTTAATCGTTTATTCAGTAACACCGGCATTCCGAAAGTGGAGATCCGTCCGCAGGGTGATGTTACATTAACTGCCGGTTACATCGGTCAGAATATCAAGAACCCAACCTTGCCTGAGCGTGCAAGAAAGAATGGTGGTTTTGATTTTGATATGAATGCCAATTTTGGTTTGAATGCCAAGATCGGAGATAAACTTAATTTTCCGGTTACATATAATACACTCGCCAACTTCCAGTTCGAAAATCAATTAAAGCTGGATTATGTTGGTAATACCGATGCCATCATCAAACGTATTGAAGCTGGTAATATCCAGTTTCCTGCACGTGGTTCATTAATGCCGGGTGCATCTGCATTGTTTGGGTTAAAAACAGAATTGCAGTTCGGTAAGTTGTATGTAACAGCTGTACTCGCCAATCAAAATTCAAATCGTCAACAGATGCAGTTGGCTGGTGGTACCGGTTTGCAACAGTTCCAGGTAAAGGCCGATGAATACGAAGAGAACCGTCACTTCTTACTCGCACAATATTTTAAGAAGAACTATAATAAGAACATGAAGAATATTCCGGCTGTTACAACACCGGTGCAGATTCTTCGTATGGAAGTGTGGGTAACCAACCGCACAGGTTCTACAACTGAGAACAGGAACGTTGTTGCGTTGATGGATCTGGGCGAAAATCAACCATTCAACCCGAACATCTTTTCACTTACTTCATCAGAGCTGCCACAAAACGGCGCCAACGATCTATACCAGCGTATGGTGAACGATCCTGCAACAAGAGATGCAGCATTGATCACAAACCGTTTGCAAAGTTTTGGTTTAACAGCAGTGCAGGATTTTGAACGCACATTTGCACGCAAGCTTCGTCCGGAGGAATATTACTTCAATCCACAGATCGGGTTTATTTCACTCAATACCATTTTGCAACCCGATGAAGTGTTGGGCGTGGCTTTTCAATACACGGTGAATGGTAAAGTGTACCAGGTGGGTGAATTTTCAAATGATGTTACGCCTGATACAACAGCGAATAACAGTGGTACACAAAAAGTGTTGTTCCTGAAAATGTTGAAGGCTACATCACAACGCCCACTGTTGCCGATCTGGGATTTGATGATGAAGAATGTTTACTCAGTTGGTTATGGGCAACTGGAACGTAAAGATTTTAAATTGAATATTCTTTACCAGGAACCGGGTGGTGGTGAAAAAAGATATATTCCTGAAGGCGAAGAAAAAGGAAGACCAATTATTGAATTAGTAAATCTTGACCGTCTCAATAATCAAAACGATCCGCAACCTGATGGTGTGTTTGATTACATTGAAGGCTTTACCATCAACTCGCAACTAAGTCGTGTTATCTTCCCGTTACTTGAACCATTTGGTAAAGATCTTGAATATATTTTCCGTGGTGTAGATTCAATTGAATTAAGACAGAAATATTTATTCTATCCTTTGTACGATTCGATTAAATGGGTTGCACAGCAATCGCCGCAATTGAACCGCTATGTTTTCCGAGGTGCATCTCGCAGTGCTGGTGGCGGTGGAGATATTTCATTGGGCGCATTCAATGTGCCGCAAGGATCAGTTACTGTTACTGCCGGTGGACAAATATTAAGAGAAAATGTTGATTTCACTGTTGATTACATTGCTGGCACGGTAAAGATTATTAACCAGGCAATCATTAACTCAGGCGTGAAGGTTGATGTAGGTTTTGAAAACAATGCTACTTTCGGTATGCAAAACCGCAACTTCATGGCGGTGCGATTGGATTACAAAGCAATCGAACGTCAAAACAAACAACTGAATATTGGTGCAGCTGTGATGCGTTTGGGTGAGCGACCTTTCTTCACCAAAATGAATTATGGTGATGATCCGATTCGTAACACCATGATCGGTGCAGATGTAAACTATCGCAGCGATTGGAAACGATTGACAAAGTGGTTGGATGGTTTGCCGTTTTATTCTACACGCCAATTATCAAACATCAATGTGTATGGTGAAGCTGCACAGATCATTCCAAGTACAGCCAAACAAATCCGTCCTGAGAAAGGTGGTGGCGGGTTAATTTATATTGATGACTTTGAAGGAACACGTAATGGCATTGATCTTCGTTTTCCTTTCATTGCATGGTCGCTTGCATCAACACCCTATAAAGCACAGGATCGTTTTGGTGTGGAATTATTCCCTGAAGCATCATTAAATGATGATCTGCAATATGGTTACAACAGGGCAAAACTTGCATGGTATAATATTGAACCTGTGTTACAACAACGTCGTGATCCTAACAATCCGTTAGGGGGTAATCTTGCTGAACTATCTGATCCTCGTGTGCGTTTTGTAAACCGCCAGGAAATATTTCCGCAGGTAACACCTGATCTTGGTCAAAACCAATTGATCACGTTCGATATGGCCTTTTATCCAACGCAAAGAGGGCCGTATAATTTTGATGCACGTAACGGTAGTATCAATCCTGCAAATGGTAAATTATTAAACCCACGAAACAGGTGGGGTGGTATCATGCGTGCTATTGATCAGATCGATTTCGAAACAAACAATATTGAGTTTATTGAAATGTGGGTGCAGGATCCGTTTATCCTCAACCCAACAAGCACCGGTGGCCAGATGTATTTCAACCTCGGTAACATTTCAGAAGATATATTAAAAGATGGTCGCCGTTTTTATGAAAATGGATTGAGCACTACACAAACACCGGCACGTGAAGATTTCAGTAACTGGGCAAGAGTGCCACGCAATCCAATTCAGATAGCACAGGCCTTTAGTAATATTGTTGAAGAACGTCCGCAACAGGATGTTGGTTTAGATGGCCGTGCAGATAGTGCAGAGGTGAGAGTGTTTAATCCTTTCCTTACTCAGTTCAGTTCTAATTTCGGTACAGGTGCTGCGTATCAGTCGTTACTTGCTGATCCAAGTACAGATAACTACAAACACTTCCGTGTTGATCAGTCTGATAATGCAAGTATCCTCAACCGTTATAAAGATTATAATAACCCACAAGGGAATAGTCCTGTTGCAAGTAATGATGTTCAGTATACATCCGCTTCAACGTTGTATCCGGACAATGAAGATCTCAACCGTGATAATACACTGAATGAAGTGGAAGAATATTTCCAGTATCATTTAGAGTTACGTTCAAAAGATGATCCGCTGATGCAGGTGGGTCAGAATTATATTGCTGACAGAAGAGAAGTGGATATTAAACTGGCTGATGGTAACTCACGTAAAGAAACATGGTTCCTCTTTCGCATACCGGTTAAAGAGTATGAGCAGAAGGTGGGAAATATTCCCGACTTCAAATCGATCCGTTTCATGCGTATGTTCATGACGGGTTTTGATGATTCATTGGTTGTACGTTTTGGTAAACTGGAACTGGTGCGTAACATGTGGCGCTCTTACCAATTTAATCTTGATACAACGGGACAATACAAGCCATTACAAAACCAAGGTCTCACTTCATTTAATGTTACAGCTGTTAACGTGGAAGAAAATGATAACCGTGTTCCGGTGAATTATGTGATTCCTCCGGGAATTGAACGTGTGCAGCAGTTGAGTAATAATGGTGTAAACTTATTGCAGAACGAATCATCACTTAGTATGCAGGTGTGTGATCTGCAGGATGGTGACAGCCGTGCTGTATTCAAAACACTCAATCATGATCTGCGTCAATACAAACGTGTACGCATGTTCATGCATGCCGAATCAAGAGGCAAAACTGATAATCTGAAAGATGGTGAAGCAATTGCTGTGATCCGATTTGGTACAGACTTCATCAATAACTATTATGAAGTGCGCATGCCATTGAAAGTTACAAAGTGGGGAACGTATCCTCGTCCGGGTAATGGACCAAACGATACAAGTGCAGTGTGGCCTGGTGCAAATCAATTTGATTTAAGCCTTGAAGAATTGGTACGGTTTAAATTACGTCGCACTGGAGGAGTGAATATGGTTTATTCTGAAGACAGAGGTAATGGTGTGCGTTGGGCTGTAATGGGTAATCCAAATCTTGGTGAAGTAAAAGGCTTCTTAGTTGGTGTGGAGAATAATCGTAATGATGCTAACTCAACAGTATGTGCTGAAGTGTGGGTGAACGAATTACGTTTAAGTGGTTTGGATGAAAAAGGTGGATGGGCAGGTACAGGTCGTGTAGATATTCAGCTTGCCGATCTTGGAACTATTTCTGTTTCAGGTTCTGCACGCAGTGCAGGTTTTGGTACAATAGAACAAAGGGTGAATGAACGCAGTCGTGAATTCTTCTACCAGTTTGATGTGGCTACACAATTGCAACTTGGAAAATTGTTACCAAAAAAATCAGGTCTTGAAATCCCGTTCTATGCCAGCTATTCGCAAACAGTAATGAATCCTGAATATGATCCGTACGACCAGGATGTGAAGTTTAAAGACAAACTGCAAACAGTATCAAATAAAGATTCGGTTAAAAATATTTCACAGGATTTTTCTGCTATCACTACGGTGAACGTTACCAACATGCGGAAAAATAAAACCAATGGCAAGCCTGCGAAAATTTATGATGTTTCGAATTTTGATGTGAGTTATTCTTACACCAAAACAGAAAGACGTAATCCGCTCATTGAAAATGACGTGATCGAAAAACATTATGGTGGTCTCGGTTATAACTATGCACCACAGCCGAAATTTATTGAGCCGTTCAAAAAACTCATCAAGTATCGAAGCCCATGGTGGAATATCGTTAAGGATTTCAACTTTAATTACAGGCCAAGCCTGTTGAGTTTCCGTGCAGATATCAATCGCCAGTTTGGTGCAGTGCGTGCAAGAGAGGTAACTATTCCGGGTGTGGCACCAAGTCCGTTTAAAATTCCTGAGACCTACGATAAGTATTTTGTGTTCGATCGTGTGTACAATCTCCGTTGGGATCTTACCCGTTCGATCAATATCGATTTCAGTGCAACAAACAATGCACGTGTGGATGAACCGTTTGGTCGCATCAATACAAAAGAGAAGAAAGACAGCGTTCGTAAGAACCTGTTCAAGGGCGGACGTAATACGATCTATCGCCAAACAGCGAATGCATCTTATAATTTGCCATTGGCAAAGATTCCGGCATTGGATTGGACAACTGCCCGATTCAACTATAACACCACTTACAACTGGATCGGCGCATCTCGTTTGGCTGTGAACCTTGGTAACACCATTGAAAATTCGCAGACAAGAGTATTTACAGGTCAGCTTGATTTTGTAAGGTTATACCAGAAATCGAAATTCCTTCGTGCTCTTGAAACGGAGAAAGATCCAAATGCAAAACCAACACTTGCATCGCCCAATATTAAATTCAATCCAAAAGATACTGTTGGTAAGAGTAAGAAGTATGTGGCGAAATTATTCCGTCGCCTGAACAGGTTGGAAGCGAAGAAAGATAAAAACCTCGCATTTGAACCAAGCGGAGCTGCAAGATTCTTTGGCCAGGTATTAACTTCAATAAAAAGTATTAATCTTAATTACAACGAATCATTTAATTCACGCCTGCCGGGTTATACCGACAGTACACAGTTCATTGGGCAAAACTGGGGCACACGTGCACCAAGCCTGGGCTATATTTTTGGTAAGCAACCTGATGACCGTTGGCTTGATGAAGCAGCCAAAAAAGGATGGGTTACACGTGATACCAATTTCAACTACCAGTTTACACAGAGTTACCGGCAGGAATTGAAAGCTGAAGCAACGGTTGAACCATTCCGTGATTTCACCATTGACCTTAACCTTACACGTTCGTTCAGTAAAAACTATTCACAACTGTTTAAGGATACAACAGGTAATGGCACTTTCGGTCATTTGAGTCCGTTAGCAAGTGGTGGTTTCGATATCAGCTTTATTTCTTATCAAACCATGTTCAGGAAATTCTCGGCCACTACCCCAGGCGAAACGTTCCTGCAATTTGAACAGAACAGACTGATCTTGTCAGAACGTTTAGGTAGAGCAAATTTTTATAGCGGCAACCAGGTTAATCCTGATGGTTATTACAAAGGCTATGGCCGTTATGCACAGGATGTATTGATTCCTGCTTTCATTGCAGCGTATACAGATCAGGATCCGGTGAAAGTTGCTCTCATTGATCAGAAGAACCGTCGTGTGAGTGATAATCCGTTTAAACGTTATTTGCCAAAACCAAACTGGAGTTTAACCTATAATGGTTTGTCGAGAATTCCGGGTCTTGATCAGATATTTACCAACTTCAGCATTAAACATGGCTACAGCAGTAACCTGAGCATGAATAATTTTACATCTGCTTTGTTGTATGCAGATCAATTTGGGTATGGTTCTCCATCGTTCATCGATACGATTTCCAACAACTTTGTTCCATTCTTCATTGTACCTAACCTCACGATCACTGAGCGTTTCTCTCCATTGATCGGTATTGATGTGCAGATGACGAATCAACTAAACTTTAAAGTGGATTATGGCCGCAGCCGTACCATCAGTTTAAGTTTGATTGATTTCCAGGTGAGTGAAGTAAGAAGTGTAGAAATTTCAGTTGGTGCAGGCTGGCGCAAACGGGGATTGAAGCTTCCGTTTAAAGTGCCGTTTACCAAGAATGATTCAAAAACATTATCAAACGATCTCAGTTTCCGTTTTGATATGACCTATCGTGATAATGCTACATCAAACAATATTCTTGATCAGCGTAATACTATTCCAACAGGTGGACAGAAAATTCTATCCATCAATCCATCGATTGATTATGTACTTAACAACCGTGTACGGTTACGTTTGTTCTTTGAGCAAACAAGGGTAATAGGATATATTGCTACACCGCCACCGGTTGTAAATACAAGAGCTGGGTTACAGATTAATATCAGTTTGGCTCAATAGTATTGCTTTATTCGTCATCGATAATCATAAGCGAAATTTCTTATGGGATATTACATTCGGGTATTAGGTTCAATGGATCCAGATATTCATATTGAAGAATTAATTGGGGCATTAACTAAAATAGGGCTAGCTGCAAAATTTGAACTAGATCAAACTGAAAAATCTGATAAGTGGACGGTGCTTAATATTTTGAATCAAGACAATAAATCATTAGCACAACTTGAAAGGAACTCTGTTGTTGATGGTGAACTTGGGCAAGAAGAGCTGGACGAGTTTAGAGAAATCATCCAAGATTATAAACCATCATCTGCAGTAGAATGGTTGACTAATTATTTTGATAAAGTAAAAGTAGTCTATGCTTTTCAAATGCTTAATGAAGCGTTTGAAGATTCTAATTTTGAAATAATAGGTTGTATTAAGGAAAAGATCTGGAACAGAACTAATGGGATATTGCAAGCTGATAATGAAGGGTTTTCAAACAATGAAGGTTATCATATCCTTTGGCAATTTGCAGACGATGTAAAAGGTGAATGGAGTTGCGCAGTGATAAATGAGTTAGGATATTGGAACAGGTTTGTGATGGATTTGGGTGATACAACTCAACGACAGGAATTTCAAAGTGGAAAAATTCCCAAGAAAGCAAGGCTGGTTTAGAACTATTTGGAAAAATTATATTTCTTCAACAACTCCAATGTATACTGCAACGATTGTTTTCAGTGCAAAAGGTTTTGCCTTGTTGGTTGATGATAAAGATCAAAGCACATCATTGTATTCAGGTGTTTTCTTGAACACTTTGTTTGCAAAAGGACACAGCGGCATAATTTTAAGTCCTTTCTCCCTTGCAAATTCCACTGCTTTTGCTACTAATTGTTTGCCAGCTCCTTTGCCTGCAAGCTTATCGCTTACCTCAGTATGTTCAATAATGAATTTGCTATCGCCGGCCCATACATAGGTCATCTCTGCAAGGCGCTCGCCACCTTGTTCAATATAAAAAGCTCCTTTCTTGCCATCGTCGGTTTGTTGAATTTCCATATGGCGATAAAATTAAGTAAAGTTGTTATCGGAAATTACATCAGTACTTATGTAGTTGCTTTGATTGTGCCTTGTGCCTTGATCCTTGTACCTTGATTCTTGTTTCTTGCGCCTTGCATTTTCACCGTCCGACGAGGACGTCTGACGTGGCGTACTTCTTACTTAAATCCATACTTCATACAATTGCCTCATCTTCCTTACTTTTGACCCCAAATCAATAGTTATGAGTCATCAATTACTGAAAGGGAAAAAGGGCATCATCTTCGGTGCTTTAGATGAAAAGTCGATTGCCTGGAAAACGGCGTTGAAATGTTATGAAGAAGGTGCACAGATCGTATTAACCAATGCACCTGTTGCTTTGCGTATGGGCGAGATTAATAAACTGGCTGAAGCCTGTGGTAATGCACCGGTGATTGGAGCTGATGTAACAAATATGGATGACCTGAAGAATCTCTTTGAAAAATCAATGGAGCATTTTGGTGGCAAGGTTGATTTTATACTGCATTCAATAGGAATGAGCATTAATGTTCGTAAGGGCAAACATTATACAGAACTCAATTATGAGTGGAATGCAAAAACACTTGATATTTCTGCTATGAGTCTGCACCGTGTATTGCGTACAGCATGGGATCTGGATGCCATCAATGAATGGGGCAGCGTGGTAGCACTCACTTATATTGCTGCACAACGTGTGTTCCCTGATTATAATGAAATGGCTGATGCAAAATCGTTATTGGAAAGTGTAACACGCAGCTTTGGCTATTATTATGCTGCAAAGAAAAAAGTTCGTGTGAATACTATTTCGCAGTCACCCACCCGCACAACAGCAGGCAGTGGTGTAAAAGGTTTTGATGGCTTTATTAACTATGCTGAAAAAATGAGCCCGTTGGGTAATGCCAGCAGCGAAGATTGTGCAAACTATGTGGCGGTGATGTTCAGCGATCTTACCAGAATGGTGACCATGCAAAATCTTTTCCACGATGGCGGTTTCAGCTTTACCGGTGTAACGGCTGAAGTAATTGAGCAAATGGAAAAATAATCTGAGATACGAAGTAAGAAGCACGATGTACGAAATACACTTTGTTCATTTTACTTACAGATAGGAAAATAGTCGAAAAGTTGACAGGTTATTACCTGTCAACTTTTTAGTTTTATACACAAAAGCAATAAGCATGTACATCGAACATCTTGCCATGTGGGTAAAGGATCTTGAATTGATGAAAGATTTCTATTGCCGTTATTTTAATGCAACATCCAATAACAAATACATCAACTCAACAAAAAAATTTCAATCTTACTTTCTTTCGTTTGAAGCTGGCCCTCGGTTGGAGTTGATGCAAATGCCTTCTGTTCCTGATTCAAAAGATAATGTGTACGATCAGTTCACAGGATTGATTCATTTTGCCATTTCACTCGGGAGTAAAGAGAAGGTTAATGAACTGACAGAGCGCTTCCGTGCAGATGGTTTTGAAGTGATCGATGAACCACGTACCACAGGTGATGGTTATTATGAAAGTGTGATTCTTGATCCGGAGAAGAACAGGATTGAATTAACGCTTTGATTTGAAATACGATTTGTATCTCGACTTCGCTCGATTCAAATGCAATACCCTTCGACTTGCGCTCAGGGCAAAAAAGAAACCCCGCCGCTCAGGACAGGGTTCAATGTTTTTGCTTGCAGCTAATGGCTTATAGCTTGCAGCTTAATTTAATATTCATCTTCATTAAAGAAGAAGTCTTCCTGGCTTGGATAATCAGGCCAGATGTCGTCAATGCTTTCGTAAATTTCGCCCTCGTCGTCTAACTCCTGCAAATTCTCTACTACTTCAATGGGAGCCCCACTGCGGATCGAATAATCAATCAATTCATCCTTGGTAGCAGGCCAGGGAGCGTCTTCGAGGTACGAGGCTAATTCAAGTGTCCAGAACATAAGGAAAACCCTTTAATTTTCCGCAAAAGTAACTTTCCTGCTGAAATAACCAAATCTGCTTTGATATATGTGTGTATAAACCCGGCTAGGGAATTTTTAGCAGCTGTTTGGCACAACGGTTCAATACCTTAGGTTTGTAAAACGGAGACGAAAAAAATGCTTACTTGTAAACAGATAACCAAACGATACGGCAGCCTGGAAGTGTTGAAGGGCGTGGATTTGCATATCAGCAAAGGCGAAATTGTGAGCCTGGTTGGGAGCAGTGGTGCGGGCAAAAGCACCTTGCTGCATATACTTGGCACCTTGGATGAGGCCGATGGCGGGCAGGTTTGGCTGAATAATATACAGGTTGATCGGTTAAAAGGCAATGAGCTGGCGGGCTTTCGCAACAAGCATATTGGCTTTGTATTCCAGTTCCATCATTTATTACCTGAGTTTACGGCCTTAGAAAATGTTTGTATTCCCGGATGGCTGGGTGCGAAAAAGAAAAAGGAAGTGGAAGCAAGGGCCATTGAATTGCTGAAAATGCTCGGTCTTTCAGATCGCATGCAGAATAAACCTTCTGAGTTGAGTGGTGGTGAACAGCAAAGGGTGGCTGTAGCCCGTGCCTTGATCAACAACCCTGATATTATTATGGCCGATGAGCCAACAGGTAACTTGGACAGTACACATGCCCGTGAGCTGCATCAATTATTCTTTGACCTGCGGAAACAATTCAATCAAACTTTCTTAATTGTAACCCATAACGAAGAGTTAGCTGCTCAATGCGACCGAACGGTGCATATGAAGGATGGGAGAATTATTTCAAGTACGAATTGAGAAGTACGAGATACGAAGTAAGAAATTTCCATTACAGCCACTTCGTCGAATAGATATTTGTTTGCCTGGATTATTTCGTGCTTCCAACTTTGTACTTCGTACTTGCTTCAAACTCTTGGCTTCCACGGAATTTCTTCTACACCTAATTGATGACCGGTATAACGGGCCAACACAAATAAGTAATCGCTGAGACGGTTGATGTATTTTATAACAAGCGGTTCAACAAACATTTCTTCCTGCTGCATGTGAACGCATAAACGTTCGCTGCGGCGACATACACAACGGGCAACATGCATGGTGCTCACAGAAACATGTCCGCCGGGCAGTACAAAGAATTTCATCGGTGGAATGGCATCATTCATTTTATCCATTTCGGTTTCCAACAGCACAATGTCTTCTTCTTTCAGATCGGGGATTTTCATTTTTGGTTCTTTCTCCGGATCACAAGCCAACGATGAGCCAATGGTAAACAAGCGATCCTGTATTTCTTTCAGCACAGCTTTTGAATGTATATCGGCTACATGATCGGTAACTAAACCGATATATGAATTCAATTCATCTACTGTTCCATATGTTTCAATACGTATATGGCTCTTAGGTACTTTGGTGCCACCAATTAAACTTGTTTTGCCGAGGTCGCCTGTTTTAGTATAGATCTTTTGTGCCATTGTTCATCAATTGGAGTGTTAACAAAAGTAGACAGCAAAGGTTGTAAATAAAAAATGGAGAGTTACAAACTCTCCACACATTTTCTTGTCTTAATTTCTGCTCAGGAATGTGCTGCCAGCTCTTCTCTCTTTTTATCGCTTTCTATTGATCCATCAAGCAAACGCACAACACGTTTGGCATACCTGGCAATATCTTCCTCATGCGTTACCAATACAACCGTATTGCCGAGTTTATGAATATCACTAATGAGGTTCATGATCTCTACCGATGTTTTTGAATCGAGGTTACCCGTTGGTTCATCCGCAAGAATAATGGACGGTCTGTTCACCAATGCCCGTGCAATGGCCACACGTTGTATTTGTCCGCCACTTAATTCATTTGGTTTGTGGTGCGATCTGTCTGCAAGGCTTACTTTTTCCAGCATTTCCAATGCACGCTCTGTACGTTCTTTTTTAGGAACACCTGCATAAATAAGTGGCAATGCAACATTCTCCAAAGCGCTTAAACGTGGCAAGAGGTTAAACTGTTGGAACACGAAACCAATTTCCTGGTTTCGGATTTCTGCCAGTTCATTATCATTCATCTTGCTCACATCGTTGCCATTCAAAACATATTTACCATCGGTGAGGGTATCTAAACAGCCAAGGATATTCATCAAGGTACTTTTGCCTGAACCCGATGGCCCCATCAAAGCCACAAATTCATTTTTATAAATATCAAGATCAATACCTTTTAAAACAGGAAGTTCCTGTTTGCCGAGGTAATAACTTTTGCGGAGTTGCTCCAGGTGAATGACAGATTGCATGCAATGAATATAAAATTATTTTTTGATGACTTTCGGAACCATAAAAAAATATTCGTTCCGTAGTGCGGCATTTTCAAGACCTGTTTCCCGTTCAACAGAACCCTTCACCTCATCTTCACGCAACACATTGATTTCTTCTGTAAGGTGCATCAATGGCTCAATACCTGTAGTATCAAGCTCCTGCAGTTTTTCAATAAAACCAATCATCTGTTGCAGATCATCACGTAGCTTTTCTTTTTCTTCGGGTTTTATCTCCAGCCTTGCAAGCAGGCTCAATTTATCGATAAGTGCATGGTTTACTTCCATGTGCCAAAAATAAGCAAATTGACCGGTGAAGGCTTTGTTTTGGATGAACGGAGATGCTGTTTATTTTTTATTGATCTGCTCCTGCAGGTCATGGAGCAGCTCCACTTGTTTCAGTTGAATTTCATACAACGTTTTCAATTGCTCTTCTATCACAAGGTCAATTTTTTGATGCAGACTACGAATCTCCAACTCAGCCTTCAGGTTGATCAGGTAGTCGTTTTGCGCACGCTGACGGTCCTTTTCCTCCTGCCTGTTTTGACTCATCATGATAATGGGTGCCTGCAATGCAGCAATGCAGGATAGTACCAGGTTCATCAGAATAAACGGGTAGGGGTCAAAACTTTCTGATTTTGGCAAAAGACTGTTGAGTGCTATCCATGACGCCAGTACAACAAAAAACAGAATAATAAACATCCAGCTGCCGCCGAAACGGGCAATTTTGTCAGAGAGACTTTGCCCGGGTGTTAACGTTTCTTCGGGTGGGTGCAGGAGATTTTTAATGATGAGCTCTTCATCATGTATGGTTTGTTTTACAATGCCGTGCAGTTTTGATATATGTTCATTTTCGGCACTGAACAATTTATCGAGTTCCTTTGTATCCATATGACTGCTTTTAATGATCAGCTTACAATAAAACGCCGCTTAAAAAGAGATAGGCCATTGAAAAATAAATGAGCAACCCCGTTACGTCAACAAGCGTGGCCACAAAGGGGGTTGATGATGCAGCGGGATCGGCTCCCAACCTCTTTAATATTAATGGAAGCATTGAGCCCATCAACGTTCCCCATAAGACAATACCAATGAGCGAACAGCCAACTGTTAATCCAATTAGCATGGCATGATCGCCAAAAGTTGTAGTGAACGAACTCCACACAAAGATCACCGAAAGTGCAATAATGCAAAGAGAAGAACCAAGTAGCAACCCGGATACAATTTCTCTACGCATAATTCGCCACCAATCTTTGATGCTTATTTCGCCCAGCGCCATTGCCTGGATTATAAGTGTAGATGCCTGAGAACCGCTGTTGCCTCCACTTGAAATGATCAGCGGAATAAAAGTGGCCAAAACCACCACTTTGGCGATCTCATCCTCATAGCTCTGCATGGCAGTGATAGTGATCAATTCGCCAAAAAATAAAATGATGAGCCATACCACCCGTTTTTTAAAGAGTTTAAAGATGGGGGTTTCAATATAGGGCTCGTCTAATGCTTCGGTACCACCCATTTTCTGCATGTCTTCACTAAACTCTTCATTGGCTACCCATAACACGTCATCAATGGTTACAATACCCAGCAGTTTATTGGTTTTACTTACAACCGGAAGAGCCACACGGTTATTCATCTTAAAGGCTTCGTTAGCTGTTTCCTGGTCATCGTACACATTCAGGGCAATAAATCGGCCATCAATAAGTTCTTCAACTTTCTTATCGGGCGCAGCAAGAATAATATCCCTGATGCGGATGTCATCAACCAATTCCCCTTTTTCATTAATGATGTACAAAACGTTGATGGTTTCGCTGTCCTTCCCGTATTTACGGATGGTATCAAATACTTCAGCAACGGTGTTATAGGGATAGATATAAACGTAATCAGGCGTCATCAATCGGCCAATACTGTTTTCCGGATAGCCCAACAGTGAAAGAGTAATTTTTCTTTCTTCGGGGTCAAGTAATTTGATCAGCTCACGAACAGCATTGCTGGGCAATTCTTCTAAAAAATCGGTACGGTCATCGGCAGGCAATTCATTTAATAAAGA
>JAKFDY010000077.1:0-4071 GCA_036675885.1 Lacibacter sp. | reverse complement strand
AGAGCTCGGCCTGGCTGTCGTTCTTTGGCTGGGGATCGGGCGGAGTTTTCCAGGCTTCGCCATCCTCGAGACCAGATGCGAACAACCAGGCGAATTTCTGCTTGCGAAGATAGCGGTGTGTCTCTCGGATGGTGATGGCGAACAGCCATTCCCGCACACTGGCCTCACCCCAGAATCTTTCTACGCGTGAAATCGCCGTGGTAAAGGTGGTAGTGCCCTGGCTCATTTTGAGCCGCTTCACTGGGTTATCAATATAACCAGGCATGAAAGAGGTGGTGATTGGGGTTTCAGTGGCGGTATTGGAGCCTTAGCGCACGAATACGGGCATTTTCTTGACTACTACTTTGGCACGTTCTACAATCGGGAAAATGAACAGAGAAGCCTTACAGGCGGTCGCCTGATTGGTTATTTCGATCCGATGAAAGCAAAAGGATCTTCCTCAATGGTTGGCCTTACGAATCAGTTGTTGGAAACCATTGTATGGGAGCACATGGAATCGGAAACACATACTGCTTATTACAAAAAGCTGTTGAACAAATTCAATGTACACACGCAGGAATATTGGTTCAGACGTAACGAATTATTTGCACGGAGCTTTGAACAGTACATCAGTTACAAACTTGCAAAGAAGGGAATTAAAAACGCTTTCCTGTCAAAATTCAAATACGAATCTGCTGCTTATCTCGACGGGCCGTTGCTAAAAAAAGTTGTCCTTATCTATGATAAATTACTCAAGCAAATGAAAATTGCACTGAAAGGAAAGCCGCTAACGTAGCGGCTTCTTTGTTATAATGCTTTCAATGTGATTTGCTGTTCATCAATAAAGTTCATCTGTATGCGCTTTGCATAAGTATCGGTTTCCATTAACGATGAATGATTGAACTGCCAACGTAACCAATCAAGGTTTTCACTTCCTCGATTGTCTTCTAAATAGTTTTGTGCGAATGTATGTTTGAGTGCATACAGCTTTTTGTTGATCTTCAAACCATCGATCACATGTTCTTTCCAATACTCCGATGCACGAACGGGCTTTATCTTTTTTTCTCCTGGTTGAAAATCGTTGCTGAAAATAAAATAGTCCTTTGGGTATTTGTGCAGCTGCAGTTGCTGCAGGTGTTCAACGTGTGGAGCAAGTAACTGCTTATAGCCGGTGCGATTGTTTTTATGAAAGTCAGGATCAACAATTAATTTTCGGTCATTCAACAGTACATCGTTCACTCTCAGAGCGCAAATGCTTTCCGGTCGCATACCACAATAGTAAACGAAAATGCAGAAGTTGAAAAACCAAAAATTGTGTTGCTTAAAGTAATCTCCCCACAGCTTCATTTCTTCACTTGTATGCGATTCGTACAACCGGCTATCGTTTTCTTTCAGGTTTGGAATGAGATCAAACGGATTGCGGGTAATATCTTCATAATTCACCATGCAGCTTTTGTACAGGTTGCTTAGATGAGAAAACTCCTTGTTGATCGAGCGGGAATTTTTGCCGGTCTCAATTAGAAACAACTGATAATCGGAAAGAATTTTGGGTTTAAGTGCAGTAACGGGAATAAGATTGTATTGCTGCTTCTTTAGCCAGGTGAGCCAATCCCTGCAGGCTTGCCGGTAACTACCTGCAGTACGTTTTTTATTGGCTGTTAGTTGTTTCGACTTCAATGCATCTTCAAAAGCAGCCGTGAGCGTTTCTACAGTTGAATATTCCGGCCCCTTCTTCTCATTGAATGGATTAAACCCATTGGCAAGGGCTTCATTGACGGTTGCTTTCAGCAATTCAATTAGATCCTGCCTGGTCTTGGCATCTTTGAAACGGTTCACATCACCTGTGATCCGAAACCGAGTAAACTTGTCGTTGATTGATTGCCTGTAGTAGTAATAAACGAACCAGGTCTTGTTGGGGTCACCGCCTGCATTAAAAATTTCTGCTCTCTTGTAAAGCAACCCCTGTGTTTTCATGTCAAAGTTTTTGGCAGACTTCTCTAAAAACGCTGCCTGTATTGACTTAGTTGCGAAGGGGAGGATCGAACTCCCGACCTTCGGGTTATGAGCCCGACGAGCTACCGCTGCTCTACTTCGCGGAATGGAGTGCAAAATTAAGGGTTATAAGGTTAGCTCCCAAAAGAAAAAACAGAAAGGCAGAAATATTTTCTGCCTTTCTGTTCATCATCGGGATAATTATCGAAAACTTATTTCGAACGTTTCTTTAAACTGGAGGCTCCACTTGTTTTGAAATCGCTGATGGATGCAGTGCCTTTATATTGTATATCACTTGCGCCGCTTGCATCAACTTTCAGATCTTTATTTACCGTAATCTTAATATCAGATGCACCTGATGCTTCTGCCCTGCAGTTTTCTGTAACAAGATCAAAGCCTGTAAAATCACTTGCGCCACTCACATCCACATCAAGGTTTGTAACAGTGCCGGATAATTTTGAGTTAGATGCACCACTCTGATCTACTGTAACGCTTGTATAGCTGATTGCACCTTTTAAACTGGATGCACCGCTTAAGTCCACTTTCAGGTTCGAACCTTTCAGTACACCATCAATTTTAATATCCGTTGCGCCCGAAACATCTAACTTGTCAATATTCTTTACAGAAATATAAGCACGCAGTTTCCTGTTTTCATTACTCCACTTCCATACTTTTTCATTGTCGTAAAAGATTTGCAGAATACCGTTCACTACATTTACTTTAATACGGTCCCTGAATTTCTCTTCGCTTGCACTTACAACTACTGCTTCTTCATTTCCCTGTTTAATGATCACATCAAATGCATTGGAGATTTTAATACCATGAAAGCTGCTTACTTTTCTTGGTTCGGCATTTTTATCATTAATCACAGTTGTTTCCTGTGCAAACAGAACAGGAGTTGCTGCAACAAATAACAGCATCGATAAAACAATCTTTTTCATTTTTAATAAGGTTTTTTATATGTGAATTAACTATCTGTTCTGCGAATAACTGCACCAATATTAGTGCTCACTTCGCTTATTTTTCCTTTGCCTTTGTAATAAATACTGCCGCCACTTGATGAATACAGTTTCATTTCTTCCTGCACTGTTACTTCTACTTTGGCACCGCTGGTTGAACGTATGTCGGCTTTACCGGCAGCCAGATCGTAAGCTCTCATTCTTGCACCGCTGTTGGCACTTACATTAAAGATTCCGGCAGAACCGGAAAGAGTTGAACTTGATCCGCTTTCTGTTTCCACAATTAATTTTCCTGCTTCAACAGTACCTTTGAATTGAGCACCCGATTTCAGGAAAAGCCGCAGTGTTTCTTCTTTGATTTTTCCGTTCACTTTTACGAGACTGCCTGCTGTTGCAGTTAACTGATTAAGGCTTTTGAACGAAACGTATACTTTCAGTTTCTTTCCGGAGCTGGTCCAGTCGGCAAATGATTCCCGATCGTAATAAATCTTCAGTACACCGTCTTCCACTTCCGTTTTTAAACGGCCGAGAAACTCATCACGTGAAGCACTTGCTGCCACTGATTCTTCGGTTGACTGTGATAAATAAAGATCGATCCCATCTCCTACTTTAATGGCGTGAAAAGGTTTAATGGTTCTTTTTTCGGCGTTGGGGTCTTGTATTTGCGTTTCCTGTGCTGTTGCAAACAGGGCGATTGATAAGGCAAACAGGCTGAAAATCCACTTCTTCATAATTTCTGTTTTTTGTGATACGATATATCTTAAGAAAATGTTACAGCAAACCTGAAAGAATTTATCTTTGCACCGTCAAAAAAGCGGTTAGCCGGTTTTTGACACAGATTCCCCGGGGTGCTTACCCGTCGGTTCCAGGGCCCGGAACCAGTACGGAGGCTGAGATCAAACCCGTAGAACCTGATCAGGGTAATGCCTGCGCAGGGAAGGAGGTTCTTACATGCATATTCCTCTCTCCGTTACGCAGCATTTCCGATTCAATTTTTAAACCGTTAAAGTGATTCAGAAATGAAAAAATTGATGCTGGGAATGTTGATGATTATTTCACAACAACTCGCAATGGCTCAGTACAAACTGAGTGGAACAGTAACAGAAAAAAACAACAACCAGGTGGTTGCAGGTGCAACTGT
>JAKFDY010000076.1:0-16426 GCA_036675885.1 Lacibacter sp. | reverse complement strand
CAGTAAACTAATACCAATCCTGATAACATTACTGAACTTCTATCTTCTAATTGTAAATTAAACTACCACCTGCAAAGCAGGTGGATTTATGGTTGAAGCCATAGGCTAAATTCCAAGGTCGAAGTCGAAGCCCTGTTGATTGCTCTCCTCTTTACGTTCCTCGCCTTCCTGGTACTTTACATACCGCCTGATCATGTCCTCATTTATCCAAACTGTATTCACAAAATATCCTCTCGACCAAAAGTGATTACACCAATAAGGGCGCTTCTTCAACATCGGGTAATTCTTAAATATTCGGATCGCTGTTTTGCCCTTTACTGTACCCATGTATGTTGACAATGACACCTTCGGAGGTATACTTACTACTACATGTACATGATCAACCTGAACATTTAATTCAATTACTTCACAGCCTAACCATTCACTATACATCCTTATATCTCGATCCATCATTATTCCTACCTCACCTGTCAAAATACGAAACCGATACTTCGGCACCCAAACAATATGATAATCGCATTTATATACTACGTGCGACTGCTTCTTATATTTCCCCATTACCAAATTTAATCATTCGGCGTAGCCCCGAGTACATTACCACCGCCAAAGGCGGTGGGTTTCCAAGTCAAACTAAATATGTACCCATTTATAAGCTCACAGGAATTGCAGCAAATTCGCAACAATTTCGATTTATAAAACATTTCAATAGTACTGGTTAAAAAGTGATTAAACTCCAAAGTAATTAGAAAGAGAATTTATCATATAGGCTGTTTCAACCTCTCTCCCTCTCAAAGAACATGGCATATCGATTGAGAAAATTAAAAATTCAGTCACATGGAGATAAAAGACCAACAAACAGATTGAACTATTTTAAATCTTCATCATGACTATACAAAACTGTTCGATGGAAGACATGGTTTAGATTCTTACCGCTTGTTGGTCAGGCGAGGCTGACCGAGAATTCACGTTTGTTGATAACTGGCAAGCAACAAATGAGTTTTCATGGTTGTCATTGAAACATGGAAAAGTTTAAGCCAGTAAACAACGAGCAATTATATCTGTTACCTCCAAGTGTTGAAGATTTTATTCCATCCGGTCATCTTGCAAGAGTTATCAACGATGTGATGTAGTGGAAACAATTGATGTAGCAGAGATTGCTGCAAAGTATAGTATCCTCGGTCAGAAGAGTTACTCTCCGCATCTCTTATTAAAATTGTTGTTTTATGGTTATAGTATTGGTATCCGCTCTGGCAGAAAAATTGCAACAGCCTGCGAGCAGGATACAGCTTTTATGTACCTGGCCTCAATGTACAAACCCGATTTTCGCACCATTAACGACTTCCGTAAAAATAATCTTGCTTTTATTCAACAAGCTTTTGTACACATTGTGCGCCTCTGTAAAAGTATGGGTATGGGAAAGGCCGGTACGCTTATTCTTGACGGTACGAAATTAAAAGCCAATGCAAGTGCAGAGCGTTCCAAAAACAAAGAGTAATACAATCAATGGCTGGAACGTATTGACGCAGACATTAAAACAATATTGGAAGAAGCCGCCGCTACCGACAAGCAGGAAGATGAGTTATATGGCAATAAAAGAGGCGATGAATTACCCAAAGATCTGCAATCAAAACAGCGCTTAAAAGAAAAAATACAACAGGCATTGGTTGATATGAAGAACGAAGATCAGCGTGTAAACTTAACAGACAAGGAAGCGAAATTTATCAGAAGCAGAAAAGGGATTGATCTGAACGATAACTGTCAGGCTGCCATAACAGAAGACGGGCTGATTGTAAGTGCTTATACATCTAATAACAGCAGCGACAGAAAGGAAACGATTAAATCTGCCGGTCATGCAGAACAAACTACGCAGGATATTTATACAGACGTGCTTGCAGACAGCGGTTATGCCTCTTTTGATAACTATGAAGAACTAACCAATCAAGGTAAAATACTTTAAATACCTGATCAACAAATGAACATTGAAGCAGAACTGGAAAAGAATCCCTATCACCGCAACCATTTTGTATACAATAAAGAGAATGACAGTTATATCTGCCCTGAAAATAAAGAACTGATCTTTGGAGGAAATAGTTTTCACAAACTCAATAAACAAAAAAGCAGTGTTTACATCTGCAAGGATTGTCCTGCTTGTGAAAAACAAAAGCTTTGTACAAAAGGAAAACACAGGCAATTGCATGTACAGACCCGGGAGATATTACGTCAGCAAATACGAGAACGATTGAACAGTTTGGAAGGAAAATTAAAATACCTGAAACGTATGCGCATTGAATCCGTCTTTGGAAACATCAAACATAACCTTAACTACATGCACCTTTATCTGAAAGGACTTGCAAAAACAACTGCAGAATGGCAATTGATCTGCATCGGAGATAATCTTAGGAAAATACACAAACTTAAAATGGCTTAGTAAGTCCATCATTTTAAAAAAGAAAAGAATCGAAAAATAACTGCTACGACAAAATTCTATTTGCCGGTACCAAAAAAATATTCTCGGTCAGCCTCAGGCGACCAACAAGAATAAGGCATCAGGGTCGGACGCTCAAAGCGACCTGAACCATCTGTCCATTCGAATCGGTCAGGCCGGTGCAACCGTCCCGACCGTAATAAGAAATCCCTCAGTTAATGCTGAGGGATTTCTATTTTAAATGATTGAAATTTCGACTACGCTCAATGTTTCGCAAAACCCTTCGACTATCGCTCAGGACTCGACTGTGCTCAGGTTTATCCAAGTTTTGCTTTCAGGTTTGCATCAATTGCATCCAGGAATTCTTCTGTATACAAATAATGTTCACCATGATTTACTTTATTGCCATGTACGCAAACAGCAAGATCTTTAGTCATCTTACCGCTTTCTACTGTTTCAATACAAACAGCTTCGAGTGCGTTTGCGAAATCGATCAACGGTTGGTTACCATCTAACTTACCACGGAAAGCCAAACCACGTGTCCATGCAAAAATGGATGCAATAGGATTTGTAGAAGTTGGACGGCCTTTCTGATGCTCACGGTAGTGACGTGTTACAGTGCCATGTGCAGCCTCTGCTTCCATTGTTTTACCATCAGGTGTAACCAATACAGAAGTCATTAATCCAAGTGAACCGAAACCCTGCGCAACAGTATCGCTTTGTACATCACCATCATAGTTTTTGCAAGCCCAAACAAAGTTGCCGTTCCATTTTAACGCACTCGCCACCATATCATCAATCAAACGATGTTCATATACGATACCTGCTTCAACGAATTGTGCTTTGAACTCTTTTTGATAAATCTCTTCAAAAATATCTTTGAAACGACCATCGTATTTTTTAAGAATGGTATTTTTTGTAGAAAGATACAAAGGCCATTTTTTGCTCAGCGCCATATTGAAACAGCTGCGTGCAAATCCTATGATACTTTCATCGGTGTTATACATGCTCATGGCAACACCATCGCCTTTGAAATTATACACTTCAAAAGTTTGTGGTTCGCCACCACCTTCTGGAGTAAAGGTCATGGTTAACTTTCCTTTTCCTTTGATCACCGTATCAGTTGCACGGTATTGATCACCAAATGCATGACGGCCAACAATGATTGGTGCTGTCCAGTTTGTTACCAAGCGTGGAATGTTATTGATAACGATCGGCTCACGAAATACAGTACCATCTAAGATGTTGCGGATAGTTCCGTTCGGGCTCTTCCACATTTGTTTCAGCTTAAACTCTTCTACACGTTGCTCATCAGGTGTAATGGTTGCGCACTTAATACCTACACCATATTGTTTAATTGCATTTGCTGCATCAATTGTTACCTGGTCGTTGGTTTCATCTCTGTACTCAACACCAAGGTCGTAGTATTTAATATCCAGTTCGAGATAAGGAAGAATTAATTTCTCTTTAATGAATTTCCAGATGATCCTTGTCATCTCATCACCATCCAGTTCAACAACCGGATTGGCTACTTTAATTTTCGCTGCCATCAGTTTAGTCTTTAAATGTTAAGTAATTCAAACAATATGATTGTTCACAACAACCGGTAGATACAGATGGTTGATGCCCCTGTTTTTTCAGGGTCAGCAAAGATAGTTGTGTAGCACGAAAAAAAAAGCGCTTATTCTGCCAGTAGTGAACGGATGGTGCGGTAGAACTCTGTTTTAAACGCAGTGTAGAACTCTCCTGTTCCCGGGCCATAGAAGCCTTGGTGAATTTTGGCAACGTTCCCGTTCTTTGAAATGAAGATGGTTGTAGGAAACGAACGAATAGGAGTTAGCTGCGGCAATGTTTTTTCTGTACGCTGTTCATCGCTTGTTGCAACAGGTGTAATAAGAACAGGATAATGAATACCGAAACGCTTGATGAATTTTTGCACGCTTGCTTTGGAACGGTTGAAATCGGTGCTGTATTCATAAGCCAATGCCAGCACTTCAACTCCTTTGCTTTTATATTCATTGTAAAAGCTGCTGAGGAATTTACTTTCATCCATACAGTTAGGGCACCAACTGCCCATGATCTGTATTACCACTACTTTGTTTTTAAAACGTGCATCGTTGATGGAAACATTTTTTTCATTCACATCCTTGAACGTAAAATTCAATTTGCTTTCACCGGGTTTTAATTGTGTGACTTGTGTAGTATCGGGCAATGCTGCTTTTTCATTTTTTGTTGCACGCCATTTTTCTGCAGGTACTGCACTGCTGTAATACATTCCGTTTTTTATTTCATTGCCACTGATTGTTGCAGTAAATAAGTATGCATGACTGCCATCGAAACAACTCAACAATAAACTATCACCATCAACAACGCCTTCTAAAAAACGATAGTCACCACTGGGAGTTAAAAATGTACCTGTTAATGCCGAACCTTTTTGTTGAAATTCTGCTAAAGCAGGGCGATCCGTCCCGTTAGGTCGTGTAAACGTAACCTGCCATCGGCCGGTACTGTTTTCTGTTGCAGTTTTGGTTACTGTAAACCGCTCCTTGTTTCCATAAACAAACTGAACAGGGAACTCCAGCATTTTTTCACTGCCTGCTTTTGTCCATGTTCCCTTTAACGATCCGTCTTTTTGTATTTGCAAACGAAAGAATGATTCAAAGAAAGGCATTTCAATTTTTACCGAATCGCCTTTCAACTTTATATCATCAACCAATAAACGTTCTGCCGCATTACGGATATACATCACATGCTTTCCATTCTTCAATTGCACTTCTGCATTGAAAATAATTTCTGCACCATCTTCACGAAAGACAGAAGCACGAAACCAGCCTGTGCGGAGCTTATTCACTGATTGTGTAGATGCTGTTGTATTGAAAAGAAAAACGATTACTGTTGAAAATAAAAATTGCTTCATGCGAATACCAGATTTTCCGATCATGCTTATTACTAAAAAACAAAGCTGCAAGGTAAGGTTTGCAGCTTTCCCGTATGGTCATGGCTCTAACACGTTCCCTGCAGAACTGTGAAGGATCTTATAAATTTTCAAACATATCCTTCGTCATCTCAGGTAATTCATACTCATGTTTCCAACCCCAGTCTTTTCTTGCAACACTGTCATCAATGCTTTGCGGCCAGCTGTCAGCAATTTGCTGACGGTAATCGGGTTTGTACGTCATTTTAAAACCCGGACGATGTTTCGCTACTTCTGCTGCAATTTCTTTTGGTGAAAAACTCATCGATGAAATATTGTAGGAATGACGAATAGAAATTTTTTCCGCCGGTGCTTCCATCAACTCGATTGTTGCACGGATAGCATCAGGCATATACATCATTGGCAGATACGTGTCTTCCTTCAAAAAGCACTCATATTTATTTTCCTCCAATGCTTCATGGAAAATTTCTACTGCATAATCAGTAGTACCACCACCTGGTGCAGATTTATACGAGATCAAACCTGGGTAACGCAAACTTCTTATATCAACACCATAACGTTGAAAATAATAGTTGCACCAAAATTCACCGGCATATTTGCTGATACCGTAAACGGTTGTTGGTTCAATGATGGTTTGCTGCGGACAGTTTTGTTTGGGTGATGTTGGGCCGAATACAGCGATTGAACTTGGCCAGTAAATTTTGTGCAGTTTTTCTTCACGGGCAATATCAAGCACATTCAATAAACCTGCCATGTTGAGGTTCCATGCAAGGTTGGGATTTTTTTCTCCTGTTGCAGAAAGAATTGCTGCCAGTAAATAAATCTGTGTGATGTTCTGACGGATGACCTGCACATGCAACATCTCTTTGTTCATTACATCAAGACTTACATAAGGGCCTGTGCCTTCAAGCAACGGATTCTGTTCACGCAGATCAGAAGCGATCACATTCGCATTACCATATATTTTACGCAGTGCCAATGTTAACTCAACACCTATCTGACCGGAAGCGCCAATCACCAATATTTTTTCTCTTACCATAGTACGATGAATATGGCGGCAAAAATAAGCGGAAATTCAACGATGCGAACATTCATTCGTTTGCGCAAAACAATGTCTGAACTCCCGCTTTGGCGGGACAGGCATGATTTGGGTGGATTATTAACCTGATTTTTCAGTTTGCAATGCATATAAGTTGTAAAACCGTTCACATCCACCATCCTACATCCTCCATCAGAGATCCTTCGTACCTCCTACTCCCAACTTCCCACTTCCCATTATCTTTGCCGCATGGAACAATTTCTGAAAGACCTGTTTGTAAATCAATCGTACGACGAAAAAAACTTTTTCCTCATTGCCGGACCATGTGTAGTTGAAAGTGAAGAACTGGTGATGGAAGTGGCCGATAAAGTCTCAACCATTTGCAAAGACCTTGGCATCCCTTATGTATTCAAAGCATCTTATCGCAAAGCCAACAGAACAAGCGCTGCTTCATTTACCGGCCTGGGTGATGATACAGGTTTGGACCTGATTGATAAAGTAAGAAAGAATTATCATCTTCCTGCCACATCCGATATTCATGCACATGAAGAAGCAGCAATGGCTGCACCTTATATTGATATTTTACAGATACCTGCTTTTCTTTGTCGCCAAACCGATCTGCTGGAAGCAGCTGCAGAAACAGGAAAAATAGTGAATGTAAAAAAGGGTCAGTTCCTTAGCGGTCCTTCGATGAAGTTTGCAGTAGAGAAGATCCGCAAAGCAGGCAATAATAATATCATGCTTACTGAAAGAGGAAACACTTTTGGCTATACTGATCTTGTGGTTGACTACCGCAACATTACCTGGATGAAAGAACTGAATGTTCCGGTAATCATGGATTGCACACACTCGTTGCAGCAACCCAACCAAACAACCGGTGTTACCGGAGGTAATCCGCAATTGATTGGCACAATTGCCAAAGCTGCTGTTGCAACCGGAGTTGATGGCTTGTTTATTGAAACACATCCCAATCCGGCAGTTGCAAAAAGCGATGGCGCTAATATGCTTCAGCTTGACAAACTGAAAGGTTTACTGGAGCAATTAGTGAAGCTCAGAAAAGCGATCTGATCACTATTTTCCGCTTTTATTTAACAATAAGTTTCACGAACTTTAAAGAGCACCAAAAGCTCTTTATATGAAAAAAACTTTACTCATCATTACAGGCGTTTGCCTGTATCTCACCTCGTTTGCACAATTTGAATTTGGTTTTGGTTACAGCAATCAATCGCCGCTTGGTGATATGGCTGGCAATATCAATGCAGCTCACGGTTTCAACTTCCAGGCGGGTTATCGTTTACCATTTGCAGGCAATCGGTTTGTAATATCGGTTGAAACAGGAACCGGTCGTTACGGCAAGAAGAAAGTAACACAAAGTTTCCAGAATGAAGATATGAGTACCGCTGCTGATTACCCGGTGAACTATATCAACTTCGCCAACTTCAATCATCTCAATCTTCGTTATGAAGTAGTAAAAAACAAAGCCATTACACCTTATGTTCAGGTGTTGGGTGGTCATCAATCATTGGGTACAAGGGTTCGCATTAATGTGTATGATGAAAATGACCGTGACGATTGTAAGCCATTGGAAAATGAAGTTACATTCCGCAAAGGCACAATGACGTGGGGTTATGGTGCAGGATTATTGATGAAGCTTCGGTCAAAAGCAGCATGCAATCCATTTGATGGAACATCCATTAATCTTTCCGTCAGCCGTATTCATGGCAACCGTATTGATTATGTAAATGTGAAACAACTGGAACAACCTGTTGCTACGCAACCAACAAACGACGAAACCAAAGCACTCACCATGCAGTTTGTAAATCTTAATACAAATCATATTCACAACCATACTGTGGCCCGGTTATACAATAGTCCGATGCAACAACTGCAGGTGAAACTTGGTTTGTTGTTTGATTTGAGATAATGTGCATACAACAGCTATAAAAAAATTGAGGCTCTTAGTTAAGAGCCTCTTTTTGTGGGGGCGTTGGATAAACATACGTTTTCACTAGGATGCAACGACAGACTTGCAACAAAACAGGAAACTGTTATGCGCACACAAATACCAATGTGAGGTAGCATGTGAATTACAACGTGTGGAATGGAAGGCTCAAAGGATGCATGAATTAAAAACGGAGCGATGTAGCTTCAAGAAGTTAGAAGGCGATTGAGATCAGTCTTTTAAAGTTAGGGAAATTAAAAATATATAGAAAATAAATATTTCTATACCTGGCTGGGCAGAATATTAAACTCTTTTTTGAACGCAAGAGAGAAGTTGCTGAGGTTACTGTAGCCTAATTGTGTTCCCACTTCCTTTACATTGTACTGTCCGGTAAGCAACATGGATCTTGCTTTTTGCATCCTGTTCTTTTGGTAGTACTCGTATATGCCGGTGCCGTACACCCTTTTGAAAGCAGATTTTAATTTCGATACACTCATTCCGGTTCTTTCTGCAAGCAAAGCAATGGTTGGCGGTGGCTGGCCAAAATCACGCACCAGTAACGATTCAATTTCCATCAACTTACCCATATCAGATGCTTTGATCTTGCGTGGGGGCTGAGTTGGTTCTTCCTGCATCTTACGATAGATCTTAGAAAGAAAATGTTCAAGCAACAGCATAATACGATTTTTAACGATCATGCTCTGCAAAGGATTGGTCTCGTCTGTTTGAAATACTTCATCAAACAACACCCTGTTTTGTGCATCAAATGGTTCAGGATGCACAAGTGTGTTACGCATTGCGTTGTAACGTGACAATACCTGCAATTCGTTATAGCGATTAAGATTATCGTTGATCCATCGGCCGGGCAACAGAATATTAATACTTTTTGCTTTGGTATTTCCTTTTACCGTAAAGCTCAGATCGTTTGCATTGGAGCTTAGTGTTACACCTGCCCTTCTTGCACTCTTATCAAACATTTGTTTGCCGTTTCGCAAAAAATGAAGAGGCTCGCTTAGCTCAGCATCATTAAAATGAAGGATGCTGAAATACTCATCACTTTTTTCACGTTTAAATGTTACATCAACATGATAATGTACATCGGAGAGTAATGCCTGCAATCCGTTTGGCAATTCAACTACTTTAAAATAGCCATCAGCAATATCAGGAGTCAGTTGCAGAATATCACCTGTCAGTTGCAAGTGCAGTTGCTCTGAAATACTTTTAAGTACTTCTTTGTAGTTTGTATGTTTTAAGTGCACAACTATCATGGCACCTGGTTTTACTATGTTTATCAACTCATGCTTCTATAAACGCCGAAGGTTCTTCCTTCATATACTTCTTAAATGCAGTTACAAAATTACTTACGTTCGTATAACCAATTGTTACAGCCACCTGCTTTACCGAATACTTACCTGTTGACAATAACTCTCCTGCCTTCAGCATTCTCTTCTGTTGGTAATACTCATAAATGGGCAAACCAAATACCGATTTAAAGATCTTCTTCAATTTTGTAGAACTCATCGTTGCCTTACGTGAAAGTTCTTCAATGGATTTTGGTTTGGCAGAAAAATTTTCAACTAATATTTTTTCAATTCTCAAGACGGTATAAATATCATCCGGCTTAATATTACTCTGCACATCGGCCAGTGATACTCTTGAATGGATGCGTGTAAAGAAACGTTCCATCAATAACTGTACCCTGTTCTCAACATACAAACGGGGAAAAGGAGTATCAGGATCCTCTTCCATGATTTCTTTTATCAACTGATAGTACACTGTATCCAGTGGTTCCATTGTAAAGCTGCGGCTTTTCAACGCAAGGTATGCGGGCAGTATTTCATCAAATGCTTCAACGCCCATTAACTTGCCCAGCCACTCTTTTGGAATAAGAATATTTACACCTTTAAATGTGGTGCCTTTAGTGCCGTGATAATACCAATCGAAAAGCGAACTGGTGAGATAAGCCACTGCAACAGTTTCTTTTCCCCGTTCTACGACATCGGTATCAATACCAATTCTTATTTCTTTTTCTATAGTAAGTTCATCGAAGCGGAGCGTATAATATTCTTCCGTATCACTTTTGCTGCTGAACAACCAGTCTCTGTTAATCCGGCAATTAATAATACTTACATCGAGCCCGTTTGACAGCTGGAGTACACGATAGTAACCGCTGGCAATTTCTTCGGGGAAGAACAACCAGTTATCTTTCAGCTTCACCTGCAGCCTTTCTGCAAGATCGTTGATCATATCTATATAACTGGAATGTGTGTACTCAAAAGAAAACATAACAACTGATTGTTCTCTCAATTTAAACAATCAATTACCAAAAAGCAATGACGAATCTCATTAGTAACGCAAGGGATTCCTTTTCCTGAACCAGATGTATTGGCGGATGTTCATCCAGAAGGCAATAAAAAAGTAGATAATTAATGGCGAGCCCATGGTGAGGAAAGAGATATAAATAAAATACTTACGGATAGTGCTGGTGGCAATACCCATTTTTTCACCTAACCAGGTGCAAACGCCAAATACGTTCCATTCAATGATGTGCCGTAAACGGTTCATAGTGTTCAGTTGTACTGTAAAAGTAATTTATTCAACAATTCTTTCGGGCAGATGGTTTAAAAAGTTCTTGTAAATCGGTAAATTCGCAACCTCAACAAGCAAATTGCAAATTTGAGAGTTTGAAAATGTGCGAATGGACGGGTTTTTCAGCCCCGGCACTCCTCTTTGCGCCAATCTACCAAGCCTGTTTTCGAATTTTCAGATGAGCTGATTTTCAATCATTATCAAATTCTTCTACATGGTATTCGATCTCGACCTCATTAAAAAGACGTACAACGAAATGCCTGCCAAAGTGGACGCCGCCCGCAAAGCATTGGGCCGCCCTTTAACACTGGCAGAAAAAATATTATACTCCCATCTCTGGAAAGGAGTTGAACCTGTAGACTTCGAAAGAGGAAAAGCTTATGTTGATTTTGCACCCGACCGTGTGGCGATGCAAGATGCAACAGCACAAATGGCTTTGCTGCAGTTTGACACTACCGGCCGTAAGCAGGTAGCTGTTCCTTCAACTGTGCATTGCGATCACCTGATCGTTGCAAAAACAGAAGGCAAGCAGGATTTAGTTAAAGCTGTTACTGATAATGAAGAAGTGTACAACTTCCTTTCATCTATTTCTAATAAATATGGCATTGGTTTCTGGAAACCGGGTGCTGGTATCATTCACCAGGTGGTGCTGGAAAACTATGCATTCCCCGGCGGTATGATGATTGGTACGGATAGCCACACGGTGAATGCCGGTGGTTTGGGCATGATCGCTATTGGTGTTGGTGGTGCTGATGCCTGTGATGTAATGGCTGGTCTCAGCTGGGAATTATTGATGCCAAAATTAATTGGTGTGAAATTGACTGGCAAACTCAATGGTTGGACAGCTCCTAAAGATGTAATTCTGAAAGTGGCTGGCATCCTCACTGTAAAAGGTGGTACTAACGCAATTGTTGAATATTTTGGCGAAGGTGCAACAAGTATGAGCTGCACAGGTAAAGGAACTATCTGTAACATGGGTGCTGAAATTGGTGCTACCACTTCAACATTCGGTTACGATGAAAGCATGAGCCGTTACCTGAAAGCAACCGGCCGTGCAGAAGTTGCTGATGCAGCAGATAAGATCAAAGATTATTTAACAGGTGATGCTGATGTATATGCAAACCCTGAAAAATATTTCGATAAAGTAATTGAGATCAACCTCAGTGAACTGGAGCCTCACTTAAACGGACCATTCACTCCGGATTTAGCTACACCAATTTCTCAAATGAAAGAAGCTGCGGCTAAAAACGGATGGCCTACAAAAATTGAAGTGGGTTTAATTGGCAGCTGCACCAACTCTTCTTATGAAGATATCAGTCGTGCAGTAAGTCTTGCAGGACAGGTTAGTGATAAAGGGTTGACATTAAAATCTGAATTCACCATTACTCCAGGTAGCGAACTTGTTCGTTATACCATTGAGCGTGATGGTTACTTAGGCGTGTTTGAAAAAATTGGTGCAACTGTATTTGCAAATGCATGTGGTCCTTGTATTGGTATGTGGGACAGGGTTGGTGCTGAAAAAGCAGAACGTAATACCATCGTTCACTCATTCAACAGAAACTTTGCAAAACGTGCAGATGGCAATCCAAATACATTGGCGTTTGTTGCAAGTCCTGAGTTGGTAACTGCATTGGCAATTGCCGGCGATCTTACATTCAATCCGCTTACTGATACATTAACCAATGATAAAGGTGAACAGGTAAAACTCGATCCTCCAAGTGGAGATGAATTACCAACAAGAGGTTTTGCAGTGGAAGATGCCGGTTACCAGGCTCCTGCTGAAGATGGAAGCACAGTGCAGTTAGATGTGAAACCAGACAGCAAGCGTTTGCAGTTGTTATATCCGTTCTCTGCATGGGAAGGTGTTGACATCAAAGGATTGAACCTTCTCATCAAAGCAAAAGGAAAATGTACAACTGATCATATCTCAATGGCTGGTCCATGGTTAAAATTCCGTGGTCACTTAGATAATATCAGTAACAACCTGTTGATTGGTGCAACCAATTTCTTTAATGAAAAAACTGATACTGTAAAAAATCAGTTGACTGGTGAATATGGCACAGTACCAAACACACAGCGTGCTTACAAAGCAGCAGGTGTTGGATCAATTGTGGTGGGCGATGAAAACTATGGTGAAGGTTCTTCAAGAGAACATGCAGCCATGGAGCCACGTCACCTGGGTGTACGTGTAGTATTGGTGAAATCATTTGCACGTATCCACGAAACAAACCTGAAGAAGCAAGGTATGTTGGCATTAACATTTGCTAACAAAGAAGATTACGATAAGATCCTTGAAGATGATACCATTGATGTGATTGGTTTAACATCGTTCACTCCTGGTGTGCCATTAGAATTAGTGTTGAACCACGCTGATGGAAGCAGTGAAAGCATCACTGTTAACCACAGCTACAATGCTCAGCAGATCGAATGGTTTAAAGCCGGCGGTGCGTTGAATGTGATCCGTTCAGAGTTTGCAAAAGCATAGTAACATTGGCCAATTAAAAGTGGTCAGGAACGCAATAAAAAATCACGCTGAATAGCGTGATTTTTTATTGCCATACTTGAATGAGAGTAATCATACGCCGGCTTGATATACATCATTTCAAGAGAATCATATCTGGAGTTAGCTTTATGGGCTGATTTATGAGTAGTGTAAGTTACAGTGTGTATCATTCATTTTTATCAGCAACTACCTTCAGAAGCGGCATACATCAGTTTCATAAACTGCCTTGAACGGCAAAATGATGAACAGATTTATTAGTTATATATGGTGCCTGATTTTATCACTTAGCTTTTCCAACGCAATGGTTTTTGCCCAAAAAAGCAGGCTCCTGTTATTTGATCTATGGATCGATGAAGACTATTTAAACTACCGTGGCAAAGGAACGGATTATTATTATACAGGAGGGCTTGGCATTTCCTTTTTTTACACAGCCAGAAAAAACAAAAAAGTGTTCAGTTTGCTTGATCAGAAAACGAATAATAGTCCTGTAACATTCCTGTCACTCAGGCAAATAACCAATACCCCAACAGATATCAAAATCCCCGGTCCGGTACAGAATGATTATCCATACGCTGCAGCACTCTTCATCAACTATGGGAAAATGTATACAAACCAACCAAAGAAATCCAGGGTAATATCTACAGTTTCAATAGGAGCGATTGGCCCATTTGCAATGGGCGAACAAATACAGAATTTTTTTCACAGAGTTGTTGATTATACCCAGCCCGAAGGATGGTCAAGTCAATTACCAAACGACCTCATTTTAAATTACCGTCTTAACTATGAGAAAAATTTATGGCGTCATAACCAAAATACAGAACTCATTGGCATAGCAGATGTAAACGCCGGGTTAACCTTTAACAATTGCAGGGTTGGATTGCTTTTTCGAACAGGTAAGCATTTGAATTACTTTTCTGCTGATGAAATTGCCGGCGTTTATACAAATAAGGATCGTAAAGGCCGTTTTGTTTTTTCCATGCAACCCCAGGTAACCATTGTTGCATACAATGCGTTGTTGCAAGGCAGCCTGTTTAAAAAAAGAAGCAGTAATTGGGCAGATGATGCATATGTGATTAAGTGGCAGGATATAAACAGGATTATTTACGGCTTTGCTTTCGGCATTGCATATGAAACAAAATTTGCCGGCATTTCAATTTCGCAGCATCTGCAGAGTAAAGAGTTCAGGCAGGTTAAAAGTCATGAGTACGGCAACATCGGTCTCATATTTAAGATAACCAAAAAAGGACCATCAACCGTAAAAAACGAATGAATCTAACAACGTTAATTTCCGCTTTAATAGTCTGTTGTAAATAAAAATACATTGCGTAAATTTATTTTTGCTGGAGCAGCCGCAACCTGGTATTAAGTTATCGTTTAAAATGATTTGATGTTACAAAATACACCCGAATATTTCATGCGTGAAGCAATCAGGCTTTCGATTGAAAATGTAGAAAGCGGGAAAGGCGGACCATTTGCAGCAGTGATCGTAAAAGATGGGGAAATCATTGCCAGCGGAGTGAATGAAGTAACATCATCAAATGATCCCACTGCTCATGCTGAAGTTGTAGCTATCCGCAAAGCATGTTCAACTTTAAATTCATTTCAATTAGATGGTTGCGAAATTTATTGCAGTTGCGAGCCCTGCCCTATGTGCCTTGGGGCGATCTATTGGGCACGTCCAGCAAAAATATATTTCGCTAATACCAAAGAAGATGCTGCTGCTGTTGATTTTGATGACAAGTTTATTTATGATGAGATTGATCTCTCACATACAGAAAGAAAGCTGGCAATTCATCAATTACTTCGGGAAGAAGCTTTGGTTGCATTTGAGAAATGGAAAACAAGTCCGTTAAAGATTAAATACTGAAACTACACATGCAATTAATAATACCAACGAACACATTCATTAGTCCAATGAATTTCATTCATATTTAATTTATTATCTGTCGGTTTTGCACCGGAAGAATTTGAACTACTATGTACATCCATTTGGTTTAACTTTATAGCATGGGTGATGAGAAAAAGAAATACAGGCTTGACAAAACTGCTTTCCAGGCTATGAGTGTGGAGGAAGCAGATGATTATATGAGAGACTACAGAAATTATAGCTGGAAAGAACGTTTGAAAGTATCTTTTTACTTAACCAGTTTAGCTTACGGGTTTGATATAAATCATCCTCCTGTAATGGACAAAACAATTTTTAGCATTTCTAAACAGTCCTGATGGGAAATATTTTTCAAGACGATTTCAGGGACTTCATTAAGACACTTAATGATCAGCAAGTGTCTTACATTCTTGTTGGAGGCTTTGCAGTTATATTACATGGACATGCAAGGGTAACCGGTGACCTCGATATTTGGGTAGAACGAACAGAAGAAAACTACAGTAAATTATTAAAAGCATTTCATCAATTTCATATGCCTGTTTTTGATATGACGAAAGACAATTTTCTGCATCATGAAAATTGGGATGTATTTAAATTCGGAAGAAAACCTGTTGCAATTGATATCATGACAAAAGTAAAAGGACTTGATTTTAAAGAATGTTTTGCGCTTTCAACCACATTTGAAGATCAGGATTTAAAAGTGCGGACTCTCCACCTGAATCATCTCCTTGAAGCAAAAAAGAAAGCTGGTCGCTTAAAAGATCTTGACGACATTGAGCAACTAACAAAAGGGTGAATCAACCACTCATCACATCGCATTTTTCCTGCCGTTTCTCTGCCTAACTTTAAGCAACAAATTCAACAGCATGAGAAAATTATTCAGTCTGCCAACAGCCTTCTTATTTTCATTATCCATATTCGCACAACAAACACAAAAGCCTCCTTTACATGGCAAACAATGGATGGCTATCACAGGTAAACCCCTTGTAGGCTCCCCCTTTTTAGTACAGTTTAAAAGTAGAATATTTTCATGTTATGCTCAAAGCTATTGGGCGTAGTGTAGCGAAGGCGTAGCCGAAGCGGAACGGAGCCCAATAGCTTTGTTGTT